>CAYOKO010000010.1:0-25421 GCA_964404555.1 uncultured Bacteroidaceae bacterium | reverse complement strand
CGGTTGATTACCTTGTCAAAATCGTACTTCTTCATTACATTATATATTTACAATTCAAGTTTCGAATTCACTTCCCACGTAGAAAGTAAATTCGAAACCCGAGTATAATTAATTACCCCTCTTTTGAAACGGCCTGTTTGATATCCTCAAACAGCTCCTCTACAGCCTCCAAACCTACGGATATGCGGATAGTGGTGTCTTTTACATCCATCTTCGCCTTATCCTGGGGCGTGAAGTTACCGAAGATGGTGCTGGAAGGATGTATGGCAAGTGATTTATTGTCAAACAGATTGGTGGCACGACGAATCAACTGCAAACGGTTGATGAATCGATAACAAGCCTCCTCGCTCTCCAGGTCAATGGTAAGTACGGCACCGGCAGTCTCACCGAACTGCTTGCGTGCGAGTTCGTGATAAGGGTTATCTTTAAGTCCTACGTAGTTGACATACTTTATCTCGGGGAGAGTACAGAGCAGTTCTGCCAGTTCCAGGGTATTCTTAGACTGTACGGCATAACGTGCACATAGGGTCTCAACACCGATACTTTGCATATAGGCCACGTGTGGTGTCATATAAGCACCGAAGTTGTAAAGCATCTCAAAGCGCATACGCTTGCTGAAGTACGGGATGGTTCCATAGTCTACTACCAGTCCGCCTATGCTGGTGGCACCACCGGAGAGATACTTGGTACTGGAGAGAATTTCGATATCCACGCCCAAATCCTTGGCCGAAAACTCCGTAAACGGAATCACTGTAGTGTCGGCTATCAACGGGATGTTATGTTCGTGTGCTATCTCGGCAAGTCCCTTAAGGTCGGCTACCTCCAACTGTGGATTGGTGATAATCTCCAGGAAGATGCAGGCAGTCTTGTCGTCTACGGCATTGCGAACCTCCTCCAAGTTACACAAATCGCAAAACTTCGCCTTAATGCCAAAACGCATAAAGGAACCGGCGATGAGAGCATAGGTATTGCCAAAGAGGTGACGAGAGGTCACTATATTCTTGCCGGTAGATGCCACCGCCATCAGGGTATTGCTTATGGCTGCCATTCCGGATGACAGAGCGATAACATCCTTTGCATCGGTCAAATCCTTCACCTTGTTCTCAAAGAAAGTTACGGTAGGATTGGTTACTCTCGAATAATCGGGAACATTGGTGATGCCACGGAATGCGTTTGACATATCTTGTGCGGTTTCAAACTCATAAGCTGCGGTATGATACACCGGCATACTGATGGCTCCGTATGCATCGGGCATCTGGAAGCGTGTGTTTATTGCTTTTGTCTGCTTGTTCATAATTAAACTTTTTCTATTCCGACTGCAAAATTACGGAAAAAGTTACATTATTACAAGGTTTTAAAGAAAAATAGAATAAGCATACTGTTTACAGTGCTTATTTAGAAGATTTATATTGAAACAACCACAAATTACATAGTATTTTTCTACCATTCTCCGTTACTTGCGTAATGACACACGACGAGGAGCAAAACATTGCATAAGCTTTATGCATAAAAAAATCTCCCGACCGAAGCCGAGAGATTTCGAGGTGCCTGGCGGATTCGAACCGCCGTAGACGGTTTTGCAGACCGGTGACTAAGCCACTCATCCAAGGCACCATTCTTAAATCCGTTTGCGGTTGCAAAGGTACAACCTTTTTTCAAACCAACAAAACTTTTGTCTGTTTTTTTACTGCTTAGGGTGCATTTTTTGTAAAATTTCCGAGTTTTACCCCGTCGGTTACTCTGTACACCTTATTTATATATACTCAAGTTTCGGATTTGCCGGAAACGCCCGACAAATCCGAAAGTGACCTTAATTATATATTTCCGCCTTGTCAAACTGCATATTTCCGGAAGCCTCGGTATAGGTAACTTGATAGAATCCTACTTGCAACGTAGCATCGTGCAAATCGGGACGACTAACCGGAGTTCCGGGAACATCCGTCCAAGTAATACCATCGGCAGAAGTACGCACATAGAAGATATCACCGCGACGCTCTATCTGCATCCAAGGATCAAAATTCCATCCCTTGTTGTTGCTACTCTGCATACGACCGTGGTAGAGATGGGTGAAGATATTACCTTGATTGTAGTGCGGGAACACACCTACGTGCAGACCTGTTTGAGCCTTACCACGATTCTGCGGTGTGGGGACGAGCACCATAACACCGCCTTCATTGTAGGCTGGTGTGGTGTGGTCGGACAAACCGATAAAGTCCTTCACGTGAGCTTGTGCTACGAAATCGCCCGTCAGCTCCTTGTAAATAAAGGGACCGTTTTGCACCCCGTCCACGGCAAAGTTACAACCGGAGGAGGAAAGCGTGAGTACACCATTGGAGATGTTGATATCCATAGGCGTCTCGGCGTCCTTACGGAGAGTTGTACCGGTAAAGGCTGAGATGCCGTCGGCGATAGAGGTTACATTGAAGCGTTTCCGAGAGAGCAATGACTTCACACTGTACTCCTTGCTCCCCACCATACGACCGGAAACGTCACGAATCTCTATACGTGCGGTCTTGGCACCGGAGGTCACGGGCAGGAGATATTCGGAATCTTGTATCCATTCGGTTTGCGTGCTGCCTGCCGTGTAACGGTAGAGCAACGGAGTAGCCGAAGAGACTTTGGCGGAAAGCGACAACAACGTTGGCGTCACCGCAAGAGCCTCATACTCGGGCGATACATCGAGTGCTGACGTTTGCTGTTGATACTGCGCACAAATGGCGGCATCGTCGGAACTTGCCGAACGAATAACACAGGAAGTAACACCCACCTTTTCTCCGCCACCGGGCAAGAGTTGTAGTTGGGCAACCTCGTTGAAGGACGGCCAAGACAGCTCTGCGACGTTACTCTTTTCGCCATCCACCCACACAGCCATTGTCTTGCCATCACGCTTCAGCACCACTTCGTGATAACCCGCCGCCAGCGGTTCATTTATAGGGCAAGCCACATTATTCACCGTTACAATACCCTTATTCAAAAAAATTTGCAAAGCAGTAGAGAGAGTAAGCAGCGACTGTGACAACTTCGATTTATCGGTAACAAAGCCCAGAGAGACCTGTTCGGCGTTACTACCTGCGAGATTGTTTACCGTCACGGAAGAGGTCGTAGTCAGACGGTTCTGACAGAGGGTTTCCGCCAGCGTTCCGGCAGAGGTTCCGCCCCATTCCCCTTCATTCTTTGCAAATTGCGGCGTATCGGTAGCAGCATTAAAGAGGAAAAGTACATCCGTCTTCTTTGCCTTCTTAGCCTCTTGCTGCACCTGCTCTGCCGTCAAAGCGGTATCAAAGAGAGAGATGCGACGGATATATCCGGAGAAGGGCCAATCCCCACCTTCGCGATTACCCAGAGTAACATAAGGAGAGGACTTCAAGAGCATCACAATATCCTTCTTGCTGATACGATTACCGTTGAGATAGATGGACTCCATATAGCCATCGAAAGTGACGGTCCAGAAATTCCATTTACCTTGATTGGCTTTCACGGATTTATCACCCTTATCTTCGAAACTTCCACAATGCGAAACGATTCCGTTACTCTCATTACTACCGTTTCCGAAGCTAACCGTAGAGTTCTCCTCTTGTGTAGGCACAAGGTTGAGGATACACTCGTTGGCATCTACCTGCGGGTTGTAAACCCATGCGGAGATGGTGTAAGGAGCATTGCCCAGCATGGTGGTGGGGAGTCCCTTTTCGGACACAAACTGTTGCAGTCCGGTAAACTCAAAGGCCTGTTCGCCCTCCTTGAGCACCACACCTACCGATGCACCGCGAGCGTTGAGGTTGCCCACCGTCTCCTTGCCGTCGGCACGGTTGACGAGGGTTGTCAGTTGTTCGCCTACCCGGTAGTCGGAAGCATCCAACACGAGGAGTTCTCCGGCACGAGTAGCGGTTTGCTGATAGTCCGTGGGCTTTTTGTGCTCCATTGCGTGCGTATCGTCAAACCTCAATTCGGCAATCTCTTGTGCCCAACTATACATACGCAAATCATTGAACACCAAATTACTTGCACCGGATGACACCTGTAACGGCTTACCCGGCACCACGCTAATATTTTTGGGGAGTGCTGCCACGGGAGCAGCATCTACGTAATTCGTTGTCTTGCCATTCTTATACACCTGTGCCAACCGGTGCCAAGCGCCATTGTAGTAGGCATGGAAGCTAACGGTGTACTCCGGCAGTACCTTTTTCTTATTTTTCAGGATACCCGGCAGAGGAACCGATGTCGTGGCCGTCTTACCGGCAGGAAGGAGGAGTGCTTTTCTTCCGCCTTCCGTAGTAGTGCGCAGAGCATCACTTTCGGTCACGCCAAAGATACCGCCCAGCATACCCTGATCGTTGTTGCAGGAACTGCACGTATAGTTATCGGCATCTACCCCCACCCACTGCTGGGGAGGCAGATTCTTGACACCACCATACACCTTTATATTCCAGATAGCACCCGGCATACCGTTGTTTTCTTGATACAGGAAGTGGATGCGCAGGTAGCGGAAGTTGGCGTTTACGTAGTCCACCATAGGACTGCCTGCCAGACGATTCATGGAGCGGTCTACCAGCGTAGTCCACTCACGTCCGTCGGTAGATACTTCTATGGTGTAACAATAGTAAGAGGTTCCGTACTCCCACTGTGTTTCAATCTGTTCCACATGTTTTACAGCCTCCAAATCTATCTGCAACCACTCCGGGTTCACCGTGAGCGGACGCCAAAGGGTGGCGTTGTTATTGTCCACGGCATACTGCGGATGGAAGGAGTTATTATAATAAGAGGAGGCGATGACCGGTTTACCAAATGCCAGGTCGGGATAAGCAGAGGTACCTTTATTGAAGTTTACACCCGTATGGGTAGGTTCCACCTTGAGGATGCTTCCATCCTCGCCGAACTTCAGCTCATCGATACACAACTGACGGTGCATACCGCGCGTAGAATGAGGATTATCGTGACGGTGATACAAGATGTAGTACTTGCCATTCTCCTCCAAGATGCTATGATGTCCCGGACCATCCACCGTGCGGTCTTCGTTGGATTCCAAGATACACCCTTTATAGGTAAAAGGACCCATCGGGCCTACGGTACTGGTAGCATACTGCACACGATAGGTATGGTCGTGACAGGAACCGGAGGAATAGGTAAAGTAGTAAACACCATCCTTCTTGAAGACATAAGGAGCCTCGAAGAAATCGGTTATCTCGGTATTCTCTATCAACTTCTTGTCCGAGAAGCTCTTCATATCATCGTTCAGCTTAGCCACACCGCAGCCAAAACCCTTGTAGATACCCCATGTACCAAAGTAAAAATAGATGGAGCCATCATCGTCGCGGAAGTGCTGTCCATCCAGCGTTATCGCATTGTGAACAAAGCGGTCGGGCACCAACACGGCATCCTCCTCCCCTAGCACATTGGTCCATGGACCGCGAGGCGTATCGGACTCCCCCATGTGGAGGGTACACGGCTGACAATAAAGAAAATAGTATTTGTCGCCCTGTTTAAACACATCGGGTGCCCAAATCCAGTGGGTTGTAGGCCAATTCATGGGCATAATAGTCCAGTCGTTCAAATCCTTGGATACCCACACCTGCGAAGGACCGAAACCTCCTCCGTTACCATCGGTAGTGGCGTAGATGTAATACGTATCACCAAACTTACGGATGGTGGGGTCGGCAAAGTAACCGGGCAAAATGGGATTGGCCGCATTAGGCTCATTCCAATCCAACCGATCGCCCGCTTGCCCCACCTGGGCAAAAGCACCGAGAACGGTGGTTACAAGAACGGTTTTTAGATGTTTCTTCATATGGCTCATATTATCTTTTTATTGTTTTTTTCCTGAATGATATACACGTGCCGCTCCTACATAGATGCTTTGCAGACGGTGGAAGAAGCGGAATCCACCGTTGGGTTTATCTATCCATCTACCCGACAGCGTGCGCTTTAGCTGTCTCCTATCCAGCGTATCCCAACAGTTGCGTAGACGTCCCAGAAGTTCGGGACGCTGCTTACGAGGAAATTCATCGGCATGTTCGTGATAGAAACGCATGGTGGAGAGGAAAGCATTCCAGCGGAACTGCTCGGTGCGTAAAAGAGCATCGGGAGAAGGATCCGCCTGCAACACTTGTTCCTTTAGACTGTATCCCGCATCGAGAAAGTCGAAGCGGTGTATGTTTACACCATGCGTCATGGAGTCTTCGCGCTGTAAATAATAGTAAATACCGTTGCAGTAACGCACCTCACGGGAACGCAAATAGTGCATGTGGGCAGTATTGTCGTCGCTGTAAAGTCGACAGGTTTCATCGTAGGGTATCTCCCTATGGATAGAAGCTCTCACCACATAGAGACCATGAAGAGCCTGGTCGAGACTTTCCACAAAAGCCTCCTCGCCGGTGAAATAGCCGCAGGAAGGGTCGCTTCCGTCGGGATGACGCACAGTGAGGAAGGGATAAGGAACCTCCTTTCCGTCGGGATAACGATAGACCAGTCGGAAGACAACGCTATCGGTTTTGGGATAGCGTTCAAAAACATTGTAAGCCGACTCCAGAGCATCGAGCGACAGAGTATCGTCGGCATCGACCATGGTGATAAATTCCGCATCGGCCACTTTAAGTCCCTGATTACGAGCATAAGCTTGTCCGCTATTTTGGGACAGATGAAGCACGGTGATACGTTCATCCTCCCGGGCTTGCTGCTGCAAGAGGGCAAGAGTTGTATCGGTAGATGCATCGTCTATGCAGATAATCTGTATGTCCCGGAGGGTCTGGTTTCGCAAGGATTCCAGACAGCGCACCACGTAAGGGGCAGCATTGTAACAGGCTACAAGTATGGCTATTTTTTTCATGGTGATCTCCTCCTCTTGTTTTTGATGCGCTCACGGAGTTCGCTCATCAGGGTTGTGGTATTCTTTATTATGTAATAGGAGTATCCGGTGGCAAGCAGGCAGCAGACTACTTGCAGAACGATGCGGCAGAGTCCGTACGTACGGAAGGAGGCGGCAACGGATATAGCAAGCAGCAACCCCAGAATAAGACCAAAGCGTCGCACCTCACCGGACATGGTGTAACCGTATCGGCGACTGTAGAAGGTGAGGATGAAGAGCATATCGAGGAGATTGGAGAGCGAAAGGGCTATGCCGGCGCCCAACAGTCCGCCCCACCGGAATCCTAGAATCACGAGAATCATAAAGAAAAAATCGTACAGGAACTCCATACCGGCATACACCACCGGGTCGCCCTTGGCGAGTGGCATATAGGCCACGGGGGTGGTTATCGCCTTGAAGAACATATAGAATACGGAGCAACACACCATGGGATACACAGGCATAAAGGTGCCGGTGTACAACAGGGGGAGCACCACCGGGAGTACGCAGAGGAAGAAGGTGAGGAAGGGTACCATGAGCAGCAGGCTCAACTCCACTTGCCTATTGATGAGTTCGTTGCGCTCATCTTTCCGGGCAAAAGCGGCGGAGAGGCGGGGGTAATAATCGGAGTCCATCGCTACAAACACCATGCGGGCATAGGTAACGGTGAGGGTGAACCCGGCAGCGTAGAAACCTACTTGTTCGGGGGAGTCTACGTCGTTTATAAAGGAACGTATGGCTACATCGGCTCCATCGCCTGCCATGGCGGCTAGTATGTAGGCACCGCCCAAGCGGAGGATGCCTCGTCCGTCGTAAAGGAGTTGCTTGGCACGACACAAAGGGATGTTCCAGGGGATGCATCGCAGACTAATACGCAATACAATAACGAGATTGCAGACAGAAGACAGCAGCAATGCCGGCACTATTCCATCCAGTGCATAGAGGTAATAGAGCGGTACGGTGACCACAAGCGTAGCCAGAGCACTGAAGATGGAGACAAGGGCTATGGACTTGAGCCTGCGGAAGGCTTTGAGGATGGCAAGTTCACCGCCTGCTATGGCAAGACATAACACCATGGGGGAGAGCCATAGATAATAGAGGTAGTTGCTGTAGGCGTTCATGGTCCACCTGCCCAACAGGGGGGAGAGTATCATGCAGAGCAACATACCGAAGATGCCGGTGACAACGGACCAAAAGCGTATCACTTGTACATTGTGCGCCACCGCGGGACCGATGGTTTCCTCCTCGTCGGGTTCCAACTCGGACAGCTGTTGTACGGCACTAAAGGAGATGCCCAGGTTGGTGGAATTGGAGAGGAAGAGGATGGTTCGATTGAGCAAATCGGCCATACCGAGTCCCACGGCTCCCACCAGGACCGAGACCAACTTATTGCGTATAATGGAGACGAACATGGTCAACCCCTGCACCCCTCCGAACAACCCTGTGTACTTAAGAACATGGTTGTAACGCGATTTTATGTTTTCATGTTGCGCCATAAACTTACTTTACACGTGCAAATTTAAACAAAAAATCCGAAATAATTTGCGAATTCCAAATAAAAAGCGTACCTTAGCGGTCTATTAACAGAAAAATTGGTATATAACATGAAAATACTGCTTCTAGGTGAATATAGTAACGTACATGCTACTCTGGCAAACGGTCTCCGGAAATTGGGACATGAGGTGACAGTTGCGTCCGATGGAGATGGATGGAAGAATTATCCTAGAGATGTCAATTTGACTCGGCATTCTACGGGCAAATGGGATACTTGTTGCTACTTGTGCCGACTGTGGAAAGCAATGACGAAATTTCGCGGATACGATGTGGTGCAGGTCATCAATCCTGTATTCCTGGAGTTGAAGGCGGAACACATATTACCTTATTATAAGTATCTGAGGCGATACAACAAGAGTGTCTTTATGGGGGCTTTTGGCATGGATCGCTACTGGGTGGCTGCGGGAATCAACTGCAAGACGTTTCGGTATTCCGATTTCAACTTGGGGGAGAAGGAACGTTTCAGCAAGGACAACGAGCAGTGGATAAACGAATGGATCTACGGTCCGAAGGGTGACTTGAACACGAGGATTGCGCGCGACTGCGATGGCATCATTTCGGGATTGTACGAGTACGATGCTTCGTATCGACCTTTCTTCAAGGATAAGTTACAGTTCATCCCCTTCCCCATCGATACGGGGAGTATCCAGCCCAAGTTGCCGCATCCGGGAAAGAAGATTCAGTTCTTCATAGGCATACAGAAGTCTCGTAGTGTGTACAAGGGTACGGACATTATGCTACGGGCGTTGCAACGGGTGGCCGAGAAGTATCCGGATCGTTGCGAGATTATCCGTGTGGAGTCTATTCCGTTCTTGGCTTACCAGGACTTGATGAACCATTCGGATGTGTTGCTGGACCAGCTCTACTCCTATACACCGGCGATGAATGCTCTGCTGGCTATGGCAAAGGGGTTGATTGTGGTGAGTGGTGGCGAACCGGAGAACTACGAGATTTTGGGCGAAAAGGAGTTGCGTCCCATCATCAATGTGCAGCCCACGGAGGAGAGTGTGTATCACGAGTTGGAGCAGTTGGTGCTGCACCCGGAGCGTCTCACGCAGTTGTCTAAGGACAGTGTTACGTACATAAAGAAGCATCACGACCACATAAAAGTGGCGCAACAGTACGTGGACTTCTGGACGCGCCGACAGGAGGTAAAAGAATTGCTGAACAGATAGCCTTACGGGGATAAAAAGTGGAGTTTTAGGCTCATTTTTCGGCTCGAAAGGTATAAAAAGGCGGTTTTTCGCACATTTCTCTAAAAAAAAGAACTCAAAACTTTGCAGATTCCAAAAGAAGTTGTACCTTTGCATCGCAATTGAGAAATTAGCAAACAAGGATGGCTCCTTAGCTCAACTGAATAGAGCATTTGACTACGGATCAAAAGGTTATAGGTTTGAATCCTATAGGAGTCACTAAGAAGAGTTCGATAGCATTATCGGACTCTTTTTTTGTTTTACACACATATACGAACCATTAATTACGGAAAGGATGAAACATTTAGTTGTATTGACGGGTGCCGGCATGAGTGCGGAGAGCGGACTGAGCACCTTTCGCGATTCCGGCGGACTGTGGGACCAGTATCCGGTACAGTTGGTGGCTACGCCGGAGGGGTTCCGTGCCAACCCGCAACTGGTAACGGAGTTTTACAATGAAAGACGTAAGCAGTTGGCAGATGTTCAGCCCAACGAGGGGCATCTCTTGTTGGCGGAGTTGGAGAAGCAGTTTCGTGTTTCCATTGTGACGCAGAACGTAGACAATCTCCATGAGCGTGCTCATAGCACCAACGTTGTTCACCTTCATGGGGAGTTGACGAAGGTTACTTCGTCATGGGATCCGAACAACCCCAAGTACATACACGAACTTTCGCCGGAGGAATACGATGTTAAATACACGGACAAAGCAGCAGATGGTTCTCCCATTCGTCCTTTCATAGTATGGTTTGGCGAGTCGGTTCCTCTCATCGAGAAGGCAGCCGAGTTGGCGGAGCAGGCGGACATCTTCCTCATCATAGGAACGTCGCTGAATGTTTATCCGGCATCGGGTCTCATCAACTACGTCCCGCAGCATGCTCCCATCTATCTCATAGATCCCAAAGAGGTTTCCGTCTCCCCTACATACAACGTACATGTTATACAGAAGGGTGCATCGGAGGGTGTAAAAGAGTTTGGCAGAATCATTGGGGCGTGGGATTAATTCCACGCTCCAATAAGCGTGTTGCGTGGAGGTATCGATGTCAATGTTTTGTGGATGTGCGGCGAAACGTCGGTGTCCTTTTCTTGCATTTGTCAGACATTTTCAACATTTACAATAGGCTTCAACATGGGGCACACCCTTCACAGGCAAGAATTCACACCCTTCACAACACGTATCACGCATATTATAAATCAGTCGATTAGGGAAACATCTTCGCATCCTTCACTCCCTATAAGGACTTAGTCCGAAAGCTCTTCAGCCCTTCATTTTCCCTTCATACGCTCTATCATTCAGTACGTTAAATACAAATAGCACCCTTCACTCAAGAAACGCACCATCTTTTGTAAAGATTATGGGCATTTTGCGCCTTTTCCAACTACAAAATCAAGAGTTATTACTAGTATTTACACGGTTTTCACAGTGAAGGATGCAGAAATCCGAATGAAAGCAGTCCGTACGCATTTAACTCATTGACTATCTGACAGTATGAAACATAAGGACTTCTTAACAAACGCTCTATTTGAAGGGAATGAGCAAAAAAGGTGAAGGATAGTGAAAGATTAAGGTTCACTTATATCGTTCACATTATCAACACTTAACACCAAAAAGTGAAGCTTTGAAGGATTTTCCCGAAAACTCGGCTAAAGAGGGGTAGTAAAGCACCTACTTACCCTTCAGGTGTTAAAACTTCTATATCCTTCACGCAAAACGATGCATAGTTACATATCTTGCCACATATACACGGGCAGTGTTTTCAACTAGGTAGAATCCCGGAGATTTCTCTACTTAAAAAGAAATTTTTCTAGGTTAATTAGCACTCAAAAAGCGCAGGAATATGGTGCAAAGTCGTACGCTTTCTCAACCCTTTCTGCGTATAAATCGAGAGCTAATTAAGCGCAATTATTTCACCTCTTCGCACACCGCAATCTCAAAACCCCGATGTAACAGCAATAGTTTCTAAAGAAATGCCGGGTTACACACTTTATACACCCGCACACTACTTGTAAGCTAAAGGGCGAGACGTAACCCAAGGCGACCATCTGCGTTCGATGAGTCGCTATAGAAACGGTACGACGCACCAACTCTCCCGCAAAGGTCATTCCCATACAAGCAAAGCCAAAACCTACATTTGTAACATTTCAATACTATCTTCTAGAACAAAAAAAGACGGAACCTTGCGATTCCGTCTTTTTGTACGCCCTCAGGGGTTCGAACCCTGGACCCATTGATTAAGAGTCAATTGCTCTACCAACTGAGCTAAGGACGCTTGTTTCTCGTTTGCGAGTGCAAAGGTAGACATTTCTTTTTATTCCACCAAACATTTTCCAAGTTTTTTCATCAAAAAGGGCAATTTTTATTACTTTTGCCCTATTTCAAGGGATAAATATCGCTCGCAACCGTACGTTTTAGCACATCTAGCTCAAAATCCTTTCCCGGAATAATTCCGCAGGAACGAAGCTTGCAATCGATGGTTTTACGCGCTAACTCCGGATGATTATTCTCCTCACTCAAGTGACACAGCCATACGTGGCGCAATGACTCCGTAACATTTTCGGCCAACACATCGGCACACGTTGCATTGCTCAAATGACCATTTGCCCCCAGAATACGTTCCTGGAGATACTTGGGATAATTGCCATTCGTAAGCATATCCACATCGTGATTCGCCTCTATCACCAAATAGTTGGCACGACGAATAGCCTCCTGTATGTCCGGAACAACACTTCCGGCATCCGTAATGAGACAAAAAGTAATGCCCCCATACTCCACCATGTAACCTTGGTTGTCGGAACTATCATGAGGCACATCGAACGCCGTCACCGAGAAATCACCTACCTGAACCGTTTCACCCTTCTCTATCATCTTTATATTATAAGGATGAAGATTGCGCGACACACAATAACTCTTCTTAATACCCGTATGTACCTTTTGAGAAGCATACACAGGCACATTATAATCACGCTCCAGCGCACCAAGGGCTTTTATGTGGTCGGCATGGTCGTGCGTTACAAAGATGGCACGCATATTTTTTAGCGTCACACCCGCATCGGCGAGACGCTTGGAGAGCAGACGAACACCTACACCGGCATCGAGCAAGATTCCGGCATCTTCCGTAAACAAGTAATAGCAATTTCCACTGCTACCACTGCCAAAACATATAAAATTCAACATACACACTTTTTCCTTTCAGCAGTCAAAGGTAATACAAAGTATAGATATAAGCAACTAAAACGGCGAGCTTTGCACCTATTTTTCGCTTTTTTTTGAAAAATACCTCTTTTTTCTACCTCTTTTTACCATTTCCACCCCCGTTAACCCCTTACGATTACTTTCTTTTTCTAAAAAGTGCCATTTTTGGAAAGAAAATGCTATCTTTGCAGACTAATTGATTAAAAAAGTGAGCATGAATGCACGATTGATACTTAGCGTCGCAGCCTTACTTACCGGTGGACTGTGCATGGCTCAGCGCTCCTACAACTTGGTTCTGGAGGGTAGAGCCGACCGGCACGGAGAAACGATTCTCCTTACCGAACAAGATAGATATTCTCGAGAAAAGGGATATGGATTCGACCTTATGAACTCGCCGAAACTGCATAACAAGGCGGAGAAATCTCCTTATTATATATCGGTGTACGAACCGGACGGCAACTACAAGGTAACCGTTACGGTGGGCAACTCACTGCGTGCCGGCAACACTACGGTGCGTGCGGAGTCCCGTCGGCTTTTCCTGGAAAACATTGTCACCAAGAAGGGGGAACAAAAGAGTTTCTCCTTTATCGTAAACAAGCGTAACACGGTTATCAACGAAAAAGAAAATGTGTTGATAAAGGAGCGCGAAAAGAACAAACTTAACTGGGACGACAAGTTGACGATTGAAATCAACGGCGATGCACCTGCCATATCCTCCATCCGCATAGAACCGGCAGAGGAAAACATCCCCACGGTGTACTTGTGTGGCAACAGTACGGTGGTGGACCAGGACTATGAACCATGGGCTAGCTGGGGACAGATGATACCACGCTTCTTCGACGAGAATGTGGTTTTTGCCAACTATGCCGAGAGTGGCGAAACGGCAGAGACCTTCATTCAGGTGAAGCGACTCAAGAAGATTCTCACCACCTTGAAGGCCGGCGACTACATCGTCATGGAGTTTGGTCACAACGACCAAAAGCAGAAGAAACCGGGTAGCGGTGCTTACTACAACTTTGCTACTGCGCTCAAAACCTTCATAGACGAGGCTCGCAAGGTGGGGGCAACACCTATTTTGGTAACGCCCACCCAGAGACGTTTCTTTAAGGATGGAAAGATACAAGAAACACATGCCAACTACCCCGAAGCTATGGCTTGGGTTGCTGAGCGCGAGGGGGTACAGTTGATAGACTTGCATAGCATGACTCGTACCTTGTTCGAAACGCTGGGCGAGGAAGGAAGCAAACGTGCCTTTGTACACTATCCGGCAGGCAGTTACCCGGGACAGACACAGGCGTTTGCCGACAATACGCACTTCAACCCGTATGGAGCCTACGAGATAGCCAAGTGCATCATAGAGGGGATGAAGGCATTGCAACTCCCCATAATACAGCATCTGCGTAGCGACTACAAAGCATACTCTCCGTCGCAGCCCGACAACCGTGATGCCTTCCACTGGAACGATAGTCCCTTTACCGACACATTGAAACCGGACGGAAACTAAAACGAGACAGAGATGAACACGAAGAATTTCAAAGAGAACAAGAAGCTGAAATACATTATTGCCACTGCAGTCCTGCTGCTGGTGGCGATAGGTTTTTCGCTCTACCTATTTATATTACCGGCAACCCACAATGAAGAGGAGGCATATCTGTACATCGACAACGATGACACGCTGGACTCTCTCACCCACAAGGTGCGCGAATACGAGAATGCCGTACAAGCATCCGGCTTTGCCACCCTTGCCCGTCACTTCTTCAGTGATGAGAATCTGCATCGCGGTCGCTATGCCATTACCTCCGGAATGAGCAACCTAACCCTCATCCGCCACATTCGCAACCGCAATCAGGCTGCCATCAGCCTCACCATCCCCTCGGTACGCACCATGGATAAGTTGGCAGCCTATCTGGGCAATACGCTTATGGCCGATTCCGCCGACTTTGCACGGATATTCAACAGTACAGTGGAGTGCTCCAACTATTCTTGTGTAGATATTCCGCTGAACGATACCACAATACAGGCGTTGTTCATTCCCAACACATACGAAGTGTATTGGGACATCACTCCGCAGGCACTCATGAAACGTATGGAGAAAGAGAACAATATCTTCTGGAACATAGACCGCAAACAGAAGGCGCAGCAACAGGGACTCAACCCCATAGAGGTGTACACACTCGCTTCCATCATAGACGAGGAGACCGCCAATAACAAGGAAAAACCCATGATAGCCGGTATGTACTTAAACCGTCTGCACGTAAATATGCCTCTGCAAGCCGACCCAACGGTGAAGTATGCCCTCAAGAACTTTGAGCTGAAGCGTATACTACACAACGACTTAACCACCGACAGTCCCTACAACACGTATGTTCACATAGGACTCCCACCGGGTCCCATCCGCATAGCGAGCATTGCCGGTATAGATGCCGTGCTCAACGCTGTACATCACGACTATCTATATATGTGCGCCAAGGAAGATTTCAGCGGCACTCACAACTTTGCTGTCACCTACAAAGAGCATCTACAGAACGCTGCTCGATACAGTCAAGAGTTAAACCGACGAAATATTATGAGATAAAAAGGGTTTTCCTTGTCGTATCCAAAAATAATGACTACCTTTGCGAACGATTTTACAATGACAACAAATAAATAAGGTATGATCTATTTTTTCAGAACCCCAGGTAAGAGTGTAATTGCTACAGCGGCAAACCACTCGTTCACCCCAGAAGAAATTGCAGAACTTTGTTGGCTATACGGTGATGCCACCCTAGAGGAGGGAGAATCATTGGAAGGCTACTTCATCGGTCCACGCCGAGAGATGGTTACTCCATGGAGTACCAATGCCGTGGAGATTACTCAAAACATGAGTCTGAAAGGCATACAACGTATCGAGGAGTACTTCCCGGTGGCAAGTGCCGATGCAGAACATGATGTAATGCTGCAACGTTTATACAACGGATTGGATCAAACAATTTTCAACATTGACATAGCTCCGGCACCTATTCGCTACATTGACAACCTTGAGGAGTACAATGAGGCTGAGGGTTTGGCTCTTTCGGCAGAGGAGATTGTCTATTTAAAGGGAGTAGAGAAGCAACTGGGTCGTCAACTTACCGATTCCGAGGTGTTCGGATTCGCCCAGATTAACTCAGAACACTGTAGACACAAGATTTTCGGCGGTACCTTTATCATCGATGGTAAAGAGATGGAGTCATCTCTCTTCCAGATGATTAAGAAGACCACGCAGGAAAATCCGCATAAAATAGTATCGGCTTACAAGGACAATGTAGCCTTCTCTGCCGGTCCGGTGATAGAGCAGTTTGCTCCGGCTGAACACGCTACCAGCGATTACTTTATTATAAAGGATGTGGAGTCTGTTATCTCGCTGAAAGCGGAGACTCACAACTTCCCTACTACGGTGGAGCCGTTCAATGGTGCCGCTACGGGTACGGGCGGTGAAATTCGCGACCGTATGGGTGGTGGTGTCGGTTCATGGCCTATCGCAGGTACTGCCGTGTACATGACTTCATATCCGCGTACCGACGGGGAGCGCGAGTGGGAGTCTATCTTGCCGGTGAGAGAGTGGTTGTACCAAACTCCTGAGCAGATTCTTATTAAGGCTTCCAACGGTGCAAGCGACTTTGGTAACAAGTTCGGTCAGCCACTTATCTGTGGTTCTGTTCTTACCTTTGAGCATGCCGAGAACAATGAACGTTACGGCTACGACAAGGTGATTATGCTTGCCGGCGGTGTGGGTTACGGTACTCGCCGCGATTGCTTGAAGGGTACTCCGGAGAAGGGTAACAAGATTGTTGTTGTAGGTGGTGATAACTACCGCATCGGCTTGGGTGGCGGTTCTGTAAGTTCCGTGGATACGGGTCGTTACAGCAGCGGTATCGAGCTGAATGCTATCCAGCGTGCCAACCCCGAGATGCAGAAGCGTGCCAATAACTTGGTGCGTGCGCTTTGCGAGGAGGATGTGAACCCGATTGTGTCTATTCACGACCATGGTTCTGCAGGACACATCAACTGTCTTTCCGAGTTGGTTGAGGAGTGTGGTGGTACCATCGATATGACGAAGTTGCCGGTGGGCGACAGCACATTGTCCAGCAAGGAATTGATTGCCAACGAGAGTCAGGAGCGTATGGGTCTGTTGATTCAGGAGGAGCATTTGGATCACGTAAAGAAGATTGCCGAGCGCGAACGTGCTCCGCTGTATGTGGTGGGTGAAACTACCGGTGATGCACACTTTGCCTTCGAACAGGGTGACGGTGTACGTCCGTTCGATTGGGATGTTGCACAGATGTTCGGTCACTCTCCCAAGACGGTCATGGTGGACAAGACGGTGGAACGTCACTACGAGAACCCTACCTACGATATAACAAAATTGAACGAATATGTAGCCAACGTTCTGCAAATGGAGGCTGTGGCATGTAAGGATTGGTTGACCAACAAGGTAGACCGTAGCGTCACGGGTAAGATTGCTCGTCAGCAGTGCCAGGGTGAACTTCAGTTGCCGCTGAGCGACTGTGGTGTGGTAGCTTTGGACTACCGTGGCAACAAGGGTATTGCTACGGCATTGGGACACGCTCCACAAGCAGGTTTGGCAAATCCGCAGGCTGGTAGTGTACTGTCTGTAGCCGAATCTCTTACCAACATTGTTTGGGCTCCGCTGAGCGAAGGACTGGATACGGTATCTCTCTCTGCTAACTGGATGTGGCCGTGCCGCTCACAGGAGGGTGAGGATGCTCGCCTCTATAGTGCAGTGAAAGCGTTGTCCGACTTCTGCTGCGAACTCCACATCAACGTTCCTACCGGTAAGGATTCTCTTTCTATGAGTCAGCAATATCCGAACGGTGAGAAGATTATCTCTCCGGGAACGGTGATTGTAACTTCCGGTGGCGAAGTTAGCGATGTTAAGAAGGTGGTATCTCCGGTATTGGCAAACGAGCCGAAGAGTTCCCTCTATCATATAGATTTCAGTTTCGACGCTTTGCGTTTGGGTGGTAGTGCTTTTGCACAGTCTCTCAACAAGATAGGCGACGATGTTCCTACCTGTACCAATCCGGAGTACTTCCGCGATGCCTTCAACGCCATCCAGGAGTTGGTGAACAAGGAGTTGTTGTTGGCCGGTCACGACATCAGTGCCGGAGGTTTAATTACCACGCTGTTGGAAATGAACTTTGCCAACGTAGAAGGTGGTATGGAGATCAACCTCAACGGAATAAAGGAGAACGATATCATCAAGATTCTCTTTGCCGAGAATCCGGGCGTCGTTGTACAGGTTGCCGACCACAACAAGGCTGCTTTCAAGAAGATACTCGATGATGCGGGTGTTTCCTATGTTAAGATAGGTGTTCCTACCGATGAGCGTCACATCTTGGTGAACAAGGGCGACGATGAATACCAGTTCGGCATAGATTACCTGCGCGATGTTTGGTATAGCACCTCTTACTTACTGGATCGCAAGCAGAGCATGAACGGTATGGCGAAGGAGCGTTTCAATAATTATAAGATGCAACCTCTCGAGATGGTATTCAACAAGGACTTCACCGGTAAGATGGCACAGTATGGCATCACTCCGGAACGTCGCACTCCGAGTGGCGTGAAGGCTGCTATCATTCGAGAGAAGGGTACCAACGGTGAGCGCGAAATGGCTTACGTTCTCTATTTGGCCGGTTTCGATGTAAAGGATGTTATGATGACCGACCTTATCAGCGGTCGCGAAACCTTGGAGGATATCAACATGATTGTCTTCTGCGGTGGTTTCTCCAACTCCGACGTTCTGGGTAGTGCCAAGGGATGGGCCGGTGCCTTCCTTTACAACCCGAAGGCAAAGGCTGCGCTCGATGCATTCTATGCCCGCGAAGACACCTTGTCACTGGGTATATGCAACGGCTGTCAGCTGATGGTGGAGTTGAACCTCATCAACCCGAAGGACAAGAAGCGTGCAAAGATGTTGCATAATACTTCTCACAAGTTCGAGAGCAACTTCCTGGGATTGACCATTCCAATGAACCGTAGCGTTATGATGGGTTCTCTGAGTGGCAACAAGCTGGGCGTTTGGGTGGCTCACGGCGAGGGCAAGTTCCATCTCCCCTACCCGGAGGATCACTACAACGTAATCGCCAAGTACAGTTACGATGGTTATCCTGGCAACCCTAACGGTTCCGATTACTCCGTAGCTGGTATTTGCAGCGAGGATGGTCGACATCTGGCTATGATGCCACACCCGGAGCGTTGTTTCTTCCCATGGCAGTGCGGCACCTACCCTGCCGAGCGTAAACACGACGAAATTACTCCGTGGATGGAGGCGTTCGTGAATGCTCGCAAGTGGGTTGAAAGTCACAAAAAATAAATTGTCTCTTAAGTGATAACTTAAACAAAAGTAGCATCCTCTTTGTTTTACAAGAGGATGCTCTTTACATTTACAAGCCTTGAATAACTAATTGCTAGACAGAATGAAACAGACAATCTTCACACTATTAATCCTTTGCATGGGTTACTTATTGCCAACACATGCACAGTCTTTTCGTTATCTAGACCCGTCACACGGTCTGAGCCATAACGAGGTTTATGCTATTTGTCAGGATAAGAAGGGGTATATGTGGATGCTCACGCAGGGGGGATTGGATCGGTACAACGGTAAGTCTTTCAAACACTTCGAGCTGGACAGGCAGGAGGAATTTCTCTTGGCTGCCAATATAGAAAAGATGGAGCTGACGTGCGACGGACAAGGTAACATTCTGGTTATGGGTATCGCGGATAAGATTTTTCGGTTTGATGAAAAGAGGGAACAGTTCGTTCGTACCCTCATAGTGCGGAGTCAACTGGAGGTGGTACAGCACAATGTGGATCAGAAGCATCACATCTGGGCATCGGACAAGAAATACATCTATCGCTATGATATTCTGAAAAAAAAGACGCTGGCACTCCCCAACCCCTTCTGCGGGAAGGAAGAGATACAGAACATAGAGTACGGAGGAGATAGCAACACACTATACATAGCTACATCCAACGGTATTTACCGCTGGGACAGACGACCGTCCGGTACCTGTCGGCGAATTGCAGATGCTATTCGGGAACGTGCCCTGCTCTACTATCATGAGCGCAGTCGTCAACTGGTGATTACCCCCTTCTCGGGCGGTGTGTATATCTATGCCGAACAAACGGGAACACTCCAAGCACTATCGAGCAATCCGCTCGATGGGGTTTCTGTAACGCAAATCATACAAGATACTCGCTATCCGGACGAGCTACTATTGGCAACCGAGGGGGCGGGAGTGTGCAAGTTGCATCTCACAGACTACACGTGCCGCACGTTTATTGCGCCCAATGAGGCGTTGGGTAACAAAATGAACAGCAACATCATACGCTCTCTCTACATGGAGAACAAGGATAGGCTCTGGATGGGTGTATCCCCCTACGGTGTCACCATATTCTCTTATAAGTACCCGCCCTACCGCTGGATTATCCATGCTACCAAGAATGCACAGTCGCTGGGTAACAATCAGGTAAACAGTGTGTACGAGGATAGCGATGGGGACATCTGGTATCTCACGGGAAACGGAATTTCTATCTACTCTCCCACGAGCAACAGCTGGCGACATATCTTGCAGGCTAAACAGACAAAGGGGAATAGTGTTTTTCTATCTCTTTGCGAGATAGAGAAGGGGGAGTTCCTAGCTGGTGGTGCGTTCAACGGGGTGTACGCCATACGGAAACCGGATTTCTCCTACAAGCACTATACGCAGAATAATTTTAAAGGGGCGAAGGAGGAACCGCTTTGCAACCGCAACATTCGTTGCATCTTCAAGGATAGTGAGGGGCAGATATGGATGGGTGGTTACTACTACCCCTCCTGCATCGATCCTAAAACAAAGGAGTTTAGGAAGATAAACATAAAGCCACGTGCCACCTGCTTCATCGAAAAGGATCCACGTCACCTTTGGGTAGGCAGTACAGAGGGACTCTATGTGGTGGATATAAAAACAAAACACGCAGAGGATTCGGTAAAGGAGTTGGCACACTGCCACATAACCACGCTGTACAAGCTAGGCGGTATGACATATATAGGAACCAAGAGTCATGGTCTCTTTGTGCTAAATGCACGCCAAGAGGTGGTGAAACATCTGCAAAAAGAAAATTCGGCACTGCTTTCGAACCACATCACGAATATACAGCAGTGTTTCAGTGGTAAAACAAATTCGGATTACTACCACGAATACCGTGCACTCCACGGCAAAAATCCGGAGGATGTCAAAGATGAGATTACCGGACACTATCTCATGATTTGTACGGAACAAGAGATTGCTGTGTACTCCACCTACCACGGCGACATGAAGATATGGCCAAAAGATCAAGGGGTTGTAAAGATTATCTTCAACGACTATGCGGTGACACATACAGACAATCATAAGCTGATTCTAGGCAGTAACTACGGTGGCATAGAGCTATCGGACACGCTGTTGTTGCCGGATATTCAAGTGCATAAAATTCGAATAGAGGAGATTATGGTGAACGACATCCCATACACGGGGGATAAGAATGAGGCACTGAAGCTAAAGTCGGACGAACGTAATCTGTACATAGAGGTAAACTGCATCAACTATGAAAACCCTAGTGATGTTCTCATTCGTTGGCGGCTGAAGGGAGAAGACTCGGAATGGAAGGTTGTAGGCGATGATTCGGAGTTGCACATTAACAATCTCTCTTCCGGAAATCATACGCTCGAACTGGAGGCAATCACCAAGGGACACCACACATTACTTGCCCAGAAGAGTATGAAGATAAACGTTGCGCATCCCGTTTGGCTGTCATGGTGGATGATTCTACTATATCTTATTTTGGGCATAATAGCATACTATCTCCTACCGCTATGTCGCAGAGTAATACTTTTCAGCAAGACGTTAAAGCGTATGTCTGAGCAACTAGATATGGCGACTATCTGTATAGAACACATTTACTATCCAACACTGGAAGTGCTACAAAAGGAAGAACTAAGTACCGAAAGTAAGGCGCTTTTGCAAGATGCTGTTAATAGCAGCCTCAAATTGAGCGATGTATTGACAAGGATGCTTAAAAAAGATAGTAGCGATTTAGAATACTATCTAAAGGGACAAAGAACAGACTTCACAGATGAAGAAAAGAAGAGTCCTGCCAATCCTATGAAAAAAGCCGATGGGGAGTTCTCCGACGAGGGGCACACCCTCATGCGACGAATCGATGAGAACATATCTGCACATTTACATCAAAGTGAGTATACGGTAGATGTATTGTGTCGGGAGATAGGCATGAGCCGCAGTGCGCTGTTGACGAAAATGAAGAGCCTTACAGGTTACAGTCCGGGCGATTACATCCGTATGCGCCGCCTACGGAAAGCGGAGACTATGTTGCTATCGCATCTCTACAGCATCGGAGAAGTGAGCTATCGCTGCGGATTCGGTGATGCGAAATACTTCCGGGAAGTATTCAAGAAATACTATAAAATGTCGCCGTCGGAGTATATCCAGCGGAAGAATCAGGAGCAGAAGGAAGAGCGGGAACAGGCTACACCTCCAACTGACTAAACCTGCGTTTTCCTCGCAAATAGTACTCCTTCAGGATGGAAAAGTCCACACGTTCCGGACAACAGGGAGTGACGGTTTTGCGAAGGTTCTCACGACGTATCTCACGGTACTCCGGTACCATCTTGTGAAACTGTCTGCGGGCTGAGAGTACCGCTTTGAAATTCGAGACTTTACCCTTCAACAGGAATTGGAAGGCTGCCAAATAATCCAGATACTTGCGAGTGCGCAGGACTGATGCCAACTCCTCCTCCGGCAGATTCTTGTAAAGCATCAACAAGTTGTTGCGGAAGTTTAGGAACGTTTTACGCGGATTCTCTACCTTGAGTGTTGCCGCACCTACATGATATACCGTACTCTGTGGCACACAATAAATGCCCCATCCCCTACTGCGCAAACGCCAACAGAGATCTATCTCCTCCATGTGGGCGAAGAAACGACCGTCTAGTCCGCCTACCTCCCTATACACCGCACTGCGAATCATCAGCGCTGCTCCGGTGGCCCAGAACACCATGCGAGGCACATCGTACTGACCGCCATCCTCCTCGACCCTACCCAAGATGCGTCCGCGACAGAAGGGATACCCGTAAGCATCCATATAACCTCCCGCAGCGCCGGCATATTCGAACATCAGCGGATTGCGTTCACTTAATAACTTAGGTTGACACGCAGCCACCTTGGGATAGGCATCCATGAAGTCAACCAACGGCTTCAACCAACCCTTATCCACCCTTACATCGCTGTTCAACAATATGAAGTACTCTGCCTCCACCTGCTCCAATGCGCGATTATAACCATCAGCAAAACCGTAATTCTGCTCCAGACGTATAAGATGCACCTCCGGGAACTCTGCCTCTAC
The DNA here is from genome assembly GCA_964404555.1 of uncultured Bacteroidaceae bacterium. Lineage (GTDB taxonomy): Bacteria > Bacteroidota > Bacteroidia > Bacteroidales > Bacteroidaceae > CAZUTW01. The sequence goes on along the minus strand of CAYOKO010000010.1, from coordinate 2,224 downwards.
CACCGAACAAGAATCATCGGTAGAACCATTGTCCGCCACGTAGACCGCAGCTGTATCATCCAGCGTTCTCAATACAAAGGGAAGGAACTTACGAAGCATTGCCACGCCATTCCAATTCAATATTACAATCGCTGTCTTTACCATATATACACTTCTTTCGTTGCAAGACTTTATTCTACAATTACAGCTTTTACAGCACTACCATCGGCATTCAACTGCTCCAGACGTACCGGAACGATGCAGTTGTCCAGTTCATTGGAAGTATTCTCCACCTCCACACGAATATAATTATCCGTAAATCCCTGAATAGGACGACCCGGAACCGCCTTCTCCAACAACACCGGACGCACCGTACCCAAGTGTGCCTGATAGAAGTTGCGCAGCTTATCGTCGGACAACGCTATCAACCGCTGACTGCGCTCATGCTTCAGTTCAGGACGCACCGTAAACGGAATCTTCAGAGCCTGTGTGCCCGGTCGCTCCGAATAAGGGAAGACGTGCAAACGAGTAATGTCCAGAGAATCAATAAATCGATAAGCATCCTCAAAGAATTCGTCGGTCTCACCACGTGTACCCACTATCACATCTACACCGATAAAGGCATCCGGCATCACACGTTTTATATGCGCCACCCTTTGGGCAAACAAGTCGGTATCGTAACGACGATGCATTAAGCGTAACACATCGTTACTGCCCGACTGCAAGGGGATATGAAAGTGTGGCATGAAAGCACGAGACGATGCACAGAAATCTATCACCTCATCGGTTAGGAGATTGGGTTCAATCGAGGAGATGCGATAACGCTCTATCCCCTCCACCTTGTCCAGTTCCTGTATCAGTTGGAAGAAGGATTCACCGGTGCTCTTACCGAAGTCACCTATGTTTACACCCGTAATTACAATCTCCTTTCCCCCCTCGCGAGCCACCTCACGAGCCTGCTCCACAAGCGAAGCAATAGAACCGTTCCTACTTCTACCGCGAGCAAAGGGGATGGTGCAATAAGTACAATAGTAATCGCAACCATCCTGCACCTTCAAGAAGTAACGAGTTCTGTCTCCACGAGAACAAGAAGGTACAAAGGAACGAATATCCTTGGTAGCTACCGTGAAACGTTCGTGTGCGGCTGTACGCTCCGCTGAACCCGCCACAGCATTATCCAAGCGTTCCTCCAAATAGCGCAACAAATCGCCCTTTTGTTCGGCACCCAGCACCAAGTCCACTCCCTCAATCTCAGCCACGACATCCGGTTTCAGCTGAGCATAACAACCCGTTACTACCACAAATGCTCCCGGATGTTGCTTGGTAAGCCTGTGAATAGCCTGTCGGCACTTATGATCTGCCACCTCCGTGACCGAGCATGTATTTACCACACAGATGTCCGCTATCTCTCCCGGCTGCACCATACGCACGCCCACCTCCTTCAGCTGTTTGCCTATGGTGGAGGTCTCTGCAAAGTTCAGTTTGCAACCCAGTGTGTAGAACACAGCCTTCTTACCTTGAAATATTGAGTTTGGTGTCATTCCTATACCTTATTTATATACACTTGTTCTTTTCCGGTGCAAACTTACACAAAATATCGCAATCTCACGACTATTTCGACAAAAAAGCAGTTGAGGGGTACAAAAAAAGTTTTTCGATACAATGTTGATTTACAACAAGATAAGAAAAAGCGCAAAAAAAAGTATAAAAAAAAAGCACTTTTTGTGTACAACGTATCGAAAAAGTGCGTAACTTTGCACCGTTTTAAGAAAGCAAATATTGTATTACAAATTTAAAAAGCAAAGGAAATGAAAAAGTTAGCATTTTTGTTCGCTGCATTCGTAGCAGTATCATTCGCATCTTGCGGTAACAAGGCTGAGCAGGCTGCTGAGGAGACCGATTCTATCAGCGATTCTATCGAGGTAGTTGATTCTGCATCTGTTGATTCTGTAGCTGCTGATTCTGTAGCTGCTGATTCTGCTGCTATCTAATAGCGAAAAAAATCCTATCGGTTATAACCGGAAGAATTGAGACCTGTTGGGATACCAACGGGTTTTTTTATGTCCGTACGGCAACATCCATATATGCGTATAATATCAAGTGAACGAATAGACGGACAATCATCAACATGAATGAATACACATACAATCATCATGTGAATGAACACACAAACAATCATCATGTGGGTATAACAAGAAAAGGGTGCAACTCTCACGAGTGCACCCCTTAATTATGTACATTAACC
>CAYOKO010000009.1:0-25471 GCA_964404555.1 uncultured Bacteroidaceae bacterium | reverse complement strand
TTCCATTACGAGCATCCGGAGGAGTACAGCCACATTACCAAACTGCTGGAGTCTACGCGGCAGGAGCGCGACAGCGTATTCGAGAAGTTCACCTCGCCCATCCGGAAGGAGTTGGACAAAATGAACCTGAAGAACTATATCATAAAGGCTCGTGTCAAGTCACCTTATTCTATATGGAACAAGATGCAGACCAAGCATGTGTCCTTCGAGGAGATATACGATATTCTGGCGGTGCGCATCATCTTCGAACCGTCGGATGCAAAGGAGGAGATTAATGATTGTTTCCGCATCTACGCTACCATTAGTCAGATATACAAGCCGCATCCGGAACGCTTCCGCGACTGGCTAAACCACCCGAAAGTAAACGGTTATCAGGCGCTTCATGTTACGCTTATGAGCAACAGTGGACGCTGGATAGAGGTACAGATACGTTCACAGAAGATGGACGATTTTGCCGAATCCGGCTTTGCGGCGCATTGGAAGTACAAGGATCATCAGGATACTATGTCCGAGGGGGAGAGTGAGGGTTCCATCGAGGAGAAGAAGGAGAACGAACTGAACAAGTGGTTGCTCACTATCAAGGAGATATTGGACGATCCGCAGCCCGATGCGATGGACTTTCTGGATACCATCAAACTGAACCTCTTTGCGAGCGAAATCTTTGTGTTCACTCCTAAGGGCGAAATCAAGACGATGCCTGCCGATTGTACCGTGCTGGACTTTGCCTTTAGCGTGCATACTTTTATAGGTAGCCACTGTATAGGTGCTAAGGTGAACCATAAGTTGGTGTCTATAAACCACAAGTTGCAGAGTGGCGACCAGGTGGAGATACTTACTTCCAAGTCGCAACACGTGCAGCGGGAATGGTTGGAGTTTGTCACCACTGCCAAGGCAAAGGGTAAGATACAGGCTGCCATACGTCGTGAACAGCGTGATATATTAAAGCAGGGTGAAGAGATACTAAACGCTTTCCTCGCAGAACACGAGATGGAAGCCAACACCACAAATCTGAACCGTGTGTGCCAAGCCTACAACTTCGATAATAAAGAGTCGCTCTGTCTGGCACTGGGTGAGAAGAAGATAACTCTCTCTTTGGAGAAATTGGAGGAGAAGAAGAACAGCAAACGACGCAGTTGGAAAAACTTTATCCCCTTTATCCGTTCCAAGAATACGGAAGCGGAGAAGAGCGATACAGTCGAAGAGGTTCCGGAAGGTTCCCCCATCTCCGACTTCATTAACAGCATAGACCGCAAGAAACCGGTGGTTCTCGACGAGATGAACATACGCAAGTTTGTCATAGCCGACTGCTGCCATCCCATCCCCGGCGACGAGTCTCTGGGCTACATAGACCAGAACCGCATCGTACTGCACACCCGCAGTTGTCCCGTTGCCAAGAAGTTGGAAAGTGCCTACGGAAATCGCATTCTTGCCGTTAAGTGGGGCGATATCTCCACCACCTCCTTCGTGGTCAATCTCCACATACGCGGCATAGACCACATAGGTGTGTTGAACCAAATAACCGCCATACTCTCACAAGACCTCAACATCAACATCAAGAAGTTGATTATAGAGACACACGACGGACTGTTCGACGGCGAAGTAATCCTCAACGTCCACTCCATAAAGGACGTCAAGGCTATTCGCGCCAAACTCATCAAGATTGAGGAGATAGAAGAGGTTACCCGTATCGGTTAGATCACACAAGGTCATTCAGCTCGTTGCGGATAGCTACGAGTTCATTGCGAATACCCTTCAGGATATCCACGGCATCGGAAACCTGCCGGTCGCCCGACTTGTTGGACTTCAACACGTCGCGCGCCGCATTTATCTTCATGCCTTTCACCTTGACCAGATTGTAGACCAGTCGCACCTGTTCTATATCCTCTGCGGTATACCTACGGATGTTGCGTCCCGTCTTCTTGGGCGAGATGGTTGGGAACTCTTTTTCCCAGTATCGAAGCAGCGACTCGTTCACTTGAAACATCTCCGCAACTTCGCTAATTGTGTAGTAAAGTTTCTTTTCAGTAGTGGGGTTAAGTGCCATAATTTACTTTTTTCGGACTCCAAAGGAGTGCTTTTACGCTATTTATTTGCAAAAGTAATGAAAACAAATTATCTTTGCAAAACTTTTCGGAAGATAATTAATAAAGAGAACAAAATATATGATGACAGCAAACGAAATCAGAGAGTCCTTCAAGAAATTCTTTGAGTCTAAAGGACACCTCATCGTACCGTCAGCACCCATGGTTGTAAAGGACGACCCAACGCTGATGTTTACGAACGCCGGTATGAACCAGTTTAAAGATATTATCCTGGGAAACCGCCCGGCAGTGAACAAAAGATGCTGCGACTCACAGAAGTGTCTTCGCGTGAGTGGTAAGCACAACGACTTGGAAGAGGTAGGACACGATACCTATCACCACACCATGTTCGAGATGTTGGGTAACTGGAGCTTCGGCGACTATTTTAAGAAGGAGGCCATAGAGTGGGCTTGGGAGTACTTGGTAGATGTACTGAAGATTGATGCCCGCAACCTCTACGCTACCGTGTTCGAGGGTTCCCCCGAGGAGGGTCTAGAGCGCGACAATGAGGCAGCATCCTACTGGGAGCAATTCCTTCCGAAGGATCACATTATAAACGGTAACAAGCACGACAACTTCTGGGAGATGGGTGCTACAGGTCCCTGCGGTCCCAGCTCCGAGATTCACGTAGACCTGCGTAGCGAGGAGGAGAAAGCACTCGTTCCGGGTGCCGAACTGGTAAACAAGGATAACCCGTTGGTTATTGAGATATGGAACTTGGTGTTCATGCAGTACAACCGCAAGGCAGACCAGAGCCTGGAGCCACTGCCCGCCAAGGTTATCGATACCGGTATGGGATTCGAGCGTCTGTGTGCATTGCTGCAGGGCAAAAAGTCCAACTATGACACCGATGTTTTCCAACCTATTATAAAGGTAATCGGCGAGATGTCCGGATGCACTTATGGCGAAGATTCCAAGAAGGATGTTGCTATGCGTGTGGTTGCCGACCACCTGCGCACCATAGCCTTCTCTATTGCCGACGGACAGCTTCCTGGCAATGCAAAGGCCGGCTACGTTATCCGTCGCATCCTGCGCCGTGCGGTTCGCTACGGCTACACTTTCTTGAACCAGAAACAGGCATTCATGTATAAGCTGTTACCGGTACTGATTCACGAGATGGGACCTACTTATCCGGAAATAGAGGCACAGAAGGAACTTATCGCAAAAGTGATGAAGGAGGAGGAGGATTCCTTCCTGCGCACACTGGAGACCGGTATCCGCTTGCTGGATAAGGTGATGGAGGATACCAAGGCCGAGGGTAAGAGCATTATCGACGGTGTACAGGCTTTCACCTTGTTCGATACATTCGGTTTCCCACTCGACCTCACCGAACTGATTTGCCGCGAGAACGATCTTACGGTAGATGAGGAGGTGTTCAACGCCGAGATGCAGAAACAGAAGGAGCGCGCACGTAATGCAGCAGGTATAGAGACCGGCGATTGGATTGAACTCAAGCAGGGCGAAACCGAGTTTGTGGGTTACGATTATACTGAGTATGAGTGCTCTATCCTGCGCTACCGTCAGGTGGTACAGAAGAAGCAGAAGCTTTATCAGATAGTATTGGACAAGACTCCGTTCTATGCCGAGAGTGGTGGTCAGGTAGGCGATAAGGGTGTTATCGTGAGCGAGTTCGAAACCATCGACATTCAGGATACCAAGAAGGAGAATAACTTGCCCATCCACATTACCAAGACATTGCCACAACATCCGGAGGCTCCATTCATGGCGTGTGTCGATGTAGAGCTGAGAAATGCTAGTGCTGCCAACCACTCTTGTACCCACCTTTTGGATCAGGCATTGCGCGAGGTTTTGGGTTCACACGTGGAGCAGAAGGGTTCCTTGGTTACACCCGAATCTCTGCGTTTCGACTTCTCTCACTTCGAAAAGGTTACGCCGGAGCAGTTGCGTGAGGTAGAGCGTATCGTTAACCGTCGTATCCGCGAGGATATTCCTTTGCAGGATCACCGCAACGTGCCCATCGAGGAGGCTAAAAAGTTGGGAGCTATCGCACTGTTTGGCGAGAAGTATGGCGACCATGTTCGCGTGGTTCAGTTTGGCACTAGTGTAGAGTTCTGTGGTGGATGTCACGCTAGCTCTACCGGTCGCATCGGTATGTTCAAGATTATGAGCGAAAGCTCCGTAGCTGCCGGTGTACGCCGTATCGAAGCACTCACGGGCGAGGCGGTCGAAAACATCTTGTACGATGCTATGGATCATGCCATAGAGTTGAAGCAGATGTTCAACAACGCTCCCGATGTTAAGGCTGCTATCCTCAAGTCTATTGAGGAGAGTTCCGTATTGAAGAAGCAATTGGAAGGATTCCGCAAGGAGAAGGCACAAGCCTTTAAAGCTAAGTTGATTACGTCGGCTACCGAGGTGGATGGCGTGAAGATTTTCAAGGGTGTTCTGCCCATCATGCCAGAGGATGCCAAGGACTTGGCTTTCCAGTTGCGTGCCGAGAATCCCGAGAATGCGTTGGTTATCTTGGGTACAATATTCGACAACAAACCATCGCTCATCGTTGCCATCAGCGATCCTTTAGTAAAGGAGAATGGTATGAATGCGGGTAAGATGATTCGCGAGGCTGCCAAACTGATTAAGGGTGGTGGTGGCGGTCAGCCTCACTTCGCAACGGCCGGAGGCAAAGACCCGGAGGGTATGCAGCAGGCTATCGAGAAGTTGCTGGAATTAGCTAAATAAAAATCATCTATTTTTATAGAAAGGGGATGCACTGTAAAGCTGCATCCCCTTATTATTTATTCCTCCTCTTCCTCCGGACGCTCCTCTAACTCCTGCCACTGCTTGTCGGACCAGTTAATGAGGTACAACTTTTCGGTAGCACGAGTGAATGCGGTGTATAACCAACGATAATAATCTGCCGACACCATATCCTCCGTAAGGTATCCCTGATCCAGGTAAACATGCTGCCACTGACCACCTTGCGCCTTGTGGCAGGTCACGGCATAAGCATACTTCAGACGCAAGGCATTGAAGAACATATCCCGCTTCAACATCTGCAATCGCTCATGCTTGGTAGGCAAATCAGCATAGTCCTCCATCACACACTCCGTGAGGTGTTGTTGCTGCGCTTCAGTGAGGTCGGGCGACTCATTTTGCAGTGTATCCAGCAACACGGTCACCACAATCTCAAAGTCGTTGTAGTCCGGAAATTCCAGACGCACATCGGCAAAGTGGAAACCATACAACTCCCGCACATTACGCACCCGTCGCACCACCGCCACATCGCCGTTGGCAATAAAGTCCATGGGACACTTCTCCCCCTCCTTCAACTCCTTCTTATAGGCATCCGTCCAGTAGTAATTATTGTGCGCCACCACCACATGGTCGCCACTACAAAGCATCTCCTCGCAGTCCAAAATGCGAGCACGAATACCATTGTTAAATATATTGGCACGCTTGTTACTACGTGTCACCACCACAGTCTGGTCCTTCCCCACTCTGTAGTAGCTACTTTCCAGAGCCTCAATCAGTTCCTCACCGCTCACACGTTCCACATCGCCACATTTTCTACCACACGCCACAGGCAAGTTGTACACATCCTCCTCAGCCAACTGTTGCCGGAAGTGTGTTGCGTTCAGCAGGATATCACTCTCATCCAGCTGTCTCACCACACCCGTAAGTTCCACTGCGTACACACGCACTCCGTAACCCGCCAATATCGGCACCTCCATGGCGGCACTCTCCGACTCCCCCACCGGGGGCAACTGAGCCTTGTCACCCACCAAGAGCAAGCGACAGCCCTCCCCCGAGTAGACGTACTGCATGAGGTCGTCCAAGAGCGAGCCGGAGCCAAACTGCTGCTTCCCCGCCGACCGATACGCTATCATGGAAGCCTCATCCACTATGAAAAGAGTATTTTTATACAGATTATCGTTCAACGTAAAGACACCCCCGTCTCCCGTAAAGCTGCGTTCACGATATATCTTGCGATGTATGGTAAGCACCGGCATCTCCGTAGCCAGCGACAGCACCTTGGCAGCCCGTCCCGTGGGAGCCATGAGCACCACTTTTTGGCGATACTGTAACAACGTTTTCACCAATGCCCCCACCAATGAAGTCTTACCTGTACCCGCATAACCGTTCAGCAAAAACAGCGAACGTTCGTGTCCGTCCAACAAGAATTTCTCCCACTCCTTAAGCAAAGATAACTGCTCTTTAGTGGGTTCAAAAGGGCAAAAATGCCTCATTTCTTCGCATAAATTCAATTTATTCATCCTTTTATAAGAAAAAACCGACAAAAAAATCGGTTATTAAATTTATTATTTCTATTTTTGTGGTGCGAATATAGTAATAAAAAGATAAATAACATTATGAAAAAGGTAATTAATTTGATTTTGGCTGTCTGTGCCGTTGCTTTGGTATGGGCTTTGGTGGAAAGCATCATGGGTCCAATCAACTTCGAGAAAGAGCAAGCCGTAAGAGAAGCAGCGGTAAAGAAAAGACTGATTCAGATTCGTGAAGCAGAGGAACAATACAAGCTGCAACATGAGGGTATGTACTGCGACACTATGGAGAACCTCATCCAGTTCATCAACGAGGCACGCATCGCTACCGTCATCAAGGAGGGTGAGTTGACCGATGACCAGATGGATGCCGGTTTGACCGAGGCGAAAGCTGCCGCTATCGTTCGCAGTGGTAACGCTGCCGAGATTGCAGCAAAGGGTTTACAGGGCTTCCGTCGTGATACAGCATGGGTATCTCTCAAGGAGAATCTCTTCGGTGCCGACTTCAACGCCGACTCTCTGGCATACATTCCTTACAGCGACGGCGAGAAGTTCGAGTTGGAGCAGACCTTCATCATCAACAAGTCCGGAACCATGGAATACCTCATGGAGTGCCGCGCTCCGATTGATTCCTACATGAAGGGTATGAATGCCAATACCGTTGCTTCCTTGAAGGAGGATGCCGAGAAGTATAGTCGTTATAGCGGCCTCAAGATTGGTGATCTCGATAACGGAAACAACAATGCTGGAAACTGGGAGTAATATACTATCCAATTATACACTATCCATCCGTCTAAGCACGGATGGATTTTCTTTTGTGCACGGCAATCCGGGTACGCTGTCGTCCTTTAAATACAAGCGATTTAAAGTAGACAAGCCGACAAGCTATCTGGAGAAGCTGCGCACGGCTATCAACAAACTGTCCTTCCTTAAGAAGGGAACACAAACGGATGTGAACATTCTTGTGGAGGGTGACCCCATGTTGGTACCGCCGGGGGAATACAGCGCAGAGGAACTTATGCAAATGTACTCTTTCTGTCACGATGATGTGACGGATATTAAGCTGCTCACCAACTCGCTGTCTTGCCACGCCACGGAGGTATTCCCCATAGATGCGGGGGTGTACATCTATCTGAGTCAACGTTTTCCGCACGCTCAGTACTATGCATCCATCACACCGGTTATGGAGCATTTCTTACCACAGAAGGGGGACGATGCGCTATACGGTGCATTGCACGCCTACTTCCACGAGAACAAGTTGAGTGTCTTTGTTCTGCGAAGTGATGCGGTGTTGTACTCCAACCAGTTTACGCTGGAGCACCGGGAGGATGCGGTATTCTTCATCTTGTCGGTATGGAAGACACTGAAGATGAACCAGAACCGCGATTCTCTCTACGTCATGAGCGATGTAGCGGCAGATAGCATCGTACGGGAACTTACCACCTTTGTAGCACATATCATGGTGGTGAACCCGCGAACCGATTTCCCCACCAGTCCCATAGCACGTAAGGGGGAGATTCAGTTCGATATGCAGACACTCATTAATGCACTTATACTATAAGATATGAGAATTATCACCGGTAAATACAAAGGGCGCAGATTCGATGTGCCACGCACCTTCAAGGCGCGCCCTACCACCGACTTTGCAAAAGAGAATCTGTTTAATGTACTTTCGGGATACATAGACTTCGAAGATGCTACGGCACTGGACCTGTTTTCGGGAACGGGTAGCATCACATTGGAACTGTTGTCACGAGGATGTCGACGAGTTATCTCAGTGGAGAACGATATGCAGCACCGTCGCTTCATAGCCAAAACGCTAGAGGAACTGGGCGACGAAGGAGGCATATCCATCAAGGGAGATGTGTTTAAGTTCGTGGAACGATGCCACGAGGAGTTCGACTTCATCTTTGCCGATCCGCCGTATGCACTCAAAGAGCTAGGCACACTGCCTACGGTGATTCTTAACGGGGGCGTACTGAAGCCCGAGGGTATCTTTGTATTGGAACATGGCAAGGACTACGACTTCTCGGATCATCCGCTGTGCTTCGACCAAAGAGTGTACGGAAGCGTTCATTTCTCTTTCTTCAGAAAATAAGCATCATTTAAATGGAACACAAATCATGCGCTGTACAGCGTCTCCGGACGCTCTGTACGGCTTCGTTACTGTGTGCCCTTACGGCAACGGCACAAACACCCATCGAAACGGAATACTATAAGGAATTGTGGTTGGAACAAATCGGAGGCAGCGATAGCGACGAAGAGAGTTCCTCCCTGTGGGACGAGCGCTGGACGGAACGTACCACGCATAAGTATAATCTGTCCACCGTAACTCGCGACCAACTCTCGTCGCTATACATTCTGGACGATACACGCATAGAGGCTCTCCTAACCTACAGGGAGAAGCACGGTGCCATGCTCACCTTTAGCGAATTGCTGGTGATACCGGAGCTTTCCTACACCGACCGACAACTGCTACCACTCTTCACCTACATAGGGGATGCCCCGAGCGAAGAACCGCCCATCACACCAAGAAACCTACTGACAGGAGGCACACACACCCTCGTTCTGGGCACCGATATACCTTTATACAAAAGAGCGGGCTACCGCGACAGCACTTACGAGGGAAATGCGCTGCACGAAACCTTCCGCTATCAGTACAACTACTGCAACAAGGTGTTGTGGGGCATACAGGGTGATAAGGATCCCGGCGAACCTTTCTTTGGTTCGTGGAACAAGTATGGATACGATTACTACGGCTATTATCTTCTGCTAAATAACGTAGGACGCATAAAACGTATGGTGGTGGGCGACTACCGTCTGAGCTTCGGACAAGGACTGGTGATGAACAACAACATGAGCTTTGGCAAGTCCAACGATATCTTTGCACAGAACAACGGCAAAGGGATACAAAAGCACTCCTCTACCGGTGAAGTAGATTACTTCGAGGGGGCTGCCGTCACCTTGGGATTGGGGCGCAAAGAGTACGATGATACGCCGTGGAAGGTAACAGTCTATGTCTCTCGTCGCCGGATCGATGCCAACACCAACAGCGACGGCGATGTTACCTCGTGGAAGACCGACGGATACCACCGCACCGAAAGCGAGGAGGGTAAAAACGGCACCTGCACCGAGTGGCTCTACGGAGGTCACCTGAGCTACAGCAACCGCTACCTACAAATAGGAGCTACGGGTACGCACACTCACTACAATCACGCACTCACCCCGTCCAATCTGTATTATAAGGAGTATGCCATGCGGGGGAGTGACTTCTCCAACGCCTCGGTAGACTACGCCTACATTCGCTATCCGCTGACATTTCGAGGCGAGACAGCCATCAACGACAAAGGTTACATGGCACTTCTGCACAAGCTAAGTTACTACGTTACACACAAATGGCAGTTATTTGTGTCGCACCGTTACTACGATAAACAGTACACCGCTCCTCACGCCTCCTCCATTGGCACGAACTCTGCGGTGCAAAACGAGCAGGGTGTTTATGCGGGTATGAATTGGAACCCCACCTACCATACACAAATCAACGGATATGTGGATTACTACCACTTTCCATCGGCGGTGTATGGATGTAGGTTACCGTCGAACGGTATGGAGATGTTTCTCAAGGCAGATTTTCTACCCATAGCAAGCACTCGCATCATGTTAAGCTACAAGTGGATAAATCGGCAAAAGAGTTACGACCTTTCGGACACACAAACGCTTCTACACTACGATGCCCAGCACCGCATACAGTTGCGTATCACGACAGTCCTGGGCGAGCGTTTCACCGCCATCACCTCCTCGGCACTTACCTATGTCAAGAAGTACGAAACCTCCTTGGATAAAGGATGGTACGTAGCGCAACGCCTCACCTACACTCCCCGTCCAAAGCTACGCATCAGCACCCTCTTAGGATACTTCCACACCGAGGATTATGCCTCACGCATTTACATCTTCGAGCCCACCCTCTCCTATGGAAGCAGTTTCGGTTCTCTCTACGGACAAGGCATCCGTCTGGCATTACTAGGCAGCTATGCTCCCTGCCCCCGCCTAAAGATAGAAGCGAAATACGGTCTCACCAACTACTTCGACCGCTCCGAAATCAGCTCCGGCAACCAGCTCATCAGTGCATCGCACAAGGAAGACATCTCGATTATTGTTAGTTGCAAGTTATAGGAATCAAAAAAGAGCTTACGGAAGACATAAGCTCTTTTTTTGATTTATAATTTTGCAGCTCGATTTATCAACGCATAATCCAGCAGCGTCATAGCAGCCATAGCCTCCACTACCGGGACAGCCCTTGGCACCACACACGGGTCGTGACGACCACGTGCCTTTACTACGGTATCATTGCCATGAATATCCACCGTAGGCTGCTCCATAAGGAGCGTTGCTACCGGCTTAAAAGCTACTCGGAAGTAGATGTCCTGTCCGTTACTGATACCTCCCTGAATACCGCCACTGTGGTTGGTGTGCGTATCTATCTTACCATTATTGTTGAAGAAGACATCGTTCTGTTCGCTACCACGCTGCGCAACACCGGCGAAGCCCTCTCCGTACTCAAAGCCCTTTACTGCATTGATGCTGAGCATAGCACCACCCAGGGCAGCATGCAGTTTGCCAAACGCCGGTTCGCCCCATCCTGCCGGAACACCCGTAGCCACACACGTTATGACACCACCTATGGAATCGCCCTCCCCCTTTATCTTGGCTATAAGCTCCTCCATCTCGGCAGCCTTCACGGAATCCGGACAACGGACTATGTTACTCTCTGCCAGCGACAAGTCATACTGTTTGTAATCACGTTCCAATGCAATAGATCCCACCTGCGATACATACGCCTGCACCTTTACGCCCATCTGCGCCAGAGCCAACTTAGCCAGCGCACCGCCTACACAACGAGAAATGGTCTCGCGTGCCGAACTGCGACCGCCACCACGATGGTCGCGTATGCCCCACTTATTATAATAGGTGTAATCGGCATGCGACGGACGGAACAGTTCCCGCAAGTTGTCGTAATCGTTGGAATGCTGGTTGGTATTGCGAACCAGAAAACCAATGGGACACCCTGTTGACTTGCCCTCGAAGATACCGGAGAGGAACTCCACGGCATCGGGTTCTTTGCGCGATGTAGTAATGCGACTCTGTCCCGGGCGACGTCTGTCCAGTTCCTGCTGCACAAACGCTTCATCTATTTCTATTCCTGCCGGAAAGCCATCTATAACACCTCCCACGCCGGCACCGTGGCTCTCACCAAAGGTGGTGAGGCGAAAGAGTGTCCCAAAGCTGTTTCCCATATATACTTCTATCTTTTTATTAGATTTCTTCTTAAGTTACTTACCGCAACCGCCCTCGCAGCCGCCACAGCCACCTTCGCCGCAACCGCCACCGCAGCCGCCGCAACCACCTTCGCCGCTCAGCATACGTGCCGTCTCCTCTATCTCGGCATTGGTAGCCTCACGCTTGCACTCCACCTTACCAATAAAGTGAAGCTCCTTACCTGCCAACGGATGGTTCAAGTCTACCTCTACCGTAGTATCGGTCACCTCGGTAACGGTAGCGTTCATGTGGTTGCCCTCACTATCCATCAAAGGAACCACATTGCCCTCGTACACCTGGTCGGCAGCAAATTTGCCATCCACGTAGAAGAGTTGCTTGTCCAACTTGCGCACGCCCTCCGGAATGTAAGGACCGTAAGCCTCATCCTCGTTCAGCGTGAAGTCGAAAGTATCCCCCTGATTCAACGGAAGAATCTGTGCCTCGAAAGCATCGAGCGTCACACCCATACCGGAGATAAACTGGAAAGGATGCTCTGCGGGTGCCTTCTCCATCAACTCGCTCTGTCCCTCACTATTGGTCACATACAACTCATAAGAGAGTGTAATGTACAAATTTTCTGCTGCCATAAACTTAAATTATTTTCTGTGTTTACCTATAAATTCTTTTTGTCGGGTGCAAAGATAGTAATTTTTTGGCGAGAGCAAAAATTTTACTGCGTAATTCTTGCGGAGACAGAGGAATAGAGATATCATTCCGTCACCGGCGTCACCGTATAAGTGCCGTCGGTACCCAAGGTAAATTTGTAGTAGACATCCAAGATACCGGGAGTGTACTCGTTGGCATCTTCCAGCGGATGGGGTGAGAACTCGTTGCTGTATATACCAAACCGCACCGCAACAGAATTATTGCTATCCAGAAGAGTCTTCATCAACAAAGTGTTCAGACTAAAGAAGAAGGTTATCTGCTTGTATCCCAAGTGCGTATCCACATTTCCCGTAGTAGCCACATCGCCCGTATAACTCTCGGTGAAACCGCCGTATCCATGTCCGGTGAAGAGCGTGTTATAGGCATCGCGTGTGACAGAACGATGGAAGTGGAAACTGTTGCGAGTGGTCCAGTCGAAGATAGAATAATCTGTACCGTTTGCCTCCATGATGCTTCGCTGCGTGTTGGGATACAGCACAGCCGGCGAGGTCTCCAAAGTAAAGGTGAGCGGGAAAATCTCCTTGGGCAGATTCATGGGGATATCCACCGTGAGAGTGAAGTTGGTCTTGCTACCGATGGAGTAGTACCCCTCCTCATCGCCACAATCATGCCCGGCATAACTATCGTCGCGCACTATCACGGGATTTTGCAGACTATAGCGCGGACGCAGCACAAACTCCACATCTCGATAAAGTTCCGTATCCTTTGCCAGCAGACGTATGGTGGCGGTTTTACTAATTCCGTCCGTGGAAATGGTAGCAGGATGAAAGACGATACGGCGGAACTTATCCTCCTCATCGCCTTGCCCCGCTACACTGTATTGCGCCAGCACGGGGCTTACATTCTCATTATCTATAACCACCCATTCCCTATCGTTCACCGCAACACGAGTGGTATTGTCCTGTGCCACCAACGGAAGATTACGGTTGTCCGAGATGATTACTTGGTCGTTCTGCGCATCGGTTTCGGGATTGGTAGCGTTGTTAGCATCAAACTTGGTAACATCTGACACATAGCGATAGGTGAGCGAGAAAGTATCGGGCGTCAATATGTACTTGCGCATATAGCCCACACGCAGAGCCTTGGAACCAGCCATGATGGTAGGATAGGAACTGGTGATGGTGGAGCCGGAAAGGTTGTTATTGGCAGGGCGGCTGATGGCATCCTGCACCGTTTCGTAACCGGAATCCGAGACGCCGGAGATACGAATATCGTAAGACACATCACGCAGCAGATTGAGCTGAGCGTAGGTATCGGGATCTACTATAGATACACGGTAGTAAGTAGGTTGGGCATCCGGAGTGCCATGTTCGTTTACATAGGTTGCGCGGATAAGAATCATCGTCTCCTTGTAGAGGGAGCTTTTGCTCTCACCCTCGTTCTCGAAGGTGTAGAGATTGGAGCTTTTATCCTTCCAGACTATATCCTCGGGGTTGGTGACACCGTAAAAGGTGTCGGCATTCTGTGCATTGCGAGGTATGTGTCCGGTATAGCCACTCTCTGTCAAAGTCTTATAGTCAGCAAGTACGGCATTTTCGCCCTCGCCCACTATGTAGTCGGCAAACTCCTGGTCGTGCAGATAGGGAGCTACCGTTCCCTTGGTGGGTATATATGCCAGTCCCCATGAGACATCCTTCAGGTATCCCACGCCGGCATTTTCGGGGATATCGATGTCCAACTTCAGACGTCCGAAGTTACGAATCAGCTTCAGATGGCTCAACTTCTCCATAGCTATCTCCGGCGTTACGGCATCCATCGCCACACGTTCCCAGTAGACATTCTTTTCATGATCCACTATCATGAGGTCACTGTTGAAGATGTCGCTCTCGGTATCGTAGGGGATGGAACCCAGTTTGCCGAGCAACTCATTGTGATTCACCAATACATGGAAGTAGCGCATATCGCTCGTTTTGTGGAGAGTCACGCTGTAGTAAGTATAATAATTGTCATCCGTGCTTTCGTAAGTTCCCTTGTAGGCATTGGTGAAGAAGTGATTCTTATCGAATGCCAACAAGATGATGCTAGCGTTCCGTCTTGCCGAGTCGGACTTCAGGAAAGACTCGTCGAAGCTACGAGTAGACACCTCCTCCGTCTGCGGCACCTCCACCGGGATAGTAAGGGTAAACTCCTCCCCGTCCTGCAAATCATCGCCGCCGTTTGCGCACTCCAGCAGTTCCTCGCTGCAACTGCACAGAGTCATGAGCAACACCATGAACGGAAGAAATAAGGATATTCGTTTCATCATATTACACATCTTTATATTGTTACCAAGTAGGCTTGGGGTTATACTTATGCGTGGGGTGGTGTTGGTGCGTCTTGGAGTCGCCATCCTGCCAGTACCACAAATCGTAGACACAACGCACGTAACACTGATTGGAATTACGGTTCGGCGTCCGGACATGAAGATTCCCTGTAGAATTCTCTATATAGATAGCCTTCTTGGAAGACACCCAATAACCGTTATTATTGTTTAGAGAGAACATTTTCTTTATCACCTCCTCCTTCTGCAACTTCATCAAGAAAGCTATTTCGGCAACGGTAGGCAGTCTCCAACGTCCTGCCGGGTAACCGGCTTCCTGATACGTGGCGCACCGTTTCTCGGCTACATCGAAATAGGTCAAGGAAGCGGCAGCTCCCAGACTGGACTGAACCTTGTAAAGCGGAGCTATGATGTTGTCGTAATCTGCCGCCCTACCCGCAACCTTTATCTTGGCAGCATCGTCGCCCCAGGATTTCACATATCTATAATAAGTGGAATTCTTCACCACTCCCTTTACGAGATAGTCGTACAGATACTTATCCGTACAACCGTACGAGCAACTATAACCATTTGTTTTGTGAACATTATCAGCAATAAAGCCACCCTCAACCCTAGGGTCACCTATGACATATTCATACGATTTTCCATCGATGGTAAAGGTATGATCTTCCTTTGTAAAGGCCGATACGTAGACATCTATGGTATTCTCGAAGTTCAGCGTACCGGAATTGTTGATAACCCCTCGAACGTATTCATAGCTAGTGTTTATACCACCCATATCGGTAGTAGCGGGAGCATTGGTTCCATAATTTATCGAAACATTCGCACAAAGGTTGGTAGAATTGGAGGAATAGTACGGGTTCCCGTTATTGGCGTTATATCCGGAGTAGACAAACGAGAGAGAATGATAACAATCCAAGAGCAATGAAACAGTCTGTTGATTGGACTTCCCATTTGTCGTATGCGTGTAGATAGCCCCTTCGGGCAAGTCCGCCTCCGTATAGCCGTCATCCGGATGCAGATTGGCATAGTATCCGTCCACAAAAGCATTGCCGCCCTTTCCGTATTCTATGTAACGGGCAGGGTACTGAATCACCTTCACGTAGGTCTTCAGCTGACCGTGATCCTTGGAGTTCACAAGAGCCAGCGTGTAAGTGAGCGGACGGTAGACAGCAGCTGCCGTCTTCAAGACATCAAAGTTGAATGTGACGGTACCTGTAGCACCGCTGTTGCTCTGCAGACTGGTGAAATACAGCTTATTCGATAAATCCCCACTCAAGTATTCCACCACCGAAGAATACGTTGTGCGCACCGTATTATCGAGCTCCGAATAATCGGAACTCTCCACATAAGTATTGTTCTCCTCGTCGTAGTCCTGCTTATAAAGATAAGCCGTCTGCGGATTATCGTTCTCGTCGGTGTACATAGTGGACTCGTAAGAAACACTCACCAAGTAAACACCCTGGAGTTTGTCGCACGAATTATAAGAAAACTCCTTGGTACTAAGATTCCAGATGGTGTACTCATTATCATCCGTTATCACATAGTGACTCTGCTGCAAGGTAGCCTCGCGCGACTGCTCATCCTCGCCCCAGTCCAACACCTCGTAACTGATAAAAGGCTCCACATTGCCTATCGTAAAAGTATCGTCGGGATTGGACATACCCAGCATACCCACCTTCAGTTTCACCTTATAATAATGGTTACGCTCCAGTTTGCACCCATCCGCATTGATAGGTATCTGGTAATAGTAGGGCACATACTCGCTCGCCTCCACATTCTCCCGCTTCCAAGCTATCTTCAACGTAAAGGAAGCCTCATCCTGTATATCGCCAAAGGTGGAAGCCTGCGTCCAGTGCGAAGGATAAGAGTAGAAGGTAACCGGCTCCTCCGCCGTGCAGTAGCAAGCCGTATTGAGCATACCACGATCCACCGTTTCATCGGCTTTCTGCGGGCGGGCAGACTCATCCAGCACCCCAACAGAGGCACAATTGCGGAGTATCACCTCCATACCCTTGGCATCCGTCGAAGGCGTATATAGGTTGCCGTTATCATCCTTCACCTCGTTTGCCACACTCACCTCCAACGCCAACTTAACCAGCGCACGTTCCAACTTTATGCTACCGCTCACCGTCTGCGTCGTCTTGTCCAACGTAGCGGTACCCTTTCCATCCATAGCGAAATCACCGTTCGCCATGGTGCGCAGCGGAGTAGTACCATCGCTCGCAACCACACCACCGGACAGACTCACCGGAACCAGATTCTTGAGCGTAGCGATGGAACGGTCGGGAAGCGCCTTGAGCCAATCCTCCGTCAGCGCAACATTTGCCACAGCATACACCGTGCAGGTAGTAGTACCCTCGGGGAAGAGCAACGCCTTCTCCGCCTCGGGCAGCGCCATGACAACCTGCTTGGCTTGATACTCCGCCACCGAAACATTCAACTTCCGGTACACAGGTTCCGCATCGGTATCGTTGCGAAAGAAGAAAAAGTGGACTTTGTCCATGTAGTACTCCGGCGTACGATACACCTCGTCGGCACGTGTTGTCACCACCAAGTCACTGCTAGATAACTGCAAGGTGACACCGCCCGGAGCATTAGCCACATCCTCGACATCGGAGCAAGAAGCCACCGCAAGCCACACCCCCATCCACAGGAGCAATGCCCACCACAGAGAAGCTCCCCGCCCCCTATTATAACCCTGTTTTATCATAAGTTTCATTCTCTAGTTTTGAACGAACCGCCAACCGCTAAGCTCTTCCACCTTGCGGGTTAGACCGTTTATATATCTTATGTACACATTCAGCACCGCCTCATGCTGTACGGTTGCGTTTGCATTGGTAGCAGCCACCCGCAGCGTCACCTTGGTGGTAGAAGTAATCTTACCCGACACAGAACTATCATCCCCCTCCTCTGTGCGGAACACAAAGGGAAGATAATCGTCGTTCGATGTATTACTCTGCGCCAATGTAGCAAACCACGTAGCCCCCACCGGCGTCTGCATATCGAAGGTAAGTTCCACCGGCACAGAAGGTTTCACCATAACCAACTTTGCCCGCTTATCCAGCGACTCATAGGTAGCCTCGTTCCACGCCACATCCCAGTCGCCCGAAGCATGCTCCGTGTAATCTATCTCCTCCCCCGACTCCTCCCAGGCATTCACCGAAAGGTCATCGTAAACACCCACGGAGAAACCCGTTATCGTAAAGTTGTACACACGGTTACGAACCAAATCCGTATAAGGCACGTCCGTAGCATAGTCCTTAAAGTAGATGTAGTACGGAGTAGATACCACCACGTTATTCTTCTTCAGCTCCACCTTTATCTTGGAATCCTCCGGCGACGCCAAACTACGCTCCGGGAAGTAAGCCACCATAGTGTTAGTTGCCTCAGCATAGAAAGGCACCTGCACCACCCCGTCCTCCTCGGTAGGTAAGCAAGGGTTGAAGCAATAGATATCCCCCTTCTCGGCACCGGCAGTAGAATTCAACTCAGCCGTCGTCTTCGCCCCCGTATAGTCACCCGGCAACAAATACCCCTTGCTCGCAGCAGACAGCAATGTAACATCCCCCAGAGAGTACCCCTCCTTCACCATCTGCTCCCCCAAAAGAACACGACTCTTCGCCGCCGCTCTCAAGAGAGACACCTGTCCCACATACTTCACCTCGTCGCTGTTGTGCCACGTAAACGTCTGCACCCCCCACATAGGGATAGCATACGTAGTATTCGTACCGGTAGGAAGAATCGAAGCATCGTATGTCCACACCGTCGCCGCAGGCAACACCCCATCGGAACACGCCGACAGTAAGTCCTCCGTAGTGTTAGCAAGAATCATGCAACGATATTCGGCACCATCCGTCACAGTAATGTTCGTACGATCCACCACACCATAGTACTGATAGATATCACCCCCCTCGCTCTGCCCCACCCGGTAGCACCACAAGTCCTCCACCGTGGCTACCGGAGTATTATTTCCAGCAGCATTCACCAGATAAGCACGCACCGATTCGGGGTCTATCTCCGCATCGTTCGGCGTAGAACCCTCGTCGCTGCGCGTTCCGTAAGATTCGTCCCGCGCCACAGTAAGCGTAAAGGTCACGGTAGAGGGAGAGTGATCCGCCTCTTCTTCCCCGGAGTAGTTCTGCTCTATACACCCGCAGAGAGTAGACAGCAGGAACAAGAGAGGAATGCACTTGACATCAGGATGTTGTAGCATATTGTTCGTTTAGAATTCGTTCTCTATAAGCATTATTCTCCAAGAATTTATAATAATCTCATTGCTCAGCCACTGTCCGTTGCTCAGGAAGAAAGTCATATTGTATTCATCCTGTCGGTCCAGATACTCCTGCGAACTCGCTATCCGGGGATAGTTGCTACGTATGAGCAGCGCATAGTCTATGAGCGGTATGCTGAGCACCACCTTCTGCCGAGTGCGGTCGTAGACCGTTAGTGTAGGACGAGTGTACATACTCCAGTCCTCCTGCTCCACGATACGCGAAATGGTAAGATTGGCAACCACAGCAGATACCTGTGTGTAGTTGTCCCCCGCCCGGGCAGAACTGTTCGTATTGATGCCCGCCACACCCCCCTGACGGTTCCACGAAGTATACACAAATTTAGGTTCATCGTTCAGTATGCTGTTGTCGTGGTTCAGATGTCCGTTGTCGGCTTCTATGATAAATTCGTAGTCCTCGGCATTCAAACTCTCTCCGTTCAACTGCTGCAACACCACGTTCACACTGTTGGTATTCTTCAAAAGCGTCATAGTGAAGTAGTAGGTACCCTCGGTATTCTCCTCGGGAATGGTTATATCGAGCATTCCATGGAAGAGAGGGTCGAGTTCGGTGTTCACCACATCTATACCATCGGTGCCTCGGGTGCGACTAAGAGTGCAAGTGAGGTCGTTCAAGGTAGATACTCCGGGAGTCAACTCGGGTACGGAGAAAGAAGCATTGTCTTCCAGTCCGCCCCATGCCACCAAGTGATAGTTGCCCGGCGGCAAGTCGCTGATGTCCATGGAGTAGGCTCCCTCTACGGGATGAAGCATCGCCCCACTTGCCGACCTACTGCACACAAAGATGCCATCCTCCGTGAACACATATACAGCTATGGAGTTCACCTCTTGCCGGAAGGCGTCGGAGAAGTTCAGTTTGACGTCGTCCACGAAGTGTAGCCTATAGTTCACGGAGCAGTCGCCCTCGTACTGATAGACCGAGTTGCAAGCTGTCCATAGGGAGAGTGATGCTGTGAGTAGAAAGATACTCGTTATGTGCTTACCAAACATTGTCTTCATCGTCCTTCGTATATCCTCCGGCAATGTAGGAGGGAAGAAAGCCCTCCCTCTCTACACTGCTGACGGAAATATTTGCAAAATGGCTTATTATTTTGTTGTAGTGAACGTCACCTCATTGTCCATCAAGTTCCAGGACAGAACGTTGATCTTGGCATCAAGATACCACTGCTGGTCGTCCTCGCTGCTAGGATTCGTGGGGTCGAACTTCACGTTATCGGGATCCCAAACCGGAGTTCCCAGTCCGCTAATGCCCAATACAGAAACACGATACCAATGGTTGCGGACAACGGAATTGCTGGTATTCGTACCTATGGTGTGGGTGATGGGGGTGTAGTAGTAACACATACCGTTCCTCCAGATTTGTGCCTTGGGCACCTTGGCGAGTTCGGTGGTTACGGATGTCTGGTCGAGTGTCTTTGTACCGGTGTCTACACCATTGTCCTCTTTTTCGACCTTCTCTGTCGTCAGAACCTTCTTGGCAGAATCGTACCACGTCTTGGCAGCTCCGGTAGTAGACAGAATCACCTTTACCGTATAAGTTGGAGAAGAGGTTGTAAACTCTATGTCGGCAGGTGCTATGCTCTTATACGTAGTACCCTCGAGATAGTATAAACTCTTACTCAGATAGTTCGCAATCGCCGTCTTGAGATTGTCTACCGTGTAGAATCTAGACAACCACTTAGCCAACTGCAACTCCGTGAAACTATTGTCCGTACTGTTCTTGGTGTAAAGTTTGGCAGCCAGAATAATACCCGTACTATGATCGGTTGTGGTGTTGTCGGAGAAGTTGGAAATAGTCTTCTCTATGGTATTCTCCAGAGCATATTCCGTATGGCTGTTATCGCTACCCCTCGTAAGGATGGTGTTGTATGCAAGACTGGTCTCACCCAACTTCACATCGCTCGGAGTATTTGCCCAATAGGAACGATGACTCGCCTCGGCATTCCACCAAGGAGAACCCGTTTCGGCTGTCAAATCCTTTATGAGATAAGAGCTCAACGCCTTGTTGAAGAGCGTCCACCCCTCCACCTTTACGTAGATATTATCCGTATTGTCGGTAGCATCTATTGTGATACCCAGCCTGGTCTGAGACTTCGTATCCAAGTTGCCGGAAACCTTGGAGTCGGCAACCTTAAAGTACACGTCATCGCCCGATTTTTCAAACTTTGTATCCTCCGTGCTTGCCGGACCCAAATACGTCACCTTGGCATCCACACGCTCCACATAAATCTGCACCGGATTAGTTGCAGCATCGGAGATAGTAGTAGCAATGTTCTTTGCCTCGATAGGCGTTGCAGTAACCAGTTCGCCAGTCGTCTCATCCTGGTATACGGAGTTGCTCATGAGGAAATACTTCTTTGTGTCACCGGTCACCAAAGCGTTGCGAGTATTTCCATCCGCTACAAGCTCCTTGCGGAGAGTTGACAACTTATCAAAATTCTTTTGGTACGCAATAGGAGCATTAACCAGAGCAACCACCTGTGCCGGCGTGGTACCCTTTTCACCCTCGAACGCCAATATCAAATTGGAAATGCTGGTTACGTTGCCACCATCGGTCTGCGGTGTAAACACTACCGAGGTAGAAGTAGAGGATGTACCATCCGCACCTACCGTAGCAAAGCTACTAGGATTCAAGTAGTTGTCGCCTTTATCGTCTACAGCATAAGCATTGCCATTGACATCAAAGAAGTAAAACACCAGATTGTCCGTCTGCGTAGAGACAGCATACTCTTCCTCAGCACCGTTGGAAAAACTTGAAGAGGTCGCACGTGTGTTTTGGACATTTGTCATCAGGCTGATAGCCATGTAGCGCGTTCCTTCGAGACCCGTATCGGGCTCATCCGTGTTGATAACATCATCGTTGGAGCATGCAGCCATCATGACGGCAGCAAGTCCGTAAATTAGAAATTTTCTCATCTTCTAAATGGGATTAATGATTTCTTTTAACACCCCCGTCCCCCCTCTTTACGGAAGACCGGAGATGCCTTATTTATAACAAAATTCTCTATTTCCACTCATCTACTAAAAAGACTCAATGGTCTTCAGCACCACCTCAGCCTCTTTTATCCCCCCGTTCCTCGCCTTGGTAAAGAAAGTACGAGCAGATGCATAGTTCTTACGCACCACGTTGAGCACCCCCCGGGCATACTCCGCCTCGGCACTGTCACCGGCCTTGTGCAGGAACTGCGTGGCAGCAGGCGCATCAAACTGCGAGAGCGCCACATTGGCAGCATTCAAGTTGGCTACACTATCGTTGGGATAAAGCAACACCGCCGTCAGGAACACCCGGTTGTAGTCCGCGCTTCCCGGTTCGAAACGGTTGGCAAGCAGATACAACTCATTCAAGCTCAGCTTACCCGGATTCTCCTCGAACACCCGTGCCAACTCATTCACATTGGTAAACTTACGTATAGTGTAGCTCACCCTGTAATCCGTGTGGCGCAGCGTGGGGTAACACAATTCGGACATCAACTTGTAGACATAAGGATACTCACGACGTATGCGGTCGTCACGCTCATCGGGATCCTCCACCGTGTCTATAATCTTCAACACCTCCTCATGACCCGGCATGGTAGTAGTGCTCACAAACTCACGAGCCCCCTCCCAGTCCTCCGGTTCACTCTCGCAAGTAATGAAGTTCTGGTCCAACCGATAAAGATTCAGTATATAGTTACGTATAGCCTCCGTACGCTCCCTCGCCAGCACCGTATTGTCGGCATAGCTACCGTCCGGAGAAGCATACCCCTTCAGTCGTATCCCCGTAAGCGTTATGTCGGGATCCCTCTTTACGGAATCAATCACCGCATATATCTTGCGCAGCTCCATCTTGTTGTTGGCAAAGGTAGTATTCAAGTGAGTATCGTTCAACTCGAACAACACCTTGGCAGACCCCTCCACATTGGCACACTTCACCGCCTGAGCTGCCGGCTGGCGATAAATCAGCGTAGGCAGATAATGCGCACGGTCAAAGAAAGTACCCACAGGACTCTGCGCCACCTTCACCTCACAGTTGCAACACCCATAGTCGGTACGCTCCAGGAAGATGGGAGAATTGTTCATCCAGTTTTCAAACTTCACATTCACAGGTATATGCACCGTATCGGGCTTCTCCGACATACGTATTACCCGTTCGTTCGGTTGCCAAGAAAGCATACCGTAACCTTCGCGCTGCAAGTAGTAGTAACGCTTACGACCATACACCCCCACAGCCCCCAAGTCCACCGTGTGTCTGCCATTACTTATCTGCGGAATAATCACCACCGCCTCGTTGCTCGTAGGGTTCACATCCCTCAAGTTGATGACCAAATCCATCACCACATGGTTGGTATTATCCACCCTACTCTCGCTCACCGTCTGTGCGGCAACCGTCTGCGCAGCAGCACCCGTAAAGGCACTCATCGCAATTGTATAAAGTACGAATAATCTTTTCATAGCAGCACAGTCTTAAAAGATATACACCAAATTGATAGCCGCCTTGGTAGGCCCCACATAGTGGTGCGAGCGGTCGGTTTCGAGCTTTTTGCCGCATCCCACACAGCGGAAGCGGTCGTACCTGCTGTAGGCATACCCCACTCCTATCTCCGCCTCCAAGTTCCAGTGCCTATCCAGAAGCCAAGTATATCCGTAGGCAACACCGGCACCCAGTGCCCAACCCTGATAACGAGTATGGCTCAGGTTGGAGAAGTCGGTTCCCAAAAGCATGATGTCATTGTCCAGTCCGCCTATGTTGTACTTGCCAAAGAAGCCATGTATGCCCACAAAATGTCCCGTCAGTCGGTTGCAAAGCCAGTAGCGAGCCTCGGGCTGCGCATACCAGTGACGCCAACGGCGACCGTGCGAAAGAGTCCAGTTGTTATATTCGCCGGTTATGTCGGCAGTCCAGTGCGGTGTCAATGGAAGCTCCAGCCCAAGGTTCACGTTGAGCGTGGCATCCATAAGCAGGTTTGTCTTCAGCCCTATGGGTTGGGCAACTCCTCTTGCACCAAGGAGCAACAAACAGGATAGAATAGTTGTTCTAATATCCATCTTCTCTCAGTTTTTAGCTGTGTGGTCTTCCCCCCACCGGGGTTATCCTTATCAAACACTCTTTTAGGAGATTTCTATTTTCTCCTGCCGCAAATTTATAAAATAGTAGAAATAGTAGTTTCAACTTTCAAGCACTTTTTTCTCAAAAAGCCTAATTTTTAACATAAACTACACCGTTTTCACAGAAGTACAAATTGTTAAATACGAGCACACCTTATTTATAATAAAACACACTCCAAGGATAAAAAACACCCCTTTTACGTATTTTTTTGCCAAAAAAGTTGGAGAATTGGAAACGAGTGAGTAATTTTGTTTGAGAAAACAAGAAATGGTTTTTTGAACAACTATACAAATTTAAGAATATGAGTACATTAAACACCACATTTGCGGGTTTGTCGCTGCGAAACCCCTTCATCGTAGCCAGCTCAGGACTCACCTCCACCCCCGAGAAAGTGGCATCACTTGAACAAGCCGGCGCAGGCGCCGTTGTATTGAAATCCATCTTCGAGGAGCAAATCATGCAGGACACCCTCCACATGAACGGCAACGGCAGCAACGAAGCCGACGACTACCTAGCCACCTACGTTCGCTCCCACGCACTCAACGAGTACGTACGCCTCATAGAAGAGAGCAAGAAACGTGTCTCCATCCCCGTCATAGCCAGCATCAACTGCTACAATGCCGCCGAATGGGTAGACTACGGACGCACCCTGGCTCAGGCAGGAGCCGACGCCATTGAGGTAAACCTCCTAAGTCTGCAAACCGACAAGACATACACCGCCGGCAGCTACGAGCAACTCCACGTAGAGGTACTGGACAGCCTCAAGTCCGCCGTTTCCCTCCCCATCATCATGAAGCTGGGAGCCAACCTCACCAACCCCGTAGCCCTCATCCAGCAACTTTACGCCCATGGAGCCGCAGCCGTAGTGCTCTTCAACCGCACCTATCAGCCGGACATCGACATAGAGAAGATGCAGTACACCACGGGGAATGTCTTCAGCAATCCTGCCGACCTCTCACAGCGTCTTCGCTGGACCGGCATTGCCACACAACAGGTACCGCAGCTGAACATCGCCGTATCCGGAGGCGTTCACACAGGTGAAGACATCGTAAAGAGTCTCCTTGCCGGTGCCACTGCCGTAGAGGTATGTAGTGCCATCTACCAAGGAGGCAACGCAGCCATCCAAGAGATGCTCACCGCCGTGGAGCAGTGGATGGGTCGCAAGCAGTACGACAGCATAGCTCAGTTCCAGGGAGCCATGAGCAACGGTAAGGCCGAAGGATACACACACTTCGAGCGTACCCAGTTCATGAAGTACTTCAGCGGAAGAGAAGACTAACTCACTCTCTTTCATAGCAAAAAAACACATCCGCATTTACATTTTCCACACTGTAAATGCGGATGTATCCGTTTTTCTTTGTACCTTTGCTCGGCGAATTGTTATCGCCATAAATTTTACAGCTATAAAAATCGATGAAAAAGTTCTACGATAGAGTGCGTGAGACGGAGGAACTCCAACAATTACAGCGTCAATCCTACAACGATTACTCACGCTTTGTGGTACTCACCGGCAGACGACGTGTG
>CAYOKO010000008.1:0-27014 GCA_964404555.1 uncultured Bacteroidaceae bacterium | reverse complement strand
CTTAATATCCCTCTGTGCCTTATCATCGATGAGTACGACAACTTCACGAACACCGTTCTTGCCAGACAGGGACGTGATGTGTATCACCAAATTACTCACGCCGACGGATTCTACCGCGATGTATTCAAGATATTCAAGAGCATATTTGCCCGTATCATTATGACCGGTGTAAGTCCTGTGACGCTCGACGACCTTACCAGCGGATACAACATAGCCACAAATGTTACCCTCATGGAGAGTTTCAACCAAGTTCTTGGATTTAGTACCGAGGAGGTGACGGAGATGATTCGCTACTATAAGGACAAAGGATTGATTCCGGATGAGGAAGAAAAGATGATGGCGGAGATGAAGAAGTGGTACAATGGCTACTGTTTCTCCCGGAGGTCTGCGAGGGAGGATAGCAGAATGTTCAATAGTAGTATGGTGCTTAAATATCTACAGAGCTATGTGAACGAGGGACACGCTCCGGATAGTTTGTTAGACGACAATACTCGCACCGACTATGCAAAGATGAAGCATCTTATTCAATTGGATCAGTTCAACGGCGATCGTAAGAGTGTAATCTTGCAAATTGCTCAGAATGGATATACCCTCGGCGATATTGCTACTTCCTTCCCGGCGGCAAATCTCACCAATCCGGACTTGTTTACGAGTCTGCTATATTACTATGGTATGCTGACGATAAAGGAGACGGAGGATATGGGTCCTATTCTGAGCGTTCCCAACAACAATGTGCGGATACAGTATTACAACTATTTGGTGGAGGAGTTCAACAAGATAGTTCACTTGAATGCTCAAGATATGCTTATTGCGTATCGGGGTGCGGCTATAGAGGGGAAGTGGGAGGAGATGGTTCGCTTCTTGTGTGATGCCTATCACAGGAATGCTTCCATACGTTGTCTCATTGAGGGGGAGCGCAATGTGCAGGGTTTCCTCTTGGGGTATTTGAGCCTCAACTCGTTCTATCTTACGGCACCGGAGGTGGAGGTGAATTATGGTTACTGCGACTTCTTCCTCATGCCGGACTTAAAGAGGTGTGCTGCCACCAAGCATAGTTACATTATAGAACTGAAGTACCTGGCGGTAAGTGATTCGTCCGAGAAGGCGGAGGCGGAATGGCAGGATGCTATTCACCAACTTCAGCAATACGTTCAGGCGCCAAAGGTAAAGCTTCTTTGCGAGGGAACGCAGCTCCATGCCATCATAATGCAGATAAAGGGCAGTGAGCTGCTGCGCACCGAGGAGTGCCTGGTTATGGATTTAACGTAGCATTCGACGTATCTTCCAAGCCATCGGGGTGCCGTCTTTTACTTGTTATGGGGTGCATAATTTATGCTTTTCAACATAAATTATGCACCTTTTTGAGAAAAATTCCATAAAAAAGACACATTTCTACAAGAAGATGTTTGTCAATAATAAAATTATAGTTACCTTTGCACGCATTAGTTTAAGGAAAAAGAAACGCAATGAAGAATAAGTCTTTTGCTACCTCTATGGAAGCGTCTATACAAAAGCTCTATCAGTCTCAATGCTCTAACGCATTGAGAAGCTTGCGTTTACCCCCCCCCCATTTACATCTATTAACTAAATCACTAAGCACCAGAGAGTCACATTCGTGGCTGTATGGGGCGTTAGGCGGAGGCATTTGTGCTTTCGTCAACTTTGTCGTGCCGTTTTGCGAACGGCTACTAACCTTGAGGAGAGTTTATTTAAATCAAAATAATTTATTAACTAACCAAAATTCTATTATGAACTTTAAAAGACTACTATTAGCCTCTGTGGCGACGGCAGCTCTTACACCTAGTGTGTGGGCAGCTCAACCGGATGGTACCACATTGGTAACTGTAGCGGATGGCAACTACTATCTCTACAATGAAAGCTCCGGACAGTTCCTTGGACGTGGTGCCGGATGGGGAACACAAGCAATCCTTGACAACTATGGAGTACCATTTAGTTTGACTACTTCTAATGGCGTTTCTACGTTCAAGTTCTTGGATTCCGCAAATACATTAGGTAATGCATTTGGTACACCTTACACAGATAATGGTTACAATTCTGCATACCTCATAGATGGCGATTCATCAGGCTTTTCTATCTACCTTGACGTTGACGAGAACGGTCAGAACGCCGGATACGTAAGTTTTGACGATAACGGAAAATCCAAATTCGTTGACAGCGATGGTACAACTTGGGTAGTAAAGAGCATTCAGGAGCGCAATGACCTCGTTGCAGCAAACCGTTTAGCTCAGATAAATGCGGAGTTAAAGAAAGCCGGAATCAGCGAAGTTACCTCCGAAGATGGCATTAGCGCAGCTCTTGAAAACGCAGATATGGCATTGATAGATGCTACCGGTAAAATTGCGAATGCAGATTTCACAAACGGTGTCACCAGTTGGACATGGACAGTAGGTCGTAGCAATTCAAAGACAGGTACCGGGAGCAATTGTGTTGAGGTTTACCAAGGAACCGGAACACTTTCTCAATCTATAACGGTGGACAACCCGGGATTGTACAAGGTGGTATTCCAAGCGTTCCAGAGAGTCGGTTGGAATGCAAACTGCGTAACCGTAGGTAATCTTGGAATCATCCTTGGTAACAGTTATTTCTCTGCCAACGATTCCTATGCTGTAATTCCCGATTGGTACACCGACAGAGGCGGCGATGCAAATCCGACTAGTATGGGTGAAGCTCGCACCTCATTTGATGCCGGTAAGTACACCAACGACTTGTATGTGTACGTAGGTGAGGATAAAACCATCAATTTGTCCTACAACATACAGAGTTTTACGGATGGTGCATGGGTTATCATGGACAATGTAAAGCTCTATTATGTTACCGCAGACCTTACTTCATTCAAGGAGGCTTACGAAGAAGCATTAACCGCAGCAAAGGCTGTTGACCAAACAGCAAAGATGAATAGCGATGTTCTTAAGGCTTTGCAGGATGCTATATCTGCTTCTGTTGAAGAAAGCAAGAAGTCCTTAGTTGCCGCTACCGATGCATTGAATGCAGCTACGGCTAATGCAAACGAGTGCATCACAGCATACGCTGCTGCACCTGCTAAGTTTGAGGCTATGGGCGAGTTTGTAAAGACCACAAATGCTTACACACAGGAGGCTCTGGATGCTTACTATACAACTCCGAAAGCGAAGTACGAGAACAACACTTTGACTACTGAAGAAGCAAGTTCGCTGCAAGACCCGAATGGTCAACTTGGTTGGCACGAGGCCAATACAGTTGACGATTTGCTGTTGAGTGTATGGGGCGTTAAGGATTACGAAGGTTCTCTTTACATCAACACTTGGTCTACAGAGGGTAATACCGATGGCTCCGATTTCCGTGTACCGTTCTTTGAATACTGGACAAGTGGTGCATCTCTTGGAGAAAAGACATGGACAGCGACACTCGATGGTCTAAATGCTAACACGCTCTATGAAGTTAGCGCATTAGTACGTTTACAGCAGAAGAACAAGAACACTCCTTCCGGTATTACTCTGCAGGTAGGTGACGATGCCGAGTGCAGCGTGGCTGTAGCAGGTTCTCAGATTGGCACATCCGATTTGTTCCTTGACGAGTATTCCGTTATTGGCACATCCGATGCAGACGGTAAATTAACCGTTAACTTCAAAGTTGCTAGTGACAACAATGTTAGTTGGCTGTCATTTAAGAACATCGTTTACAAAGAGGCTGAATTGGCTGATGATAGTGACATCGCCACATTGAAGGCTGATGTTGCTAAATTGAATGAAAATGTTATCGGTTTCGAGGAGGGCGAGTATGCTGTCTACAACAACTACAGCCAGATTAAGGCTCTCGAAGAGGTTAATAGCTCACTTGATAAGCTACTCCAAAGCAAATATATCAGCAAGACTGCATACGAGAGCCTTGTAGCTAAGTACAACGCTATTGGCGAATGGACTGTAAACGAAGAAGAGGTTAATGCAGTCTACGATGGCACTTTCGCAAATGCAGAAAACGATGGTGCACCAGCTGGTTGGATTTCATCTAACAATACGCTCGGTGGAGCCTACCATGCAAGAGCCTTTGTAAATCCAAGCGACAATGATATTTCCGAATTCAACGAGACTAAATCCGCATTCTTCCTTCGTTTCGATGACACGAATGCCTCCCCGGGAACTTTGTATCACTATGGTAAGACAGCCGGATACACAATGCCGCTTAAGGCCAATACCGTTTACTACGTAAAGGCCGATTTCAAGGGGTGGGGTAGTACAGGTCTTCCTCTTAGACTAAATGCAAGTGATAAATCTAAGACAATCAAGACGACCAACCAAGGTAACAGCGATAATGTTGCTCCGCAGCACTTCTACGTTGTATTCAAGACAACAGACGCCGGAGACTACACCATCAACTTCCAGAACTCAGGTGCAAGTGAGAAGAAGAACGCTATTGTTTCCAACATCGAGTTGAAGAAAGTTCCTGTTGAAACTCGCGAAACAGCTACAGATAAGTTCGGTACTGTTTGCTTGCCTTATCCGTTCTCAGCAGAAGGTGCACAACTGTACACCGTTGAAAGCGTAGAAGATAATGTTGTTAAGTTGACAGAGGCTACCGAAGGTGCAGCCGGTGTTGCTTATATCTACCAAGCAACAGCAGATGCTCAGACCTTTGCCGTTGCCGATGGCGACATAACCTCCGACCCTGCAACCAGCGATGCATATCTCACCGGTGTATTCGAATCTGCAAAAGCAACAGCCGGCAACTATGTTCTCCAGACTCAGAATGAGGAGCAGGCATTCTACCAGGTTGCAGAAGGCAGCGAGCCTACAATCGGCGCATATCGTGCATACTTAACCGTTCCGTCAACCGAGGCTGCACTCCGCATTTCACTCAATGGCGAGGCTACCGGAGTGGAAGCTGTTAAGGCTTTGACAGAGGGTAAGGCAGAGATTTATGACCTGAACGGTCGCAAGTTGAATAAGCTCCAGAAGGGCGTCAACATTGTGAACGGTGTTAAGGTGATTGTCAAATGAGAAAATTAATGTTGGTTATGAAAAAAATATATGTAAAACCCGCAACTGAAGTCTACGAGGTAGAAGTTCAGAACGTAATCGCAACATCTCCAACCATCAAGATTTCCGACGACAACGCCGGAGCGGATGTTGAAGTAGAAGGCGACGAGCGCAGCTCATGGGGCAACCTATGGTAAAAACGACGAAAGCCTCCGGTTCTCACAGAGCCGGGATGTAGACGCTTAAGTTGACAAGAGAAGCGAGGGGTGATACCGTAAAAAGTATCGCCCCTCACTTCGTCTTTACGTATCTTATCCATTCAAAAGTAGTCATACTCATTACATCTAACCAAAAATAACTCTTTTTTTGCTTGGAGAATGCGAAAAAAGAGTTATTTTTGCACATTACTTTCTACAACAGATACAAAAACTAAAAATTACCCCATATGACTAAAAGACAACTTAAACACGGAATCGTTTGTTTGGCTGCCATTCTAGGTGCTTGGAACGCATCGGCACAAACAGATGTGACCTACAAAATCGAAAACCCATCCTTCGAAAGCGGTACGGACGGATGGACGGTGACCGATATGTCACGACAGACCAATAGTGCCTTTACACTTAAGGATGGAAGTGCCTATATGGAAAAGTGGACCAGTTCCGGAGGCTCCGTGGGTAGTGCGAGTGTGAAACAAACCGTTTCCAACTTGGTGAAAGGTAACTATCGACTCACGGTCGCAGCACAAAACTTCCAAGAGAGTGCACAAACGACCGCCCAAACCGGTGTGTATATCTACGGTAGAAATACATCTACCAAAACCGATGTGACCTTTACAGACGACTACAGCGTGGACTTCTCCATCGTTGCTACCAGCGCAACCATAGGCTATGCTGCCGTGAGTGCTAGCGGTAACTGGATAGCGTGCGACAACTTCCGACTTACGTTCCTCTCTGTGGAACCCGCTACCGTAACTTCTCTGGCAGAGAAAGCGAGCGGTCAGTTGGAGAAAAAGCTGAACGATGAAAACCGCAATAAACTCACCGCTGCCATCAATGCCGCAACTCAGGCGGTAGCCGACAACGTTGAGGATCTTACCGGAGTGGCAATGGCACTGCAAGATACGTATCTGGAAGCACAAGCCAACACCAAAGCATACACTACCTTGAAGACAAAGGTTAGCGCCAGCAAACTGATGCTCAAGAACAAGATGGGACAGGCTGAGTACGATGCTCTGACCGCTGCCATAGCTGCCGGAGAGGCTGCACTGGAGGATGATGCTACCGACAATGACCCCGTGGCTCTCTACGACGCATTGGTAGAAGCTTATGATAACGCATCGGCATCCAACGATGCATACAACAACTTAAACAGCAAGATTACCTCTTCCGAGAGTGCCTACGATGCCTCCGGCGTGGGTGCCGATACCTTTGCTGCTCTCCTTGCCGAGGCAAAAGCGATGTACGAGGGTGCTACGGCTAGCACCGAGGAAGTAATTGCCGAAACGGAGAAACTGGACGAGGGTCTCTTCAACTACAATCTTGCCAACGGCGATGCTCTGGGTGACTCCGACCTGAAGGCTACCACCTATACTAAGTATGTAGTGACCGGAGCAACACAAGCATTGGTACGTGCAACCTTCTCCGGTAGCAACCGCAAGGAGGTGGGCGTCTGCTGGAGCACCGAGCACAACCCCACCGTACTCGACTCCCGCACCACCAAGTCTTTCTCACAGAAGGGAACCATCATCCATGTAAAAGACTTGGAACCTGCTACCGTATATTATATGCGTCCTTACGCCATGAATACCTCTTATCAGGTAGTCTACGGCGAGGAGGTGAAGGTAGTAACCCACCCTATGGGCAACTGTAAGGGTACCTGGAACGAAGGTGCTCCTAGCGACGAAGCCAATACCCGTTGCCGTGAGGCCATCTACGGAACCATCGACTACTTCAACGAGTGGACCGGTATTCAGGGATTCACCCTCACCGGTAACTATGGCGCGAGCACCCAGACTGCCGACTGCTCTTACGGAGGATGGATGCGTATAGGTCCTAACGCAAGCTACCAAGCCGTAGGTACCGTACTTCACGAAACCGCTCACGGTGTGGGTGTAGGTACACACTGGCGTTGGTACAGCTGTGCCGACACCCGTGAGAACACCACCTACGGACGCTGGTACGGTCGTGAAGCCAACGACATTCTCCACTTCTTGGAGAACACCGATAGTGATGACACCTATGTGACCGGCGACGGCACCCACGGATGGGCAACCAATGCCTCTTACGATTGGTGGGTAAACGGTGCCGATAAGGATAAGCACACCGAGATTCAATACATTGGTGGTTGTGCTCTGCTCTACGGTCTCTTTATAGACGGTCTCTGCCCCACCACCGGATATGAGAACGGTATAGCAGGTTACACTTACAACTACGACGATGCCAAGAAGTATTATATAATGTGTAAGGATACCGCTCGTGGACTGGGTACCGGACTTCTCTACGCTCGCACCACCAAGGCTGCGGCATGGAAGAAGCAGATGGATAGAGTTGTGAGCGATAGTGCTGCATGGTACATAGAGTACAATGCCAAGACCGGCAAATATCTCTTCCGCAATGCCGAGACCGGCAGCTACCTGAGTCATGCATCGGGTGTGGCAATGAAGTCGACCACCTCTCCTACCACAACAGAGCAGTTCCAGTTGATGCCGGATCGTACCGATGTGACCGTACCGCTCAAGAGCGGCGACCTCACCACGCACGGATATTGGTTTACATGGAACAGCAAGAGTATGCAGGCAAATGCTGTGGGTAGCGTATCGAAATACGGAAGTGTGACCGAGGTTGACTTCAATTACGCCAACACGGCTACCCGCCAACAGTGGATTATTCTCTCCGAAGATGAGCTTGCTGCCTACATAACACGTCCGAAAGGTGACGTAAACGGCGATGGAGAGGTAAGCTCTGTAGACATAACAACGATAGCAGATGTCATTTTGAGCGGCGAAGAGAACGCTGATGCCGATGTAAACGGCGATGGAGAGGTAACAGTTTCCGATATTGCGACCGTAGCCGATATCATATTATTGTCAGAATAAGGCACTTGACATAAGTCAAGACCAAACGAACCCCATTCAGC
Organism: uncultured Bacteroidaceae bacterium; assembly: GCA_964404555.1. Lineage (GTDB taxonomy): Bacteria > Bacteroidota > Bacteroidia > Bacteroidales > Bacteroidaceae > CAZUTW01. The sequence goes on along the minus strand of CAYOKO010000008.1, from coordinate 18,906 downwards.
TAATGAATGGGGTTTTTTAGTGCACTTACTTGACGTAAGTCATGAAAAGGGGTCAAAAATATGTTTTATAACATGTTTTTCTTGGATTGAGTGGGGAAAAAGTCGTACCTTTGCATCGTCAAAAGGACAAAGGGGTGACACAAGCGAGTGCACCTAGAGGTAAAAAGATAAGGATGACAAATTAAAATTTTAGGATTATGAAAAGATTGGTTTTGACTTTAGTAGCCGTTGTAATGACCGGCATTGCATTTGCAGGTAACAATGCAGCAAAGGCAGATGAGAAATTCAACCTTGATTACAATGTACGTAAGTTGGGTTGTCGTCTGGATTTGACCATCGAGCAGATGGAGGCAGTGAAAGATGCACAGCAGTCTTTCAACATGGAAGTAGCCAACGCTTCTAGCTACGAGACTTCAGAAGAGAAGGTTCTGAGCGTGAAGGAGGCGGTGAAGACCAATTTCGAAAAGATGCGATTCATCCTCAACAAGAGCCAGTTCGGCAAGTACGAGGAGTTGATGAACAAGACGTTCGAAAACAATGGAATGGATGAGTACTTGAATATCTAAAGACTCATCCTTTTAAAAGGAATTTTAGCAGTTTGTAAATATGATAAAAATCCCCGCCAGGGCTTGGACCTAGTGGGGATTTTTGTGTTATATAACATATTTATTTATTCAGTTTCCAGGAGAATCCGTCCTTGGTATCCATGATTTCGAAACCGAGTGCGGTGAGCTCGTTGCGAATCTTATCGCAGGTAGCCCAGTCCTTATTTGCCTTTGCTAACTTACGCTGTTCCAGCAACATATCTACTACCTTACCATAGGCTTCCTCACGCTCTGCGTTACCGGCCTTAGCCTCATCGCGGAGTCCAAGGATGTCGAAGGCGAAGGTGCGGAAGAGTTCGGTGAGTGCTTCGAGTGCCTCGGGCGTGATGCTTCCCTTCTTGTCGGCAATACCGTTGATGGTGCGGCAGGCATCGAAGAGGTGACTGATAACAATCGGTGTGTTGAGGTCATCGTTCATAGCATCGTAGCACTTCTCCTTGAGGGTGTTTACATATTCCATGCCGGTCTCACCCTTAGCCGATGCGGTGATATGCTGCAACTTATGCCATCCGTCCAAGAGACGAGAAAGTCCCTTTTCACCTGCCTGCAGTGCATCGTTGCTGAAGTCTACCGTGCTGCGATAGTGAGCTTGCAGGATGAAGAAGCGGATAGACATGGGTGCATACGCTTGCGTCAACTTCTCGTGTGAACCCGTAAAGAACTGATCCAGTGTAATGAAGTTACCCAGACTCTTACCCATCTTCTGTCCGTTGATGGTAATCATATTGTTGTGCATCCAGTAGTTCACCATCTCGTGCCCCTGACTGGCTACCGCCTGTGCTATCTCACACTCGTGGTGCGGGAATACCAAGTCCATGCCACCGCCGTGAATATCAAAGCGTTCGCCCAGATACTTACGTCCCATAGCGGTACACTCGCAGTGCCATCCCGGGAAACCTATGCCCCACGGGCTGGGCCAACGCATGATGTGCTCCGGTTGAGCATTCTTCCAGAGAGCGAAGTCTACTTGGTTGTGCTTCTCACTCTGTCCGTCCAACTCGCGACTGTTGTTGATAACATCCTGCAAGTTACGACCGGAGAGTTTGCCGTAGTGATAATCCTTGTTGTACTTCTCCACATCGAAATACACACTGCCCTGACTCACATAAGCATATCCGTTCTTGAGAATCTCCTCTACCAACTGGATTTGCTCTATGATATGTCCCGTAGCGTGCGGTTCGATACTCGGTGGCAGGACGTTGAGTGCCGCCATAGCATCGTGATAACGATTGGTGTAGAACTGTGCCACCTCCATAGGTTCCAACTGTTCCAAACGAGCCTTCTTGGCTATCTTGTCTTCCCCTTCGTCGGCATCGTGTTCCAAGTGACCCACATCGGTGATGTTGCGTACATAACGCACCTTGTATCCCAAGTGTTTTAAGTAGCGAAACAGGATATCGAAGGTGATGGCAGGACGCGCATGTCCCAAGTGTGCATCGCCATAAACCGTAGGTCCGCACACGTACATACCCACTCTGCCCGGAGTGAGAGGCTTGAACAGCTCCTTCTGGCGTGACAGGGTGTTGTACAGAATCAGATTTTGTTCCATATTATATACTTCTTTTTGAATCTTGATGCAAAATTAGGGATTTATTTCCAATTTCGCACCTCCACCTACAGAAAAAAAGGTTCTTGCCCCTTATTTATGAAAGATAATGTGTAACTTTGTGCATACAAAAACAAAATTAAGAAAGAAGAATAGCGTATGAAACCAATTGTTAGTATTATTATGGGTAGTACGTCCGACCTTCCCGTTATGGAGAAGGCGGCGAAGTTTTTGAACGATATGCAGGTGCCTTTTGAGATGAATGCTCTCTCGGCTCACCGCACACCCAACGAGGTGGAGGCGTTTGCTGCGGGTGCTGCGGAGCGTGGCATCAAGGTGATTATTGCCGGTGCGGGTATGGCTGCGGCACTGCCGGGTGTGATTGCTGCGGGTACTACGGTGCCGGTTATCGGTGTGCCCATCAAGGGGATGCTCGATGGACTGGATGCTATGCTGAGCATCATACAGATGCCTCCGGGCATTCCGGTGGCTACGGTGGGGGTGAACGGTGCTCTTAATGCCGGTATTCTGGCGGTGGAGATGCTGGCGCTTGCCGATGGCGAACTGGCTAAGAAGTTGGCTGACTACAAGAGTGGTCTGAAGGAGAAGATTGTAAAGGCCAATGCCGACTTGGCGGAGGTGAAGTATGATTTCAAGTGTAATTAATGGATCTCTTTAATTATCAACGACGTGAGAGTAGGGAGGTACAGGTGGGCAATACGCCGCTGGGTGGTACCAACCCTATTCGTGTACAGAGTATGACCAACACGGTGACGCTGGATACGGAGGCGTGCGTGGAACAGACGAAACGTATCGTGGCTGCCGGGGGTGAGTATGTGCGCCTTACTACTCAGGGGGTGCGCGAGGCGGAGAATATGCGCAACATCAATGCGGAACTGCGCTCGCAGGGTGTCATGGTGCCGCTGGTGGCGGACGTACACTTCAACCCGAAGGTGGCGGATGTGGCGGCTCTCTATTGCGAGAAGGTGCGCATCAATCCGGGTAATTATGTGGATGCGGCTCGCACGTTTAAGAAACTGACGTACACGGATGAGGAATATGCTCAAGAAATCAAGAAGATAGAGGAGCGGTTGGTGCCGTTTCTCAACATCTGCAAAGAGCATAACACGGCTATTCGTATAGGTGTGAACCATGGTTCGCTGTCCGATCGTATCATGAGTCGTTACGGCGATACGCCGGAGGGTATTGTGGAGAGTTGTATGGAGTTCTTGCGCATCTGTGTGAAGGAGAATTTCTTCAATGTTGTGATTTCCATAAAGGCAAGCAATACGGTGGTGATGGTGCAGAGTGTGCGCTTGTTGGTGGATGTTATGGCTAAGGAGGGCATGAACTTCCCGCTGCACTTGGGTGTAACCGAGGCGGGCGAGGGTGAAGACGGTCGTATAAAGAGTGCGCTGGGTATCGGTGCGCTGTTGTCGGACGGTATCGGCGATACCATTCGTGTGTCTCTGAGTGAGGCTCCGGAGGCGGAGATTCCCGTGGCTCGTAAATTGGTGGATTATATTACCAAACGTGCGGGACATATGTTGATTCCGGGTGTTCAGGCGCCGGACTTTAATTTCACAAAGCCTCAACGTCGCAGAACACAGGCGGTTCACAACATCGGTGGCGACTATATGCCGGTGGTGATTGCGGATCGTATGGGCATCTCTGCGCCAAAGGTTCCGAATGCCGACCGCCAACCGGACTATATCTACTGTGGACGTGAGTTGCCGGAGGTGCGTGAGGCGGGTAGTGCTTACATAGTGGATGCCGACTGCTGGACGGGTGAGGAGAATACCTTCCCGGTGTTCAGTTTCAAGGCGTTGTTCATGATGGGTGGTTGCAAGAGTGACCTTAAATTCTTGTTCCTGCCCTACGGTGCGCTGACCGAAGAGGTGCGTGTATGCTTGAAGCATCATCCGGAGGTGGTGGTGATAGCACAGAGCAATCACCAGAACCGTGTGGGTGAAATGCGTGCATTGATTCACGAGTTGACAAACAACCATCTACAGAACCCGGTGGTTATCTTCCAGCACTACAGCCACAAAGCCGACGAGAAGGAGGATTTCCAACTTGAGAGTGCTGCGGATATGGGTGCGTTGGTATTCGATGGTTTGGTGGATGGTATCTACCTGCACAACAACGGCGATATTCCTGCCGAGGTAATCGATGCTACTGCCTTTGGCATCCTACAGGCGGGTAGATTGCGTATGACGCAGACGGAGTATATCTCTTGTCCGGGATGCGGCAGAACGCTCTACGACTTGGAGGAGACCATTGCTCGCATCAAGGCGGCAACGTCACATCTCAAGGGTTTGAAGATAGGCATCATGGGATGCATCGTAAACGGTCCGGGCGAAATGGCGGATGCGGATTACGGCTATGTGGGGGCGGCTCGCGGTAAGGTGAGTCTGTACCGTCGCAAAGAGTGTGTGGAGAAGAATATCCCTGCCGAGGAGGCGGTGGAGAAGTTGCTCCAATTGATTCAGGCGGATAATAATAAATAAGGTGTCTGCTAGATAAAGACTCCGAAGAACCCCAGGAGGAGACCGATAAAGAAACCACCTGCTACCTGGCTCAACCGATGCAGGTGCAGGATGATACGGCAACTACCCACCAGACCTGATATCAGGAGGGTGAGGCAAAGCCACCAAACGGGGTTGAAGAGGAAGATGACAGAAAAGCCCAGCAGCGTGCCGGTGATGGCGCCGGTCGCTGCTGTGTGCATACTTATCTTCCACCAATTGTTGATGATGGCGCACACAATCTGCAACAGCAGTGCAGTGACAAGAATACTTTTTATGAAGTGCGGCAGACGCATCTGGTCCATGAGACAGAAACACATCGTAAAGGAGAGAATGGAGATGCAGTATGGCACCAAGCGTCGTTCTCTGTGTCCCACTTGGTGCGAACTCCACCCTTTGACACGTCGATACGAGTAGATTCCCAGCTTCGGGATGGCGATGGTGAAACAGTACACCATAACCACAATCATCAATTTATACCAGAAAGGCAAGATACTCATATAACTGAATATAAAGAGTATCACCATCCCTACCAACGGCATATAGAAGGGAGAAAAGATGGAGGAAATCCACCGTGCCATACGTATCAAATATTTATCGCTCATCGTCTTAGTGATGCTTTAGGTATATTTAATTGTTCTCTGTACTTGGTTACGGTGCGGCGGGCTACGGTGAGTCCTTGTGCTTTGAGCAGTTCCGTAAGTTTATTGTCGGACAGTGGGGAGGACTTGTCTTCGTGCTGTACCAACTGTTTAAGTGCGGTCTTTATCTTGATGGTGGAGAGTTCTTCTCCTTCTTCGGTCACAATCTTGTCCTTGAAGAAGAATTTCAGGGGAAAGATACCGAAGTCGGTCTGCACGTACTTACTGTTGTTGACGCGTGATACGGAAGAGATACTCAGTCCGGTCATGTCGGCAATATCTTGCAGTTTGAGGGGTTGCAGGGTGTTTTCATCGCCGTCGACAAAGAAACGTGCTTGCTTCTCCAGGATAGCAGCCATGACCATACGCATGGTGGCTTGGCGTTCTTCGAGTGCATTGAGGAAGATTTGTGCCGATTCCACCTTTTGCTTGGCATAAAGAAAACCTTCGCTTTCGGAACGGTTCAACTTCTCTCTGCGCTTTTGATAGTCACTTAGCATACGGCTGAAGGTGTCACTCACACAGAGTTTTGGGATGCGGTCGTTGTTGATGTAGAACGCCAGTTTACCGTTGTCGAGGGTTTCCACCACGAAATCGGGAGTAACCGTCTCCCCTATCTCGGCTCCTCGCTCCACCGAACCGCCGGGTTTGGGGTTGAGTCGCTTGAGGATGTTGAACACACGTTCCACCCCATCGTCGGAAAGTTTGAACTTCTTGGCAAAGAACTTACGATTCCTGCGACGGAACTCATCGAAATACTTACGTACAATGCTTATGGCAATGCGCTGGTCTTTGGTCTTATCTCCATCTATACGTTTGAGTTGCAAGAGCATACACTCCTGTAAATCACGAGCTCCAACGCCTGCCGGGTCGAAGCCCTGCAGTTCGTCCAACATCTCCTTTACCTCCTCTACCGTCGCCTCCACATCGTGATAGATGGAGAGTTCCTCCACAATATCGCGTACATTTTTACGCAGATATCCGGCGCCATCCAGCGAACCGATAAGGTAGCTCATGATGTACGACTGTTTTTCATTGAGCGACAAGCATCCGGCTTGCTCCTCCAGATAGTCGTAGAAGGAGGTGGAACTTTCGTTGAACTCCCCCGTCTTGCGGAAGGAACTGTCGGCCGACGGTTCCGGTGCATCGTCGTCGTCTCCCTGGAGCGGTCCTCTACTAAACTCGCCACCGGAGAGAGCATCGGACGTAGTATCCATGGTATCGTCCGCTACGGCTACGTCGTCTCCCTCCGCAGACTCCTCATTGCGTGCATCCTCCAACCCGGGATTGTCCATCATCTCGGATTTAACACGCTCCTGTAGTGCCGTGATGGGCATCTCCAAGAGTCTTACGTAAAGAACTTGTTGAGGTGACAGCGTCTGTATCTGCTGCTGTTCCTGTTGTTGTGTGAGTCTCTGCGGCATGCAATAAACGATTTATTCGGTTGTGTTGTCCGGGGTGTCGATGGGGAGGACTACGCCCTCCTTGCGATAACCGCTGGCTGTAAAGTAGGCTATGGTGCGACCGCTCTCATCGGTGATGCGGGCTTCTACCAACGGCAACTTGCGATGGTCGTCCACCATCGTTGCTTCGGCATATATCCATCCTTTGCTCACTCCGTGCAGGAAGGTGATATTGGCAGAGGTAGTAACGGTAAGGATACCGCTGCTGTTGGTTGCCGCTGCAAATGCCAAGTCGGCAAGGGTAAAGAGTACACCTCCCTGACAGCCTCCGCCGGCATTCATGTGGTGGGGGGTGAGCAGGACACGCACCTTGGCATATCCCGGGCGCACCTCTACTATCTCTATTCCGTTGCTGCGGGCGAACTCATCTTTTTGAAAGAATTCTATTACGTTCATCTACTTTTCTCATTTATACCATATTCTTCAGCTCTAATATGATGTCCTCGGGGTCAATTATCTGGTCCTCCAATACCTCTTTCAGCTCTTCGGCATCCTCATATAAGAGTTGCTGGGCTATTTCGTTCTTTTGTTTCTGCGTGAGGGTCGACTCGTTTTCGAGAAAGTTACGCATCTGCATATAGCACCACACACCGCCACTGTCCTCCACGGGTTGGAGGTCGCCTTTCCATTTGAGCAGGAGAGGGAACTCTATTTTTTCGTTCTTCACCTGACTTACCGTTATGGCAAATTCCCAACTATCGCCAAAGTCGTAGGTGTAGACCAGTTTATCTCCCTTCTTGCCCAGAAACAGCATTAAAGGAGTCTCATCGGCTTGGTGCGTGGTATAGTTATCGTTCCATTCCGCATCGTCCGGCATTCCGATAGAGAGATCCTGGTCGTAGGCACATCTTCCAAAGCTCCATAGATGGCAATTAAACAGATAGTAAACAGCCTGTATCACAAAGTGTAGCTGGTAGAAGTTGAAGGTTCCGGGAACCTGCACCTCGCGCCAAACGGGCGGCTTGCTCACATGCTGCATAGCGATTTTAAGGACAAGTGAGGAGTTCTCCATGTCGGATTGTGAGGGGGCTTTACTGATACCCGGGAAGTGTAAAATTTTCTTTGCCATGATGTTGTGAAGGTTTTTATAACACAAAACCGACGCGGAAACGTAAGGTACGATTCTTTTGTCGGCTGTGTTGCACTGTTCAAGAAAACAGTCGTGGGTTAATACTCATCCTCATTAAATAGAAAGTCCTCTTTGGTAGGATAGTCGGGCCAAATATCTTCTATTGACTCATAAATTTCGCCCTCGTCTTCTATTTCTTCAAGGTTCTCAATCACTTCAAGCGGTGCGCCTGAGCGGGTTGCATAATCAACAAGCTCCTCTTTTGTTGCCGGCCATGGGGCATCTTCCAGCTTGGAAGCCAATTCTAGTGTCCAATACATAATCTTTTTTCCTTTTTAGATAAGATTTTCGGTAATCGTAAATTTGGAGTGCAAAATTACAACTTATATTGTTTCTAACAAGTTTTTTTCCATAGAATTTCCTCTTTGTTCTCTATTTTATTCAATTTTCGTGATAAAACGAACAAATAGTCGGACAAACGGTTTATGTATCTTAGCAGATTGTCGTCTACGGTGGCCTGACGGGAGAGCTGCACTATGGTGCGTTCGGCTCTGCGACAGACGGTTCTACAGATGTGACAGACAGCGGCTCCGCGTGTCCCTCCGGGGAGTATAAATCCGGTCATGGGGGGAAGGGTGGCGGTGAGGGTGTCTATCTCTTGTTCCAGTTGTTCTATCTTGGTGGTGGATAGAACACTGTTGGGGTGAAGGGGGCGTTTATCGGTGTCGGTGGCGAGGTTACTGCCCACCACGAAGAGTTCGTTCTGTATGTCGAGCACCATTTTGCGGTCTTGTTCCTCCGTGAGGTAGGTGTAGAGGAGTCCCAACTGGGCGTTGAGTTCGTCTATGGTGCCGTAGGACTCCAGTCGGATGCAGTCCTTGGGTACTCGTTCGCCGCCTACGAGAGAGGTCTCTCCCTTGTCTCCACTTTTCGTGTATATCTTCATTCTATTCTCCTTTAGAAGTTTACTATATAGTCTTGTTTGTTATATCGCTTGTCGAACATACTTATGCCCAGGTCGTAGAGGTCGAAGGTGAGGATGACTTTTTCGTGTTTCTTGTAGTCGTTCCACTGTTGCTTTACGGCGGGGGTGCGGTAGATGTCGTGTTCCACGAGCATCATGCTGTCTTTTATATAGGGTAACAGTCGGTCTATGGCGCGTGCTGTATGGGGAGTTTGCGAGAGGTTTACCAGGATGCGTTTGTCCTGGTGTGCCTGTACGAGTTCCGTCAACTGCTGCAAACCGGTCTCCGAGGGGTGAAGGACATGGACTTTGGCGTGTTTGCATCCGGCAGAGAGGTATAGGTAGGCATCCTTCGACGGACCGCCGAAGTCTACAATTATGTCGGGTTGATGGAAATTGGCAATGCGAAAGAGTAGCTGGTCGACTCGTTTGGGAAACATTACCTTCTTTTCTTTTTTCATCTGTTTGTAGAGCAGAGCCAGGTTGGGATAATCGTAATACGCCCCCTTTTCGTATATGACTCCGGTGATGAAGTCAAATGCGAAAGGCGACTGTACACCGTATCCCTTACGATGTCTTATTCGCTTTATCCAAACCTTTAAATGTTTCAAACTATCCATGTCCTTTCTTATATATACAGATGTTAATCATGTTATATTGGTGCAAATCTACACTTTTTTTTCATAAACAAGGAAGAAAATCGTATTTTTGTTGTATTTTTGCCCGAACATATATCAAAAATTAGAAAATGAAGAAGTTTTTTGTAGCTTTTACGGTCATGATAATGGCTGTATTGACACCGGCAAAGGCCGGACTCGACTGGGGTATCACTGCCGGTTGGAACCTGAGTAAGATGTCTATCGACGAAAGTGTACTGGAGTCCGACAACCATACCGGATGGTTTGCGGGTGCGAAAGCGGTATTTACGATTCCTGTAATAGGACTGGGTATCGATGGTTCCTTGGTGTATTCTCAGCGTCAGTTGTCCCTGGAGGATGAGGAGACCCTGACAAGCGACACCAAGACGGTTCGCAGTGTTGCCATTCCAATTAACTTGCGTTATACGTTCGGTTTCAGCAGTCTGGCCGGTGTGTACGTGGCTACGGGTCCGCAGTTCAACTTCAATGTCGGTGACAAGAGTTGGGGCGACCTCAAGAACACGACACTCAAGAGTTCCGATTTGTCTTGGAACATTGGTGCGGGTGTTAAGCTGTTGAGCCATTTGGAAATTGGTGCTGCATATAATATTCCGTTGGGTAAGACGGCTGAGTACAAATACGAAGATGCCGGCACTACCCTTTCCAGCATCAAAGATGCCAAAGCGAAGACTTGGCAGATTTCCGCTACCTATTATTTCTAAATAAGGAGATACAATAACCGATAATATGACATCCCTATTCCTGCAATAGGGATGTCTTTTTAACGCATAAAGAGAAGGTATGTTTGCTGATGTTTTACTTCCCCTGCCACTAGTCGGTGCTTTTACCTACGGGATACCGGCGGAGATGACTTCTTCGCTGAAAGTAGGTATGCGTGTGCTGGTACCCTTTGGAAAGAAAAAGGTGTACACAGGCATTGTTACGGATATTCGCGAGCCATTTGACAAGAACGATACCACCCGACAACCGGATTTTGTTGTAAAGGAGTTGCTGGAGCAACTGGATACCGCCCCTATACTCCTCCCCGAACAATACCGCCTGTGGCAATGGATTGCGGCATACTACCTTTGTTCCGAAGGAGAGGTAATGAAGGCGGCTCTACCCTCCGGACTGAAGTTGGAGAGCGAAAGTCTGGTTACGCTGCAGGAGGAAGAGGCATGGGAGGATGCGGAACTCACCCCCGGCGAACAAAACATAGTGGAAATACTACGCACCTGTAAGTCGCTTAGCATCGCCAAGATACAAGCCTCTACAACCCTCAAAAGCGTGGTTCCGGTGCTGAAGCATCTGTTGGAACTAGGAGTGGTGATGATGCAGGAGGAGGTGCGACGGAAGTTTGTTCCCAAGACGGAGATGCACGTAAGACTCACCTCGCCCCATTTCACGGTAGCTGCCATAGAGGAGATTCTTCGTCAGCTCAACACCAAACGCACACAAAATCAATACCATCTACTAGAGACCTACCTCCTACTCTCCTCCGCCACCGCTGCGGCACGACTGGAGAATGAACACCTTTTGCAGGAGGTGAGCAAGAAGACTCTGCTCGAGAAGGCAGAGGTTTCCGATGCGGTTCTCAAAAGGCTGACACAAAAAGGCATTCTGGAAATCTACCCCTACGAGATAGCCCGTCGCCGACAGGAGGATGCGGCGTGCCTGCCGCTACACTCGCTGAACGAGGCACAACATACCGCCTACGATTCTATCAAACAGGTGTTTACGCAAAAGGATATCTGTTTGCTACACGGCGTCACCTCGAGCGGAAAAACCGAGATATACATACATCTCATAGACGAGATGATGAAACAGGGGAAGCAGGTACTCTATCTGCTGCCCGAGATAGCCCTCACCACACAAATCACGGAGCGACTGACCAAGGTGTTTGGCAACAAACTGGGTGTCTATCATTCCAAATTCCCCGATGCCGAACGGGTGGAGATGTGGCAGAAGATGCTATCGGACTCCCCCTACCGGGTGGTGCTGGGGGTACGTTCTTCCATCTTCCTACCCTACAAGGATTTGGGGCTAATCATTGTGGATGAGGAACATGAAGCCACCTACAAACAACAGGAACCCGCTCCTCGCTACAAGGCGGGAGATGTGGCTCTGATATTGGCATCCTACTTTAAGGGGAAGGTTCTCCTGGGCAGTGCCACTCCCTCCATAGACTCCTATTACCACGCCATGCAAGGCAACTTTGGATTGGTGGAGCTTACACAACGCTATCAAAACATAGAGTTGCCAAGCATTGAGGTGGTGGATATAGGCGACCTGCAACACCGTCGCATGATGCGTGGTGCCTTCTCACCGGCACTGCTGGACGAGATGCAACAAGCGCTGGAGCGTAAGGAACAGGTCATACTCTTCCAAAACCGACGTGGCTTTGCACCGGTGGTAGAGTGTCACACCTGCGGATGGGTTCCTCGTTGCAAACAGTGCGACGTATCGCTCACCTACCACAAAGAGCGCAACGTGCTGGTTTGCCACTACTGCGGCTACACGGAGGTACTTCCGCAAAAGTGTCCGGCGTGCGAGGAGACGGACTTGCGACACAAGGGATATGGTACGGAGAAGATTGAAGAGGAGGTACAAACGCTCTTCCCCGGGGTGGCAACCGCCCGACTGGATCTGGACACCACCAAGAGTCGCACGGCATACGAACGTATCTTGGCGGACTTCACCGCACGCAAAACCTCTATACTGATAGGTACACAAATGGTAACCAAGGGGTTGGACTTCGACCACGTACACGTAGTGGGCATCCTCAATGCCGACACCATCATGAACTATCCCGACTTCCGCAGCTACGAACGTGCCTACCAGATGATGGTGCAGGTGGCGGGACGTGCGGGACGCAAAGGGGAACAGGGCAAGGTGATTCTGCAAACCAAGATGCCGGACAATCCGTTGATTGGTCAGATTGTGACGGGCGACTACAAAGCTTTCTACCGGGCACAGGTACAGGAACGCAAACTCTTTCACTATCCACCCTACTACCGCCTGGTCTACATTTATATAAAGCACAAGGATGTGCGCACGGTAGACCTAGCCGCCCAACGGTTGGCACAACTGCTGCGCCAGGCGTTCGGCGAACGTGTTTTGGGTCCAGATATCCCCGCCGTATCACGCATCCAGACGCTCTTTATCCGTAAAATGATTCTCAAGATAGAACCCGGTGCATCGCGCCCCAAGATAAAGGAGTGGCTACGATACACCATGAGTCTATTGATGCAAGACAAGCTGTTTACCTCACTGGTGTGCTATTACGACGTGGATCCTCAGTAGAAGAGGGCAATACCGCTAGTTGCGGTGTAGCCGGTTTGACCGCCTCCGGATACTGTATACGGGTGTGATAGATGGTACGTAGCTTCTCCTTAAATACCTCTTTGATGGTGTTTATATCGCGGAAGGTGATGGGACATTCACGGAAATAGCCATCGTTTACCTGACCGTCTATGATGCGCTCCACCAAGTCGTTGATGCTCTCGGTGGTGTAATCCGGCAAACTGCGGGATGCTGCCTCCACGGAATCGGCCATCATCAGGATAGCCTGCTCCTGCGTGAAGGGGTTGGGACCGGGATAGGTAAAGAGTGAATCGTCTATCTCCTCATCTTGGTGTTCATTCTTATACTTTATATAGAAATACTTCGCCTTGCCGGTGCCATGGTGGGTGGCGATAAACTCACGTATCACCTTGGGAAGGTTGTACTTCTCGGCCAATTTAACACCCTCGGTAACGTGCTCTATAATGATGCGGGCACTCTCCTCGTAGGGCAATGATTCGTGCGGATTTATCTTGTTCTGGTTCTCGGTAAAGAAGATGGACTTACGTATCTTACCTATATCGTGGTACAAGGCACCCGTACGTACCAACTGACTCTTGGCTCCCACCCGGAGGGCTGCTTCGGCTGCCAAGTTCGCCACCTGCATGGAGTGCTGGAAGGTTCCGGGTGCCTCCTCGGACATCTTGCGCAACAAGGGGTTGTTGGTGTTGGATAGCTCCACCAGAGTTACGTTGGAGGTAAAGCCGAACATCTTTTCCAGCAAGAACATAAAGGGGTAGGCAAAGAGGAGCAACACACCGTTTATTACAAAGGAGTAAACGGGCTGGAAACTCATCTTCGAAAAGTCGTTGTTAATCATCAGCTCTATTGAGTAGTACGCTAGGATGGAGGTGACAGTCACCGTTAGGGAACTGCGGAAGATGTGCGAACGCTGCGACAATTCGTTCAGAGCATAGATAGCCGCTAGACCCGCCATCAGCTCAACAAACAGGAACTCAAAAGAGGAATCGGCCAACAAGGCACATATCACCACGGTACACGCATGCACCATGAAGGCCGTGCGTGAATCCATGAACACGCGACTGAAAATAGGTATCATGGCGTAAGGAATGAGGTACAAATCCGTTAAGCCTGCCGACAGACAAAGCGATGTTATCAGCGGGAACAGTACCATGAGCGAGAACAACAACAACACATTGCGGGCATTCAGCAGGAAATCCTTGCGGAAGAGAGAGAGGTAGAGCATAAAGCTCATCACTATCATCAGCGTAAAGAGCGTCTGTCCCAAGAGGGTACCGGTTTGGAGTACGTCGTCGTGCTTACGCTTATTGGTCTCCTGCTTCAAGGATTCCAGGATGCGATACGTATTACCGTCTATGATATCTCCCTGTGAGACAATCTTCTGTCCCTTCACCACCATACCGCTTGCCAGGGATACGGTGGAGCGCAAGTCCTTCTTGAGTTCCTCACTCTTCTCGGTATCCTCGAACATATTGGCACGTATGTATCGGTTCAGTTTACACTGCTTCAGGAGACTCTTCTTGAAGTGGATGGTATCGTTGTTCAGCAATTTCTCATACGCCGAGAGCAACGTATTGAAGTTATTCAACTCGTACTTATACGCAATTTTCTCATCCACCAACTGGATATAGCCTATGCCTTGATCCTTCAGCCGGTTATGGTCCTCGTTCTCTATCACACCCGCCTCGTATATCTGGTTCAGGGTGCGTTTTATGTAGCGTATGTACTCGTCCGGAATCTGCCCCTGCAAGTCATGCTCCATGAGCGCCTCCTGCTGTTCCTGAATCTCACGGTTTATATTATAGTAAGGAGAGAAATGGCTCATGACACTATCCAGTTCATCCTTCACCGTCTCGTCACTTTTGTAGATAGGAAAGTCGTACGAAGCAATCAGCTGCGCATAACGCCACGGACGATTTATCTCGTATTGATAGCTAAACTGGTCCTTTCGCGGCATGAAATACACTATTATCAACGTGCAAATCACCACGATAGCCGTGCGGTAAAAGTAATCTTTACCGGATAAAATGCGGATATTATTGTATCTACTCATCTTGAAAACCTTCCTTTATTTGATGGAAAAATTCATAATTATTCTTTTTATGGGGCGAAAGTAGTAAAAAAATCTATATCTTTGCAACGATTTTCGAAAAAAACCTTTCAATTGAGTAGAATTTATGGCAGAAAGAAGAGTTCGCGTCCGTTTTGCACCGAGTCCAACGGGTGCTTTGCATATAGGCGGTGTTCGTACCGCATTGTATAATTACCTCTTTGCACGTCAGCATGGAGGTGATTTAATTTTCCGTATCGAGGATACGGATAGTACACGTTTTGTTCCGGGTGCCGAGGAGTACATCTTGGAGGCTTTCAAGTGGCTGGGCATTCAGTTCGACGAGGGTGTCAGCTTCGGGGGTAATTACGGTCCGTATCGCCAGAGCGAGCGCCGTGACATCTATCGCAAGTATGTAAAGGAGTTGCTGGACAACGGCAAGGCTTACATGGCTTTCGATACTCCGGAGGAGCTGAACGCAAAACGTGAGGAGAAGGATGAGAATGGTAAGAGTACAAATTTCCAGTACGATGCCCATACGCGTATGCAGATGCGCAACTCCTTGTCGCTTCCGGCAGAGGAGGTGGAGCGTTTGTTGGCAGAGGGTGCTCAGTACACGGTTCGCATGAAGATAGAACCGGGTGAGGAGATTCATGTAGACGATATCATACGTGGCGATGTGGTGGTTAATTCATCTATCCTGGATGACAAGGTGCTGTACAAGAGTGCCGATGACCTGCCTACTTACCACCTGGCCAACATTGTGGACGACCATCTTATGGAGGTTACGCACGTGATTCGTGGCGAGGAGTGGCTGCCGAGTGCTCCGCTGCACGTTCTGTTGTATCGTGCCTTCGGGTGGGAGGATACTATGCCACGCTTTGCACACCTTCCGCTGTTGCTGAAACCGCAGGGTGCGGGCAACGGTAAGTTGAGTAAGCGAGATGGTGATAAGTTGGGCTTCCCGGTATTCCCGCTGGAGTGGCACGATCCCAAGACGGGTGAGGTGAGCAGCGGTTACCGTGAGCAGGGGTATCTGCCGGAGGCTGTTATCAACTTCCTGGCATTGCTGGGCTGGAACCCGGGAACCGACCAGGAGGTGCTTTCTATGGAGGAGCTTATCCAACTGTTCGACTTGAGCAAGTGCAGCAAGGCGGGTGCTCGTTTCGACTACGTAAAGGGTATGTGGTTCAACCATGAGTACATTCTTAAGAAAGCCGATGCCGATTTGCTGCCGGCTTATAAGGAGTTGCTGAATGCCGAGGGCATCACGGATACCGACGAGCGCATCACGGCGGTTATCGGCATGATGAAGGGACGTGTCAACTTTGTGAAGGAGTTGGTTCCGCTCTGCCGTTTCTTCTTTGTGGCACCTACCGAGTACGATGCCAAGACTGCCAAGAAGCGCTGGAAGGTCGATTCACCGGCACAGATGGAGGAGTTGGCTCAGTTCCTCGAGGCTCTCGACGATTTCTCTTTGGAGCATCAGGAGAGTTCCGTTATGGCATGGATTGAGGAGAAGGGCTATAAGACAGGCGATATCATGAATGCTTTCCGTCTGCTGTTGGTGGGCGAGGGCAAGGGACCGCACATGTTCGACATCTCCGCATTCCTGGGCAAGGAGGAGACATTGCGTCGTATGCGCCGTGGTATCGAGGTTATAACGAGCGGTCATGTGGTGAAGCACGAGGATAATTCCGAGTGGATAACCGCTTGTGAATAAACGGACAAAAACAGAAAAATGCTTTATTATTTAGCGATATATATTTATATGTTTGGCGTTTCCATCGCCGCTCTTTGGAACAAAAAGGCTCGACAGATGTTCAAGGGTCGGTGGAATACGTTTCTCATATTACGCAAACAGATAAAGAAGGACGAGAAATACATTTGGTTTCATGCGGCTTCGTTGGGGGAGTTTGAGCAGGGACGTCCATTGATGGAGCGCATTCGTGCGTTGCATCCGGAGTACAAGATTCTGCTTACCTTCTTCTCGCCTTCGGGTTACGAGGTGCGCAAGAACTATGAGGGGGCGGATGTTATCTGCTACCTTCCGTTCGACACGCCGGGCAATATCCACAGCTTCATGCGGTTGGCTCACCCGTCTATGGTTATCTTTATTAAGTATGAGTTTTGGGGGGGTATCTTGAAGTTGGCTCGCCGGAAGCGTCTGCCGGTCTACAACATTTCTTGTATCTTCCGGGAGAACCAGATATTCTTCCGTTGGTACGGGGGTAAGTATCGCAAGGTGTTGCGTTGCTTCGACCACTTCTTTGTGCAGAACGAGGCGAGTAAGAAGCTACTGGAGGCGCACAAGATTAAGAATGTTACGGTGACGGGCGATACGCGTTTCGACCGTGTGCTGGACATTATGCATCAGGCTAAGGAGTTGCCTCTCGTGGAGCTTTTCAAGCAGAATGCTCAGGGGGCTTCCGACCGTGTTTTCATTGTGGGTAGTAGTTGGGGACCGGACGAGGATGTTTACATTCCTTTCTTCAATGCGCATCCGGAGTATAAGTTGATTATTGCGCCGCACGAGATTCACGAGGGGCATCTTGCGGAGATAGAACATAAGCTCAAGATGAAGTCGGTGCGTTATACGCAGGCCAACGAGTCCAACATTGCGGAGGCGCGTTGTCTCATTATAGATTGCTTCGGTCTTCTCTCCAGCATCTATCGATATGGTGAGGTGGCGTACATCGGTGGTGGTTTCGGTGTGGGTATTCACAATGTTCCGGAGGCTGCTGTATACGGCATTCCGGTGATGTTTGGGCCGAACAACAAGCGTTTCATGGAGGCGCAGGCTCTCCTTTCACTGGGTGGTGCTACGGAGATAAAGGATCGCAAATCGTTCGAGACGCATATCCTTACGTTGCTTACGCAGGAGGAGGAGCGCAAACGTATGGGCGAGATTTGTCGCAAATACATCCACGACAATGCGGGTGCTACCGATAAGATTTACTCTATGTTAGACTTCAGCAGAATACGATAAAATGCATCGTATTTGTTTCGATAAGGACTAACGGGCGTGGCTACAAGATGGTAGTCACGCCCTATTTTTTTATTGAAATTATGTATATATATACACAGTTGCTCTACGAGTTGAAGCCGATGTTTTTGCTTGAGTGAAGGGTCTCTTGGGGTGTTTTAAGTGCCTTCACCCCCCCCCGTAAACAGAGTTTTCCGAAAAGCCCTTCACCCCTTCATTAATATTGGTTATTGCACTGCGTCTCAACGAATAAAAGAGTCTATGAACCCTTCACTTACCCTTCATCGAAAACCCTCTATTTTGACGACTTTATTACCATTATTTATTAGTAAGCACAGCACTTTTTACACTTGACGATATAAAAGGCAACTGCACAGTGAAGGGTACGATTTAAAACACACAAAATCAAGCAGTATGAAACGTAAGGACTTATTAACAAACATCGGAAATGAAGGGCACTGCCCCAAAAGATGAAGGGTAATGAAGGACAGCTATTCACTCATAACATTTACTTATTCAACGAATTACCTACAAAATGAAGGGCATGAAGGGCTTTTCGGGGAACTCGTTTTCGGAGGGATATAAAGGGTTCTTGCAGCCCTTCACTTGTTAAAAGGTGTACACCCTTCACTTTATGACGAATCTGCCACATTTACATTCGCAAGACGATGCTCGGTGAAGGGTAAATAAAGGGTGCCGGAGCATGAATATTATTACATACGCACCGACAGGAATTGCAATAGTATACAGTCATTCGAGGTCGTTATCGTAAGTCAGTATTCAGTGGAGGGAAGTATCCTTCGAAGATGAAATATCCTTATCAAGCTCTCATTTCTCTATAGAGTTTACATTTTTTTCTAGTAGAGAACGGGTTCGTTTTCTATAGGACTTCGACCCATATTCCTACACAATTCGGATCAAAACTCAGTATAAAAAAATCCTTGTACTAGTATAGCTTTTCACTCCCCCGCAGTTCGGAAAATATCTGCGGGCAATTAGAGTTGTAATTGCCCGCAATTAGGGTCAAGAAAGCGTAGGAACTCAATCATTATTCCTACGGAATTCGTGAGCTAATTGCGCGGAGTTATTTTG
>CAYOKO010000007.1:0-27219 GCA_964404555.1 uncultured Bacteroidaceae bacterium | reverse complement strand
GAATGAAAATCTCTCGTCCTAACCGATAGACGAATGGACCGTTATTAATAGTCTCGTTGTCTCTCAACCCTCCTTTATCGGGTTTTGCGATGCAAAGGTACGGCAAAAAATCTATTCCACAAAACATTTCATGGTTTTTTTTCGAAAAAGAGGATAAAAAAGAGGATTTCTCATCTTTTTTACTTAGGGTAAGGGCTATAAATGGTGTTTATATCAATTCCATTTTGTATTTTTGTATCGGGATTGCACTAGGGCGTCTCTGTGAAGGTATGATTGAAACGATTCGTGGGGTGGTGATTCAACTCCAAAATTACAACGATGATTCTTCCATTGCGGAGCTGACAACGGCGGAACATGGACGTGTGGGGGTGCTGGTGCCTAAGGGTAACGGCAAACGTTCGCGTGAGGTGAGGTCGCTGTTCTTTCCTTTGGCTCCGGTGGAACTGGTGGTAACTCGACGGAGTGAGGGTGGTTTGTTTAAACTGAAGGAGGGGGCGTTCATCTTTCCGTTGCTCGACATTCCTTTCAATCCTACAAAGTCGGCGATTGCGTTTTTCGTGGCGGAGGTGCTGAAGAATGCGTTGCGTAAGGAGCCTGCGGATGTACAATTGTTTTCGTTTTTGTGTACGTCGATTGCGTGGCTGGACGAGGCGAAGGATGGCTATGCTAACTTCCACTTGGTTTTCTTGGTGGGGTTGGCACGCAGGTTGGGCATCTGTCCGGAACTGGAGTATCCGGGAAGGGGGTTTTACTTCGATGTGTATTCGGCGGGATTTACGCAATGCTTGAGTTTTGGCAAGGTGGTTTTCTCTCCGAGTTACACCTATTATATAATACGTCTCTTGCGGTGTACGTATAACAGTATGAAATACTTCCGGCTCGATAGTAGGGCGCGCAATTGCTGCACGGGGGCTATGCTTTTTTATTACCAGGCTCACATTCCGGAGTTTGGGGAGATAAAGTCTCTGGAGGTTTTGCAGGAGTTGTTTCGATGAGCCATAAAAAAACTGTTGACTTACGCCAACAGTTTTTTTACGGTTTCGGAAATAAGTTTTCCTTCGGCTTTTCCGGCGAGCTGCTTTGTGGCTGCTCCCATCACCTTACCCATATCCTTCATGGATGTTGCGCCTACTGCCTCGATGATGCTCTTGACGGCAGCCTCCAGGGCTTCGGGTGACATCTGCTCGGGGAGGTATTCCTCTATCACCTTTACTTGTGCCAACTCATCGGATGCGAGATCCGGACGGTTCTGCTGCGTAAAGAGTGCTGCGGCGTCCTTGCCCTGCTTTGCCATCTTGGTAAGAATCTTTAAGGCGGTGTCGTCGGTCAACTCATCGTTGGCTCCGGGTGCCGTCTTGGCCTCCAAGAAATACTTCTTGATGTTTCTGAGCGTATCAAGGCGCACTTTGTCGCGTGCCTTCATAGCCGACTTAATGTCTTCGTTGATTTGTTCAAAAAGTGCCATTTCTTCTCTATATTTTTATGAAAACGTTATCACATGTGAGTCGCTGGAGGATTCGGTTCCGTTTACGTTGCCACGGGTGTGGAAGCGTTCTACCATATCCTTTCTACGCTTGTAGGTGGGGCTTTCGTCTACGAGGGAGATGATATCGTCGTTGGCGAGTTCGTCTTGCGTAAAGCGGAAGATGGCGTGTGATTTCTTGCGTACTTCCGATCCGTTGCCGTAATAGGCGCCGCGACGACGTTCTCGTTGTTCTATGATTTCTTCATCTTCCAGGGCGCTTTGAGCTTCGTCCGTAGCGCGTGCTTTCAGGAGTTCTTCCATGCCGTCTACTACGTTTAAGCCGAATCCGGAGGCGAGGATGGTTACCTTTACTCGGTCGTTCAACTCGGGGTCGGTGAAGAGTCCGGTCTTGGTTTCTACGTTCTGCTTGAATTGCTCCATGAAGTTATTTACTTCGTTCATCTCCTCCATCTTGAGTTCGTTCTCTACCTTGTCGTTGCTGAAGGATACGGAGAGGAGAATCTTCTTGGAGTTGAAAATATCGTTGTTGCTGAGCAACGGGGAGTGCAGTGCGTTCTGGATAGCCTGACTTACACGACCTTCGCCTTCGCCGTAACCGGTACTCATGATGGCTACGCCTCCGTCCTTCAAGACGGTCTTAACGTCGTTGAAGTCGAGGTTCATCAGTCCGTGCAGGGTGATAATCTCGGCTATGCTCTTGGCGGCAATAGAGAGTGTATCATCGGCTTTGCCGAAGGCATTGAGCACGGTGAGGTCGGGGTAGATTTCGCGCAGACGTTCATTGTTGATGACCAACAAAGCGTCTACGTTCTTTGCCATTTCGTCTACTCCGTCGAGTGCTTGATCTATCTTTTTATTTCCCTCGAACTTGAAGGGGATGGTTACGATACCTATTGTAAGGATGCCCATCTCCTTGGCTGTTCCGGCTATGATAGGAGCAGCACCTGTACCGGTTCCACCGCCCATACCGGCGGTGATGAATACCATCTTGGTGCCATCCATAAAGAGTTTCTTTATCTCTTCAATACTTTCTTTGGCTGCCTCGCGTGCGCGCTCCGGACGGTTGCCGGCGCCAAGTCCTTCGGTTCCCAGCTGTATCTTTACGGGAACGGGAGAATCGCTCAAGGCTTGCTTATCGGTATTGCACATGGCGAAGGTAACATCGTGAATACCTTCTCTATACATGTGGTTTACGGCGTTACCGCCGCCACCACCTACACCTATAACCTTTATGATGCAAGGTTTACTGGTCGCCAAGTGAAAATCTAATGTTGAATCCATCTTCTTCTATTTTTAATCTTCATCGCCAGTTAAGGCATCTAACATTTTGGTAAAACCACTCACAAACTTTGACCATCCACCGGGTTTCTTCGGGTCTTTCTTTCCGGACTCCTTTTCCTCATTCGACCCGGTAGCGGCTGCTGCGGCAACTTGTTCTCCTTCTGTCTTATCGACATCGCTCGTTGCCGGAGTTTCTTTTTCTTTCTTTTCTTCCGCCGGTGTTTCCACTACCTCCTCTACGATGGGGGCTGCGGCACAATTTTCTTTTCCTGCCATCATCAAACTTATCAGGGTGCAGTAGACACCGTCCTTGGCACTGAGTGCCGGTATCTTACCCTTGATGCTGTTGGTTACCGTCTTGGCAAAACGCACCTTATTTATTTTAATGCGCTCCTCGATGGCTGCTGCCAGGTTGCTAATATTGCTGGCACCTCCGGTTACTACCATACCGCCTATGAGACTGTCGGCATTGTGTCCTGCTACGCTTATCTGTTCGGATACATTGTCGAGAATTTCTTCCATACGAGCCTCAACAATATCTATCAAATCGGCACGACTCACGGTGCGTTCGGCGGTGACGGTTACAACGTCATCGCCTTTTATCTCACTCATATCGGTGTAGGCGGATGCCGATTTAATCTTGACGCGTTCGGCCTCATCTTGTTCCATACCGAGGTCGCACAGATCTTTGGTTATATTGTTTCCTCCTAGCGGAATAACGGCGAGGTGACGGAGGACATTGTTCTTGTAGATAGACACGGTGGTGGTTTGTGCGCCGAAGTCTACCAATACACATCCACTGCGTTTTTCGTTGTCGGTGAGTACTCCGTTGGCGAGTTCCAGCGGGGCAATCAACTCTCCTACTACCTTAATACCCTCTGAACGGAAGCTATCTTCTATGAGTGATATAAGCTTATTGTTGGCTATGATATTGAGGAAGTCGCCGTCAATCTGTCCGCACGGAACGCCTACGGGTTCCATGGTGAAGGATTGTCCCACCTTATACTCTTGCGAGATAACGTGCAGGATGGATTGGTCGTGATAGCCTGTGTTAAGATTGGTATCCAGCAAGTTGTCGACAATATCGTTGGTTACTACCGTCTCCGGTTCCAACGTACGGGAGATACGGTTGCGTACCGTACGGAGCGATTTTCCGCTTACGCCTACATAGACTTGCGAAATGCTGCAACCGAGCGTGCTGCCCAGTTGGTCGATAATGCTTTTTACGCATTTACCGGTTTTCTCTATGTTAAAGACTGCGCCTTTCTGTATACACGCCGAATCTTTTTCTTCGGCAAAGGCTAATACCTCAAAACTGCCATCGGGGCATCGCCTTCCGGCAACACCCGATATGCGTGACGAGCCTAATTCTATGGCTACTACAAAGTCCTTATCGTCTACCATCTTATATCACTTTTTCTTCTTACATATTATTTGATTATCGAACTCGAGATTGATGCTTTCGTACTTGTTCCATCCTACTTGTGGCAGAACATTCTTGTAGAATTCTTTCAAACGGTCGAGCTTTTCTTCCACATACTTGGGGGAACCCATACAGAGTACGTGGTCGCCCACACGGGGAATGAATTCTACTTCGCCGTTCTTGAGAATGTTTATTTGCTCTACCTGACTGTCCCAGAACGCGTCTTCCTTCAGTGCCTTGGCTATGTCCACCAGATAACGTTCTGCATAATCGGCGGTTATATAGCCGGTGGCAACGGGTAGATGGGCGGCGTACCGACTTTGCGACATGATGTGTCCGGTGTTGTCTAGGTAGTAGTCTTCACCGTTGTTTGCCATGATGCGCAGCACGGGCAGTCGCTGTTTGAGACGAATGGCAACATCGCCGCCGGAGGTTATGTAGCAATCGGCTTCCTTTATAAAAGGATTCTTTAGCAACATATTCTCTATCTGACGGGTGTTGATTTCGGCACGTTTCTTTCCCACGGGATACACCTTTTCGCGTTTTAAGAGTTCCATGGTTTCCTTTGCATCGATAAAGCCTGCTTGTACACTGTCCTCGATGACAAGCTCTACGTTGCGACACACACGGTCATTGTCCGGCTTATTGAAGCAGGTGATGGCTAGTATCAGATAGACTAAAAAGCCTAACAGACAGAGCAAAAGCAGTATCTTCTTTATCATTTGCTTTCGAGTATTCGAGTTATTTCGGGAACATAATTATCCAGGTCGCCGGCTCCGAGTACAATGAGTACGTCGAAGTTGCGTTCTTTCACTAAATGCAGTACATCTTCCTTGTGGCACATTTGCTTTTCTATGCCGGGACGCAAGTTGTCGTATATCAACTTGGAGGTGACTCCGGGTATGGGGGCTTCGCGGGCTGGATAGATGTCTACGAGTATCACCTCATCGAGCAGGGATAGGCTATCGGCAAACTCGCGATAGAAATCGCGGGTGCGGGTGTAGAGGTGGGGTTGGAAGAGAGCCGTCACCTTGCGGTCGGCATAGAGTTCTTTTATGGATTTGGCGCTCTGACGTATTTCTTCGGGGTGGTGGGCGTAGTCGCTCAAGAAGACGATTTTATCGTTCTTAATCTTGAAGTCGAAACGACGGTCTACACCTCGGAAGGTGGGCATGGCTGCTTTTATCTCTTCGTTGCTTACGCCGCCTATCTGTGCCAATGCCATGGCTGCAATGCCGTTTTCTATATTGATGTGTACGGGTACGCCCAGACGTACATCCTTGATATTGCCAAACGGGGAGACGAAATCGAAGTCTATTTCGCCGTTGCCTACGCGTATGTTTTCGGCGTGGAAATCGCCGCTTTCGAGTCCGTAGCTATAGACGCGGACGCCTTCTTGCGGACGGGCTTTCATCTCCAAACCTTCGTGAATAATCAAGGCTCCACCGGGTTGCACCAGAGAGGAATATATGGCGAAGCTTTCCAAATAGGCTTCTTTGGTTCCATAGATATCCAGATGGTCGGGGTCGGTGGCGGTAATTACGGTGGCGTAGGGACGCAGGTGGTGGAAGGAGCGGTCGAACTCATCGGCTTCTATCACAACATAATCGCTCTCCTTGGAGAGAATGTAGTTGGTACCGTAATTCTTGCTGATTCCGCCCAAGAAGGCGTTGCAATCCACATGACTTTGGTGAAAGAGATGTGCTGCCATGGTGCTGGTGGTGGTCTTTCCGTGAGTACCTGCTACGCACATTCCTTTGTGGGTCTTGGTCAAGGTGCCCAATACTTGAGCTCGCTTCTGGATGTCGAATCCGTTGGCTCTGAAATAGACCAACTCGGCATGTTCTGCCGGGATGGCGGGGGTATATATTACCAGACAGTTGGCGGGGTTCTTGAACACCTCGGCTATCTGCTCTACGGATTCTTCATAGTGTATCTGCGCGCCCTCGGTTTCCAGTTTGCGTGTAAGGTCGGACGGGGTTTTATCATATCCGCCGACGGGTATATTTAAATTCAGAAAGTAGCGGGCAATGGCACTCATGCCTATGCCGCCGATTCCTACGAAATAGACTGCTTTTACTTCGTTCAATTCCATGTTCTTATTTCTTATTGTCTCTGTACTGAATAGCCAACTTATAGACCTCCTGGGCTATGACGTCGGCTGAGTTTTCGAACGCCATCTTACGGATATTGTCACTGAGCACCCGGAGTGCGTCTTCTTTGCGCACGGTTTCCATGGCTAGTGCCATCAGCTTCTCTTTGGCTTCTATATCTTTTACATAGAGTGCGGCACCTTTGTCCACCAAGGCCAAGGCGTTCTTGGTCTGATGGTCTTCTGCTACATTGGGAGAGGGAACCAGAATGACGGGTTTGCCCAACAGACAGAACTCGGAGATACTACCGGCTCCGGCACGTGAGATAACCAAATCAGCTGCCTTGTAGGCTACGCCCATGTCCGAAATAAAATCGGTTACATACAGGTTGTCCGGTTTGCCGGTCTTTGCCAGAGTTTCTTGTATCTGCTTGGAGTAGTACTTTCCGGTTTGCCATATTACCTGCTGTTCGCTGTTCTTTATCTCCTCCAAGTGTGAGAGGACACTTTCGTTCATGGTGCGGGCACCTAGGCTACCGCCCACTATCAACAGGGTCTTCTTCTCGGGTGAGAGAGAGAAGGTGGCAAGGGCTTCTTCGCGTGTAGCGGTGGTCTCCAAGAGATTCTGACGAACGGGGTTTCCGGTCATCACAATCTTATCGGCGGGAAAGAAGCGTTCCATTCCTTCGTATGCGACACATATCTTTCCGGCTTTTTTTGCCAACAGTTTGTTGGTTACGCCGGCATAAGAGTTCTGCTCCTGCAGGAGCGTCGGGATTCCCATCTGCTCTGCCATGTTGAGTGTAGGACCGCTGGCATATCCGCCCACTCCTACTGCCACCATGGGGCGGAAGTCCTTTATAATCTTGCGTGCCATTCGTCTGCTTTTCCATATTTTGAACAGCACCTTTATATTCTTGAGCATATTCTTTCTGTCGAAGCCGCAGATGGGGAGCCCCTTAATGGGGTATCCGGCATCGGGGACGCGCTGCATCTCCATGCGTCCTTGTGCGCCTACAAACAAGATCTCCGTCTCCGGATTCATTCTCTTTAAAGCATTGGCTATGGATACTGCCGGAAAAATGTGACCGCCGGTACCACCGCCGCTTATTATGACTCGTAATTTGTCTTGCATCGTCTATTCTTAAATTTCGGACAAAGATAGCAATATTTTTGCTATAATGCCCTTTTTTTCTTATCTATTTTTCCGAAAAAACACTATAAGGGGGTTGCTGCCAGGGGTTGAACGGATTCTTCCGTAGTCTTCACTTCGTCGTTTTTCTTTGCATATTGACATACGCTCTGAATCATGCCTACGTAAACACAGTTGATTATTGTGGAGGTTCCGCCTCGGCTTATGAGTGGGAGGGGCTGTCCGGTAACGGGGAACAATCCTACGGCAACCATCATATTGATAAGGGCTTGGGTTACTAATAAGAGACCAAGTCCCATGACGAGAAAGGCTGGGAACTTGTTCTTGCAGTTCCGGGCTATCTGCGCCACTCGGAAGAGGAGTATGAGATAGAGAACTACTACGGCTGCACCACCTACCAATCCTAACTCTTCTATCACAATGGCAAAGATAAAGTCGGAAAAGGCTTGTGCCAGGAAGTCACGCTCCACGGAGTTGCCGGGCATCTTGCCGAGCACACCGCCGGAGGCTATGGCTATGTTGGCGTGGGCTATCTGGGCATCCTTGTCTATATCGAAGGAGTCGGGGGTGACGACGGACTTCTTTTCCGAGAAGTTTTTGACACGACTCACCCAGGTATTGTAACGTTGTAACTTGGTGCCGACAAGGGTTTCCTTCGGCAAAGTGGAAATAAAAACAATTGCCACTATTCCGACTATGGCGATGGTACCAAACATCTTTCCCAGTTGTATCAACGGTATGCGACCGATAAACATCATCATACAGATGACAGCAAAGAGCATGACTGCCGTGGAGAGATTCTCGGTCATAATAAGACCACAGACGAAAACCGAGCCTCCCACTATATACCAAAAGGCACGTGGATCAACGCCTTTCTCTTTCTGTGCAAGAGACAATACCACTGCCGTGTAGACAACAAGTATTCCTTTGGCAATCTCCGATGGTTGGAATCGGATACCGAAAAGGTCTAACCATCGCGTTCCTTCATTCTCTGACACACCGGCTATAGAGGTGTATAAAAGTACCGGAATGATAAGAAGAATACAGCCGGCTATCAACTTGAAATAGCGACATGGGATATTTTGTACAAATATCACCATGGAGGTTCCTATGCCTAGATAGAGAACGTGCTGAGCGATTGGCTTCCAGATGTTGTTGCTCTTGTAGGTGAGCGTGCTGGCAGCACTGAACACTTCCAAGACGGAAATGAAGCATAGGAAGAAGAATATCATCCATATTACTTTGTCTCCTTTAAAGATATCGCGTTGAAAAAATCCCATTATGTAGTTCCTTTCTTGATTCTTTTATTCCGTTCTTACTTCTGTTGCATAGCTGCTACCAACCCTTTGAACTGGTCGCCGCGGTCTTCCATATTCTTAAAGAGGTCGAAGCTGGCGCAGCAGGGGCTCAGCAGTACGCTGTCGCCGGATACGGCGCAGGAGGCACAAGCCTCAACACACTCCTTCATGCTGTGTGTATCGTACACTTTAAGACCGAAGCTGTCGAAGTAGGCGTGCAACTTGGCGTTATCGGCACCCAGATAAACGAGGGCTTTACACTTACGTCTCACCTGGTCGGCAATCAGAGAGTAGTCATTTCCTTTATCCTTACCTCCTATTATAAGTACGGTTGATGCATCGGGCATGGTCTCGAGGGCATACTTGCAGGCATCTACGTTGGTTGCTTTGGAATCATTGATGTAGCGTACACCATTGACGGTTCCGGCATATTCCAGGCGGTGTTCTACACCTTTGAATGTGTGCAGGGTATTGCGCAGCGTTGCATCGTCTATCCCTGCCGCACGAGCTGCGATGCCGGCTGCCAATTGGTTGTAGAGATTGTGTACACCGGGCAGTGCCAATTCGCTTTGAGGCATTTCAAAGGAGGTTGCACCGCCTATGCGATATACGCCGCCGGTTACACTGGCAGTTACACCTTCGCTGTGTTCTACGGAGAAGGGGGATACCTGTGCGGTTACATTATACTTGGGCAGCTCTACCGTTACCACGGGATCCTCGGACCAGTAGATAAAGGTGTCGTCGGATTGCATATTTTGGAGAATACGCATCTTACTGTCTATATAGTTCTGCATCTTGAAATCGTAACGATCCAAATGGTCGGGGGTGATGTTCAACAAGATGGCTATGTGGGCACGGAACTGATACATATTGTCCAACTGGAAGGAACTGAGCTCTATGACATACCAATCGTGTTGTTCCTCGGCTACCTGGAGAGCAAGGCTCTTACCTATGTTTCCTGCCAGTCCTACGTTGTAGCCGGCATTCTTGAGAATGGTGTACAGGAGTGTGGTGGTGGTGGTCTTACCGTTGCTTCCTGTGATGCAAATCATCTTGGCATCGGTATAGCGACCGGCAAACTCTATCTCGGAGAGAATAGCGGTGCCCTGCTCACGTAGTTTTACAATCATGGGAGCATTATCGGGGATACCGGGACTCTTCACCACTTCATCGGCATTGAGTATCAACGCCTCGGTGTGGTGTCCTTCTTCCCATGCTATTTGGTGTTCGTCCAGCATACGCTTGTAGCTGTCCTTTATTTGTCCCATATCGGATACAAAGACATCAAAGCCTTTCTTTTGTGCCAGAATGGCAGCTCCCACGCCGCTCTCGGCAGCTCCTAAACATACTATTCGTTTCATGTTTTATCGAATCTTCAAAGTTATAATAGTGAGTGCAGCCAACAAGATGGTTACAATCCAAAAACGTACGGTTATCTTGCTTTCGTGGGCAGGACGCTTGGGCCAGGACTTGAACATATAGCTACATTCGCTATCCAACTGACCGGGTAATACACGGAAGTTGTCGTGTATAGGGGTGCGCTTGAACATTCGCTGTTTGCGTCCATGCTTCTTTCCCCACTTGAAATATTGTGTTTGCAGAATAACACTCAAACTCTCTACCAAGAATACACCGCACAAGATGGGCACCAACAACTCCTTGTGGATGATGATAGCGCACACTGCGATGATTCCACCAATGGTTAGACTACCTGTGTCGCCCATAAAGACTTGCGCCGGGAACACATTGTACCACAGGAATCCAATGAGGGCTCCTACAAAGGCACAAATTACTACCACCAATTCTTGCGACTGAGGTATATACATGATGTTCAAGTAACTGGCGTACTCCAAGTGACTCGAGACGTAGGCGAGTATTCCAAGTGCAACACCTATGATGGCGGAGTTGCCGGCGGCCATTCCATCCATACCGTCGTTGAGATTACAGCCGTTGCTCACGGCGGTTACGACGAGTACGGTTACGAGTACTACCAGTCCCCATCCGGCGGCATCTTTATACTTGCCGCAGAAGGACATCATCTCGGTGTAATCCAGATTGTTGTTCTTAACAAAGGGGATGGTGGTCTTGGTGGACTTAACGGGTTCACTCTTGTGTATCACCACTTCGGTTCCCTTTCGCAGGGTGGTTACGTTTTCACGTACTACGGCTTCGGGGCTGAGGTAGAGGGTGAGTCCTACAATGAATCCTAGTCCCACCTGACCTACAATCTTAAACTTACCATGCAGTCCCTCTTTGTCCTTACGTATCACCTTGATATAGTCGTCCAGAAATCCCAAAACGCCCAACCATACGGTGGTGATAATCATCAGAATCATATAGATATTGCGAAGCTTTCCAAACAACAGGCACGGAACTAGAATGGCTAGAATGATAACCAGTCCGCCCATAGAGGGGACACCTTTCTTGTTTACGCCAAACGGATCGATGGAGGCATCACGCTGCGTTTCGGAGATGTTTCTGCGGTGCATAAACTTTATGAAGTACTCACCGAACACTACCGATATGCATAGTGCCAGCATAAACGCCAAGAGGGAGCGGAAGGAGATGTACTGCCACATTCCGGAACCCGGGATATTGTAAGTCTCTAAGTATCTAAACAGATAGTATAACATAATGTGTATCTACATTTTTTGTTTTGGGTTCGTTACTTTGCCTCGCCTTCAAATACGTCGCGTACCACCTCGTGGTCGTCGAAATGATGCTTCACTCCTTTCACGTCTTGGTAATCTTCGTGCCCTTTACCGGCTACGAGAATAACATCTCCTTTCTGTGCCAACTTACAAGCCATGCGGATGGCTTCTTTGCGGTCTACTATGGAGATGACTTTCTCCTTCTGATCCTTGGAGAGTCCTGCCAACATATCGTTGATGATATCCTGAGGTTCCTCGAAACGAGGATTGTCACTGGTTATCACCACACAGTCGCTCTGTGCCACTGCCGATTGTGCCATCAATGGGCGCTTTCCTTTATCACGGTTACCACCGGCACCGCAGACGGTGTAGACTTTGCCGTTACCGTTCAACACCTCGTTGATGGTTCCCAGGACATTATCCAGTGCATCGGGGGTGTGGGCGTAATCTACTATTACGGTATATCCGCGTGGTGAACGCATGGTTTCGAAGCGTCCGTTCACGGGGGTGAGGGTGCTTAGGGCGATAAGAACCTCTTGCGGAGATTTACCCAGCATAACGGCTGCACCATAAACAGCCAGAAGGTTGCTTACATTGAAACGTCCTACAAAGAAGACACTTAACTCTTTTCCATTGATATCGAGTGCCATTCCCTCGAAGGACTCCTCCAAGATTTTGGCTTTGAAGTCTGCCATGGTGCGTTGTGAATAGGTCTTGACGGTGGCTTTGGTGTTCTGCACCATTACCATGCCGTTACGGTCGTCCACATTGGTGATGGCAAAGGCATCCTTGGGCAACTGGTCGAAGAACAATTTCTTGGCATCGCGGTAGTTCTCGAAGGTCTTATGATAGTCCAAGTGGTCGCGTGTAAGATTGGTAAAGATACCTCCGGCAAACTTCAGTCCGGCAATGCGGCGCTGTGCTACGGAGTGAGAACTTACCTCCATAAAGGCATACTTACAACCCTCGTCTGCCATACGACCCAACAAGCGGTTGAGTGTCACCGGATCGGGAGTGGTGTGCGTTGTCGGGATAGCCTCATCGTCTATATAGTTGCAAACGGTGGAGCAAAGTCCTACCTTGTAACCCAACTTACGGAAGATACGATACAACAAAGTAGCAATGGTCGTTTTACCATTCGTTCCGGTTACGCCCACCAAGATTAAGCGATCGGTAGGATTGCCATACATAACGGTTGCCACCTCGCCTACTACATATTCCGAGTTCTTTACCTGCACATAGGTAACACCCTCTTGTATCTCTGCCGGAAGATCCTCGCACAGGATTGCTACTGCACCCTTGGCGATTACGTCCGGTATAAATGTATGTCCATCACGTTGAGTTCCCTTTACCGCACAAAAGAGATACCCTGCCTTTACCTCACGAGAATCAATGGCAACGTCTACAACCTCTACGTCGACACTGCCCACAACCTTTACAGGCTTTATTCTCTTGATAAGATTCTCCAGTTTCATATCTATGTTTTTTATTTCCAATTCTATATTTCCAATTCTATATGTACCTTCATGCCCGCAGTCACCTTAGTGTTAGCCGGCAAACTCTGGCTCTTTACCTTGCCCTTACCGGAGAGAGATACGGCTACGCCTGCCTTCTCCAACAAGAAGACGGCATCCCGTGCTCCCATGCCGATAACATTGGGGACATATCCCTTACGCACGCTTTGGTTGGCATGAGAATACTTGCCCTGCACCATAGTGGTACTGCCGTATGCCGACTTGGAGGACGCTCCGCTATAAGGAAGTCCCAAGAAGTTCAGTGCTGCATCCGTTTCCTGCAAGTCGCCACTCTTCACCATGGGATATAAGCTATGCAACGTATCCTTTGCCTCCTCCACCTCACGATGTAGGGTCTTTGCCATGATGGCATGGGCAATCTTACTGAATACCGGACCACACTGTCCGCCACCGGATGCCGGCAAACCGGACTTCTCTATCACCACAATACTACTGTACTGCGGATTATCGGATGGATAGTACCCGGCAAAGCTCACCATGTAATGGGTGACACCGGTCTTGTAACCGCCCGCTCCCTGTGAAACCTGTGCCGTTCCGGTTTTACCGGAAACCTTGAACAACTTACTACCGGCTTTGGCACCCAAGCCCTCACTGACGACTTTTTCCAGAATCACCTGAATATCATCGAGCGTATGCTGGGAACAGATTTTTTCCTTTATCACCTCGGTGGGATACTCGCGAACAATCTCGCCGTCCTTCATTGCAGCCCTAACAAACTTAGGACGTACCATCTTTCCGCCATTGGCTATGGCATTGTAAAAAGTAAGAGTATGCAATGGCGTGAGCTGTGTTTCGTAACCGATACTCATCCAAGGCAACGTGGTCTTCCACCAGTTGCGCTTGTTCGGGTGACGAATGCGAGGCTCGTGCGCTCCCTCCAAGGGAATGTGCAATGGAATTCCTACGCCCAAACGATTCAAACCTCGTACAAACTTATCGGGATCTTTCTGATAGTACTTATCTATAAGGTAGCTTACACCAACGTTGGAGGAATACATCAATATCTGATCTACGGAGATACGTCCGTATCCACCTCTACGCCAGTTATGGTCTTTCATATCGCGACCATGCATTTTCATAACACCGCAACCCACGTCCACAGAATCGCCTCTGTGTACATAA
Organism: uncultured Bacteroidaceae bacterium; assembly: GCA_964404555.1. Taxonomy (GTDB): domain Bacteria; phylum Bacteroidota; class Bacteroidia; order Bacteroidales; family Bacteroidaceae; genus CAZUTW01. The sequence continues at coordinate 13,178 of CAYOKO010000007.1, read as the reverse complement.
CCGTCTTCCAGAGCCACCATCATAGAGGCGGTCTTAAAGGTAGAACCGGGTTCCTTCAAGTTCGTGGCTGCCAGGTTCTGTATTTCATAGAAGTTTCCGTCATCCAGGCGAGAGAGGTTGACGATGGCCTTTATCTCACCCGTGGCAACCTCCATAACCAAGGCAACGCCACGCTCCGCATTTATCTCTTCCAATTTCTCGCGGAGTGCTTTCTCTGCCACATCCTGTATGTTTACATCGATAGTACTTACAATATCCAGTCCGTTTATCGGCTCCTTATCCATGATACTCAAGTACTTTCCCAACACCTTCTGACGGTGTACGACACCGGGTTCACCGCACAACAAGGAATCGTAACTTCGCTCCAAACCGAAACGAGCGGAATCCATCTGTGCATCCGTATAAACACTACCCAGTGTTCTACCGGCCAATCTGCCGAACGGTTTCTTACGCTCGCGATATTCCTCCACATGGAAGCCACTCTTATTACTTCCCAGTCGGAAGAACGGGAGTTGTTTCACCTCTTTATATTTTATATAGGAGATGCGGTGCGGATAGATATTCCAGTGATGTTTCTTTAGTCTCCGTCCCTCCAAAATTCGTTCTCGGAACTCCCCAACACTTTTGTCGGGGAATAGTTGATGAAGTCCCAAACACAGGCTATCCAAGCTACGCATGAGTGCTGTATCCTTCACCAAGTACTCCTTTTCTCGACGTACACTGTCCGTACCGTAAGTGCAATAGTCCATAAAGATTTTGTACTCCGGCAAACTGCTCACCAGCAAAGAACCGTTTGACGAAAGAATATTACCACGAACCGCCGGTACCGGGACATTCTCCTTTACGAATCGCTCCGCCACTTTTTCCCAATACCCTTTCTTTACATACATGGTGTATCCGGCTTTCACTACAACAGCGAAACCCATAAGACACATCAATAACGCAAAGATCATATATATCTGCGTATACTTTTTATTTCCTTCTGAACTCATAACTACGACAACACCAATATATTATTCATTTTCACGGATTAAGAACGGAGCAACCGTGGAGATTTGCAACAAGCTGTCACCCTTTTCTTTAAGGTAGTCCTCCACACGACTCTGCCGACTGCGTTCGGTCAACTCACTACTGCGCGTGAGCGCATCGTATTTTATATCCTTGAGCTGTTCCTTCAACTGGGCTATTTCAATGATTTCCTGCTGACTGACATAGCGGTTACCGATATAGAAGAACAAGAAGACACCGATAAGCAGAATCAACTTTATCTGCTTACGCACAAACTTACTGTTCAAAAATTCACCACCCACGATGCTTTTCCAATCGAGCTGATGTACCTGTTCCTCATCGAGATTCACAAACTGCTCCACGGCACTGAGGGCGGAATCTGTTTTCACCTCATCTTCCGTCGCATCAACCGTCTGCTTCAGTTCCTCTTGTTCTGCCATAACCTTTACCCCCGTTATCATTTATCATTACGTTCCGCCACACGCAATTTGGCACTGCGACTACGCGGATTGCGTGCTATCTCCTCCTCGGTAGGCACTATAAGTTTGCCCACATTGCGGAAAGGAGCATTCACATTTCCGTAGAAATCTTGTTCCACATTACCGGAGATGTTTCCCGCCTTCACAAAGTTCTTCACCATGCGATCCTCCAGCGAATGGTAGGACATAACCACCAGTCTACCTCCGGGACGCAGCACCTCGGCAGTTGCTCCAAGCATCTCCTCCAGAGCCGACATCTCACGATTCACCTCTATACGCAGCGCCTGAAACACCTTGGTTATCTCCTTCTTTTCACGTTCTCTGCCAAACATAGGCTTCAACACCTCCAAGAAATCGGAAATACTCTTAAAAGGACGCTCCTGACGACGTTTTTCGATGACAGCCGCCAACTTGCGACCGTTCTTCAACTCTCCATACATATAAAAGATAGATGCCAACTTCTCGGCACTATAGGTATTCAGCACATCGGCTGCCGTCATGGCAGCACGCTGGTTCATGCGCATATCCAAGTCACCGTCAAAGCGAAAGGAAAAGCCTCGATCCGCCTCATCGAAATGATGACCGGAAACACCCAAATCGGCAAGGATGCCGTCCACTGCCTCCACGCCATAGTAGCGCATCCAGCGTTTTAGAAAGCGGAAGTTGCTGTACACAAAGGTGAAGCGAGGGTCGTCCGGCACATTACGTTCCGCATCCGCATCCTGGTCAAAGGAGTAGAGATGTCCCTTCTCACCCAACAAACGCAATATCTCCTTACTGTGACCTCCACCACCAAAGGTTAGATCCACATAAACCCCGTCCGGACGGATATTCAATCCTTCCATACACTCCGTCAGCATAACGGGAACATGATATTGTACTTCTTCCATATCCAATTTCCTATTTAGCACACCTTTCATTACTCACCCGGCGACACAAAAAGAGACTCCAAGTCATCGCCCAACGTATTTTCCGCATCCGCCACCATCGCCTCGGCCTTGTCACGTGCCCAGATTTCTATGGTGTTATCTACGCCTATAAATCGCACATCCTGCTCTATGCCTACCGCTTCCAAATAGCGATGTGGTATGAGTATGCGACCGTTACCGTCCAACGTAAGTGCTTCCGCATCTGCCACAAACTGACGAAGCACCGCCTTACGCTTACGATCAAAGGGATTTAACCCCGCTGTCAACATATCGACCTGTGCGTTCCACACGGATTCAGGATACAACACCAGACAGTCAACAAACACATCCCTACGCAGATACAACGTCTGCTCAAGATTCGTTTGAAGAACCTTGCGAAAGGCTGCGGGCAAGAACATACGTCCTTTATTGTCCGTCTTCGCGTCTATGTTTCCTATAAATCTCACGTGTCGCTACCTCTTATATAATCTATTCCGCTTGCAAAATTAATAAATCCTCCACAATTCCCCACAAAAGTTTCCATTTATTTTTCACGAAAATGAAAAATAATTTTGCGTAAATTTATAAGTGTTTGAAATTCAACAAGAACAAGATTTAAGATAAAAGCAAAGAATCGGTGGGGGATTTTTCCCGAAAACGCAAGCACCAACCCATTCCTCGATGCCTCTCTTTTTTACTTTTATAGACAAAAAGAAATCAAAAATCAATTTTTAAGAAAATTCTTATGGTTATTTGTTTAATTTATCGTAACTTTGCGGCGTAAAATTATAAAATGCACTATGAACATCAGAACAACTCTATTTGCAGCACTGACTTTGCTGTTCTGTTTCCCATTGGTTTTGAGAGCAGATAGCAGCAAAAGCACCCCCGTAGGTAAGTATGTTCCGCAAGTAGAGCTGGATTTTACCAAGCGATTGGCAACAAGTCCCAAGCCGGTTTCTATAAAGATTCAAGGAAGCAAACTGTTCGTTCAGAGCGACGTCTGTCAGTTTCTCCCCGTTTACCGAAAGACCGGTGCATTCTACTGCACTTTCAGACTTACCAAAGGTACCAATATCCTAAGCGGACTTCCTAAGGGTATCTACGTTATCAACAACAAGAAATTCGTCCTATCTTAAGCACCACATACGTCGCATTGCAAGCCGGGAGAAGAGATAAAAACACACTTTTCAGCCATTTTTTTTGCAAGATATTCGATAAAGTCGCAAAGTTTAACTACTTTTGCATCTAAATAGAAGAATTGTAAAAGATGCAACGTATACCGAAAGAGCAAATAAAGTATATTGACTTGGATAAGATTGTTCGAGAGAAAGCGGGAAAAAACAACCGCTACATCCCGAACTTTCTCATCAATGCGCTCAAAAAACTGATACATCAGGATTGGTTGAACACTTGTTTGGAAAAAGGTTATCAGGGAGTTGACTTCTGCACCTACTGCATAGAATTCCTCGATGCCACCATCGAGATACGTCATCCGGAGAACTTTCCACCGACCGATGGCAAGTACACCTTTGTGAGCAACCACCCACTGGGCGGACTCGATGGCGTAACACTGGGTTCCATCATAGGTAAACAGTACGACGGGAAGGTGCGGTATCTGGTGAACGACCTCCTCATGAATCTGCAAGGACTAGCTCCGCTGTGCGTGCCCATCAACGGTACCAACCTGGATAAACGCAAACAAGCACGTAACCTACCGGAGATTCTGCACGAGGCATTCCACTCGGACAACCAGATTATTATGTTCCCCGCCGGATTGTGTTCACGCAAAATAAACGGTGTAATTCGCGACCTTCCATGGAAGAAATCCTGCATTACACTGAGCGTAGAGAGCCAAAGAGATATTGTCCCCATTCATTTCGAGGGACGCAACTCCAACCGCTTCTACCGAATAGCCAACCTCTGCAAACGTATAGGACTCAAGTTCAACCTCGCCATGCTCTTCCTGCCCGACGAGATGCACAAGAACCTACACAAAACCTTCCGGGTAACCATAGGCGAACCCATCCCCTGGCAGACGTTCGACAAATCGAAAACACCCACCCAATGGGCACAATACGTACAAGACATTGTCTATAAATTAGCTTAGTTTCAACATATACTATAATGGAAAAGATAATTGATCCTATTCCTGTCGAGGTTCTGGAGAAGGAACTCACAGAAGAGAAACGATTAAGATTTACCAATAAGAGTCATAACGAAATATACATTGTAACCTGGCAAGATTCGCCCAACGTACTGCGAGAAATCGGTCGTTTGCGCGAGATTGCGTTCCGCGCCGGTGGCGGTGGAACGGGAATGGAATTGGACTTAGATGAATTTGACACCTGCGAGAATCCGTACAAACAGCTGATTGTGTGGAACCCGGAGGCAAAGGAGATTATCGGCGGATACCGTTATCTGCTGGGCTCCGAGGTGGAGGTGGACTCCGAGGGACAGCCGCACTTGGCTACTTCCCATATGTTCAACTTCTCGGAGAAATTCATGAAGGAATATATGCCGTACACCATTGAGTTGGGTCGTTCCTTTGTGACATTGGAGTATCAGAACACTCGCAAGAACGGTAGCAAGAGTTTGTTTGCACTGGACAACCTGTGGGACGGACTGGGTGCCCTCACCGTCATTATGCCGGAGGTGAAATACTTCTTTGGCAAGATGACCATGTATCCCTCCTTCCATCGCTACGGTCGCAACATGATTCTGTACTTCCTACAGAAGCACTTTGGCGACAAAGAGGGATTGATTATCCCTAAGAAACCGCTTGAGATTGACTGCGATAAGGAGGAACTCCGTAAGCTCTTCTGCGAGGACGAGTTCAAGGAAGACTACAAGATCCTGAACCGCGAGGTACGTAAGTTGGGCTTCAATATTCCGCCTCTGGTCAACGCCTATATGGGTCTCTCCCCTACGATGAAGATGTTCGGCACCGCCATCAACTACGGTTTCGGCGATGTGGAGGAAACCGGCATCCTCATTGCCATCGACGAGATGCTGGAGGAGAAGCGCGTGCGCCATATAGACAGTTTTGCCTCTAAGCACCCCGAAGCAGTGGTTATTACCTCGGGTGCCAATAAGGTTTTCTACGAAGATAAAAAGAAGTAAGACTCCCTGTCTACAGCAGGAGAAATCAGACGATAGGTAGACTCATACCCTTGATTTTCTGATACAAATCCAGTGCGTAGACATCGGTCATACCCGAAACATAATCCAGTACAGAGATGATGCGTCCATAAACCGTGGGCGCATCTGTTTCGTATTGGGAGGGGATGCGATTCAACAAGATACGGGAATAGGCATTCTCGGGGTAGAGTACGGCTTGTATCAACACATTGAGGAGGGTGCTGATAACTTCGTAACCGGCCAACTCTATGTCCACCACCTCCTTACTGCAATATATTTTCTTGAAAGAGGTTGCTACACAGTGTTCGTATGCAGCTTTCACTTGCGGATGTACGTGCTCTATGAGTTCGCCTTTGAAGGTTCCGGCAAGGATTTCCGACTCGTGTTCCACAAACACCTCTACACAAGAGCGTTCCAGCTTACCTATGGCAAAGGAACGGAAACAGTTCACCTGTTCACTTAAATCGGTTACCCCCTGCAAGTGTTGCAGTATGGTTTGCTTCTCCTCCTCGCTGAAGAAGCCAAGCAACAACTCACGTGTTTCCTCGAAAGATAAAATTTTCAGTTTGAAGGAATCCTCTATATCCATCACCTCGTAGCAGATATCGTCTGCAGCCTCCACCAGGTAGACCAACGGAAAGCGTGGGAACTTGCGGTCACCCGTCTGCACCTCCTCGGAAGCCAGTCCCAGTTCCTTGGCTATCTTGAGATACGTCTCCTCCTCCGAGCAGAAAAACCCAAACTTAGCATGCTCCCCTGCCAACGTGGAGGGAAAAGGATACTTCACAATAGAAGCCAACGTAGAATAGGTCATCACGAAACCGCCTTTACGACGCCCCTTAAACTGGTGCGTCAACAAGCGGAAAGCATTGGCATTACCCTCAAAGTGCGTAAGGTCGTTCCACTCCCGCTCCGTCAGTCGGTTGCCGGTCTTCGGTTCCACATAAGAGCGCAAAGACTGCCCCTTACCCTCCGAGAAATAGGAGTTGATAGCCCGCTCACCGGAATGCCCGAAAGGCGGATTTCCCAAATCATGTGCCAGACAAGCAGCAGAAATAATGGTACCAATCTCTCGGATACCCGTATCGTGCAACTCCGGATGCCTCTCCAAAAGCAAGCGCGACACATCGGCACCCAACGAACGCCCCACACTCGAAACCTCCAAGCTGTGCGTCAGTCGGTTGTGTACAAAAACACTTCCCGGCAACGGAAACACCTGCGTTTTATTCTGCAACCGGCGGAAAGGTGCCGAAAACACCAGCCTGTCATAATCCCGCTGAAACTCCGTACGCTGCTCCTCCTTCTTTAAGGTAGTATGCTCCTGCCCCAAACGTTTGGCAGATATCAACTGCGACCAATTCATAGTATACATATTTTATTTATCGGCAAACTTACTCAAAAAAATCGATACCGCACACCTTTTTGCCACGGGAAAAGCGTAGAAAACCTTATTTTAATATAAAAGAGGATGGATTCTTGATGCAAAAGGAGGATTATATGCTCGGAAATCTGTATTTTTGCAGTGTATTATAATTAGCAAATAGACCGATATGCAAATTCAAATCATAAATAAGTCACATCATGCACTTCCCTCCTATGCCACGGAACAATCTGCCGGCATGGACATAAGAGCAAATCTCAACGAACCGATTGTACTGGAACCCCTCCAACGTGTACTCGTCCCCACCGGACTTTATATAGCTCTCCCGCAAGGATACGAGGCGCAAATTCGTCCGCGTAGCGGATTGGCAATTAAGAAGGGCATCACGGTACTGAACTCACCCGGAACCATCGATGCAGACTATCGCGGAGAGATAGGCATCATCTTGGTAAACCTTTCCGGCGAGGCATTCCGCATAGAAGATGGAGAGCGCATAGCGCAGATGGTGATTGCCCAACACGCACAAGCTGAGTGGGTAGAGGTTGAGGAACTCAACGAAACGGAACGAGGATGCGGTGGTTTTGGTCACACCGGTAAAAAATAAGAGATACATGAGAGCTTCGTTTCTTTCTGTTCTTTTGGGGGCTATGCTTTTCTGGGCGTGTTCATCCAACAAGCAGACTACGGCATCACAAAACACCGTACTCTCCCTTCCCCAAATAGAGAAGCAGACATTATCATCCAACGACCAAGCACGCTTCGATGCCACCTTTGCCGAAGCTATGTTGCAAAAGGAAACATCGGAGTACGACGCTGCCTATGAATTATTGCAGCACTGCTATACTATAGACTCCACCAACGCCCAACTCTTGTACGAGTTGTCCACCTTCTATCAGGCACGCGGTACAGCACTGTACAACACACAGAAAGCCGCCGACTATCTAGAACGTGCCGTTGCGTTGGAGCCAACCAACTATTGGTACAATCAGGCACTTAGCGATATGTATATCACCCTGGACACCGTACCGCTGGCTATTGCCGTACAAGAAAACCTGTACAAGCGTTATCCGGAGAAGGAGGAGATATACAGTCGACTCGTAACACTGTATCAGTACACCGGACAATACCCCAAAGCCATTGAAATGCTCAATGCTATGGAGGAGCGCGAGGGGAAAAGCATGGAGATATCCATGGAAAAATTCCGTATGTACGTACAGATGAAGCAGATGGATAATGCGTATGCAGAAATAAACGCCCTCATCAAAGAGTACCCGGAGGAAGATAGATATCAGGTAATTCTGGGTAATTTGTACGAATCGAACAATGAGCAGGAGAAAGCACTCCAATTGTACAACGAGATATTGGAAAAAGATTCCAACAACCTATCGGCACGCCTCTCCCTACTAGACTACTACACGGATCACAACGAGGACTCTCTTGCCTACATCACAAGTATGCAATTGCTTAAGAATCCGCAGTTACAGTTTAAGATTCGCTGCAACATCATGCGAGACTATGCCATCAAGCACGATTCGGACAGCGTACAAGTTATTCGCACCTTCCGCGAAGTCCTGCAAGCACTGCCCGAGGAGGCTGATACGCACCTCTTTGTTGCCAGTTACATGGAAGTAAAGAACCAACCCGCCGACAGCATAGAAACCATCTACCGACATATTCTCTCGGTGGAACCGGACAACGCCTTGGCTCGTCTCTATCTGCTGCGTTCAACACTCAAACGCAACGACTATGAAGGCGCCATTCAGATTTGTCTGCCGGCACTCGATTACAACCGCGAAGAGATAGAATTCTACTTCTATCTTGCCAACGCCTACTATATTTTGAACCGCGAGCAAGAGGCCTTCGACATCTGTGGAAAAGGACTGGAATACATCACGGAAAACACCCTAAGTTCGCTGTCTTCCGATATGTATGCACTCTACGGAGACATCTCTTACAGCATGAATAAGAAGGAGTTGTGTTTCAATTCCTATGAGAAATCCATCGCCTATAACCCCGACAACATAGGATGCCTCAACAACTACGCCTACTATCTGTCCGAGGAGAACCGCGACCTGGATAAGGCGGAGGAAATGAGTTTCCGTGTCATAAAGGCAGAACCCAACAACACAACCTACCTGGACACCTATGCATGGATTCTCTTTATGAAAGGTGAATACGACGATGCCAAACGCTACATCGACAAGGCTATAGGAGCCGATAAAGAGACAGATTCGATTGCCGTAAATCCGGAGATCTTCTCGCATGCGGGCGATATTTATTATAAATGCGGAGAACCGGATACCGCCGTACACTACTGGAGTCTTGCGGAGTCCATAGAGTCTACAGCGCTGCTCCGAAAGAAAATAAGAACACGTAAATATTGGAAAAAATGATACGGAAACATATAAAGACAATTCTCTTTTTCACCCTCTTGATGGCGCTGTCGGCCTGTCGTTCAAGCAAGCAGATTGCCTCTACCACCACGGGAGATTTACCTAAGAATACGGAAGTCTTGGTGGAGAATGTGGAGAGTCAGTACAGTAAAGCAAAGGCGATTACAGCCAAAGTTAAGTTTACCGTTACCACCGGGAGCAAGGACTTTACTACGAGTGGACAGTTGCGCATGAAGCAGGACGACGTTATCCAACTCCTACTCAAGGATCCCTTCTTGGGTGCCATGGAGGTAGCTCGTCTGGAGATTACCACACAAAAGGTACTGCTGGTAGATCGCTACAACCACCGATATGCCGAAGCCGATTACTCGGATACCGGGTTCCTGCAAACCTCCGGCCTCGGGTTCTATGCCCTACAAGCCATCTTCCGCAACCAACTCTTCCAACCTACACTGACGGGAGAGGTAGATGCCAATCTCTATAAAATGAGTTCGCCGGAAACCGACGTAGCGGAACTGAGTTGCACGGGAGGTGTGGGCTTGCGCTATACCTTCCTGGTGAACACCACCGACAACAAGCTGACCGAGACCGACGTAGAGGGTAGCTCCTCTACACAACGTGTGCAGGTTGCCTGCAAATACTCCGATTTTCGTTCGGCACTCTCCACCAAATTCCCGCACAACATAGAGTTGGTCATTACAAGCAACGACAAGAAGATAACCTGTACGTTGGCACTGAGCGACATAAAAGAGAACGACAGTTGGGAAGACCGCACCACGCTCAACAAGAGTAAATACACGGAGATATCCATTGACAAACTTATCAACATACTGAAAGGACTATGATAAAGAAAGCCGCCATGCTTTTGTTGCTCCTCGTGGGAATGACCCTCACGGCTACGGCACAAAGCAATGCGAAGAAGCGTACCGGTACCGCCACGAAGGCACGTACCACCACAACAACCAAGAAGAGTACCGGAGTAAAAAAAAGCTCCGGCACTGCCAAGAAGCGTAGCACTACGCAGACACGCAAGGACAAGGAAAACAATGCCTATGCTGCCGAGGCACGCAAGAGTAAAAGCGTAAAGGCACTGCAGGGACAGAAGGATGCACTGCAGAAACAGATTAGCGCATCGGAAACGTTGTTGCAGAAGACAGACAAGAATGTAAAAACACAGCTCATGCAGGTGGCGGCTCTCAACGGACAGATAGAGGAGCAAGATAAGTATGTACAGCAGATTAATACGGAAATAAAGGACTTGAATGCCCAGATAGAACGGGCAGATCGCGAGCTGCGTCACTTGGAAGCAGAGTTGGCAGATCGCAAACGTAAGTATGAACATTCGGTGAAGTATATGCGCCAAAACCGTGTGGTGGAGGACCAGATAGTGTTTATCTTCTCGGCGGATAACCTTTCCAAGATGTATCGTCGTATGCGCTACGTTAAGGAGTATGCTACCTTTATGCGTGTAGAGGGTAAGAAGTTGGAAAAGAAGCAGGAAGAAGTGGAGAAGAAGCGCGAGGAACTTACGGGCATGAAGACGGAGAAGACGCAACTTGCCAACGAAGGGGAGCGCGAGAAGGCTCGTTTGGAGGAGAACAAGCAAAAGCAACAGGAAATTGTTGAAAACCTGGAGAAACAGAAGAAGCAGTTATCCAACGAGATTGCGAAGAAACGTAAAGAGGGAGCAGCACTGGATGCCAAGATAGAACAGGTGATTGCTCAGGAGATAGAGGCGGCACGCAAACGTGCCGAGGCGGAGCGTGCTCGTCAGGAGGCGGCTCGTAGAGCTGCCGAAGCAAAACGTCGTGCCGAGGAGGAGGCAGCTCGCAAGGCGAAGGCACAGCAACAGGCGGCAGCTGCAGCGGCGGCTTCCGGTAAGAACAGCAAGAAGTCTACCGCCAATAATGCTACCTCCGGTAAGAAGAAGAATACAACCACAACCACGGAATCGTTGCCACCGGCAGAGAAGGTGGATAAAATGGACCGATTTATTGTTACGGAGGACCAGAAGTTGAACGGAAATTTCGAGAGCAACCGCGGTCGTCTACCGGTTCCTATTACGGGTCCTTACTTTATAGCCGGTCGCTTTGGCTCCTACAATGTACCGGGTCTTAGCAATGTGCAGTTGGACAACAAGGGTGTGAACTACGTAGGTAAATCGGGGGCAAAGGCGCGTGCCATCTTCGGTGGCGAGGTAAGTGCGGTGTTCCAGATGGGAGGTACAAAGAATATATTGGTGCGTCACGGAAGTTACATATCGGTGTATTGCAACCTGTCATCGGTCAACGTTTCACGTGGTGCCAAGGTAAATGCGCGCGATGTATTGGGTTCCGTTGCAGACGATGGTTCGGGTAATTGTGTCCTGCATTTCCAGCTCCGCAAGGAAACCACGAAGCTGAATCCCGAAGCGTGGATTGGGAGATAATTTTATTCTCCCAATTCCGCCAGCAATGTCAACATATCCTTCTTAAGTACCGGATGTACCAACGTGGGCGCAATCTCTGCCAAAGGGCGCAGGACAAAATCTCGCTTATGCATGAGAGGATGCGGAAGCTCCAATCCCTTCTCCTTTAAAATAAGATTGTCGTAAAGGAGAAGATCTATATCCACCGGACGATCCGCATAGACACCATGGTGACTCTTCTCCGTACGCCCCGAAGCACGCTCTATCTCTTGCGTCACAAGCAGAAGTTCCTGTGGCGTAAGCGATGTCTCATACCCCACCGCCGCATTCAGAAAGATGTTTTCCGACTCGAAGCCCCACGGTTCCGTTTCATAAAAAGCGGATAGTCCCAAACGGGAACCTATCCGCTTATCCATTAAATCCAGCGCATGCAAAAGAGTGCCCTTTCGGTCGCCCAAGTTGCTGCCCAGACTAAAATATACTTTACTCATTACTCAGTTATCAACATAGCATCTCCGTAAGAACCAAAGAGATAACCATTTTTCAACGCCTGGTTGTACGCCTCCATAACCAACTCGTAGCCACCGAAAGACGCCGTAAGCATCAACATGGTACTCTCCGGCTGATAGAAGCTACCAACCATAGAATCGGCCACAGAGAAGTCGTAAGGCGGGAAGATAAACTTATTAGTCCATCCGTTGAACTCCTTTACGTGCATATCGGTACTCACCGCCGTCTCCAGCGCACGCTGAACCGTGGTGCCCACCGCACAAATCTTATGACCGCCATCCTTGGCACGATTGATAATATCGCACGCCTCCTGCGAGATGTGCATCTCCTCACTATCCATCTTGTGCTTACTCAAATCCTCCACATCTATCTCGCGGAAGTTGCCCAATCCACAGTGCATAGTGATATACGCCAAGTCTACACCCATAATCTCCAGACGCTTCATGAGCTGACGAGAGAAGTGCATACCCGCCATAGGCACCGTAACGGCACCCTCGTTCTTGGCAAACACCGTCTGGAAGTTGTCCATATCTTCCAACTCCGAACGACGCTTAATGAAGCGAGGCAGCGGAGCCTCACCCAGTCCGTAAAGCGTCTTCTTGAACTCATCGTGCGGACCATCGTACAAGAAACGCAATGTACGACCGCGCGAAGTAGTATTATCGATCACCTCGGCCACCAACGAATCGTCCGGACCAAAGTACAGTTTGTTACCTATTCTTATCTTACGTGCCGGATCCACCAACACATCCCACAGGTGCAACTCCGGATTCAACTCACGCAACAGAAATACCTCAATGCGAGCACCCGTCTTCTCCTTGTTACCATAGAGGCGAGCCGGAAACACACGCGAATCGTTGAACACGAATACATCCTTGTCAGAGAAGTAATCCATAATGTTCTGGAAAGCCTCTCTGTGTTCTATCTCTCCCGTCTTGCGGTGAACAACCA
>CAYOKO010000006.1:0-27356 GCA_964404555.1 uncultured Bacteroidaceae bacterium | reverse complement strand
ACTGCCGGCAGTATGCACAGCTTCAATGAGTTGGCTCCTTATCTTGCCGATGGTCCCTTCTGCCTGACAACGGTGGACACCATCTTCCGCGAGGAGGAGTTTGCCCAATACATAGAGGCTTTCCGCACGAGCGGAGCCGACGGTATGATGGCGGTGACCGACTATATTGACGATGAATCTCCGCTCTACGTGAGCACCGATGAACATCGACGCATCACGGGATTTCACGATACGTTGGATAAGTTCCGGGCGAGTGAGGTGGCGGAGACGTCGGAGTGTAAGTACATCTCGGGTGGTATCTACTGCCTCACCCCGGTGGCCATAGAGGTGCTCCGTGACTGCATGGCGAGCGGTAAGGTGCGTATGCGTGAGTTCCAGCGTGGACTGGTGGCACACGGTTGTCGCTTGCAGGCGTATCCCATGGGGAAGATTCTCGATGTGGATCACGCTGCCGATATAGCCAAGGCGGAGGAATACTTAAACGGACAAGCATGAGGGTAGTGTGTGTACAACGGGAGGAACGATTCTCTCCCAATTCGGTGGATAAGGACCTGAATATATTGTCGACACTGGTGGAGCAGTTGCGTACCAAGGGGGCGGAGGTTTCTATGGTAGATGCGGCACACCTTATTAATAATAAAGTGTCAGCCGAGGTGATTTTCTCCATGGCACGTGGCGAGGAGACACTGGACTACTTGCAGGTGCAGGAGGCAAAGGGGGTGAAGGTGCTGAACCCGGTGGCGGGCATACGCAATGCCAACCGTTACCTCATGACCGACCTCTTTATGCAGCACGACATACCTATGCCGCTTACCTCTATGGTGGACACGCCGGAGGGCTTTGAGTTGTTGTGCGAACAGTGGCAAGTACGCAAGGATGCCGCTTGCTGGCTGAAACGAGCCGATGCTTGTGCGCAGGCATCCAACGATGTGGTTTACTGCGAGGATGTAGAGGCACTGCAACGAGAGGGTAGAGATATGTTTCGCCGTGGCATCACCAAGGTGGTGGTGAGCGAACATCTCAAGGGAGACATCGTAAAGTTCTACGGCGTGGAAGGCACCGATTTCTTCCATTGGTACCGTCCCGATATACGTGCCGGAAAGTATGGACTGGAGCGCATTAACGGTGTGCCCAAGGGGTACGATGTGGACGAGATGACCTTTAAGGAAACCTGTCACCGTGCTGCCCATGTGCTCTCTTGTCCCATCTATGGAGGCGATGCTATTGTGAGTCAGCAGGGCGATTTCCGCATCATAGACTTCAACGATTGGCCTTCATTCTCCATCTGTAGCGAAGATGCCGCAGCCGCCATGGTGCGCCTATTGGCACGGCAGTCCCAACCGTCAAGAAGAAAGGAAACAGTGTGAAGAAGAAGTATAGAAATATATTTTTCCTGTTTGGCATAGCAGCCGTAGTCATCATGCTGCTAACGTTCGATGTAACGTGGGCAAAGGTATGGCACGATTTGTGTACGGCAGGGTGGTGGTTTGTAGCCATTCTAGCCCTATGGCCTGTACTCTATATGCTTAACACCTGTAGCTGGTGGCTCATACTCAAGAGTTCGGGCAACGTCCCCTTCTCCTTTTGGTGGCTCTACAAGATTATGGTCACAGGCTTTGCCCTGAACAGCGCCACCCCCGGCGGACTGGTAGGCTCCGAGCCTTATAAGATTATGGAACTCGCCCCGAGGGTAGGAGGTAAGCGTGCCTCTTCGTCGGTGATACTCTTCACCATGATGCACACCTTTTGCCATATACTGTTCTGGTTCTCCTCCGTGTTCCTCTACCTTTTCACCGAGAAGGTAGATGTATTCATGGGCATCCTGCTCACCGTGGTAGGCGTACTGTGCAGCTTGGCACTCTACTTCTTTATGGTGGGCTACCGCACGGGATTTGTGATGAACATCCTGAACCTATGCCTGCACATCCCCTTTGCGAAACGCCGTTTCCGACAATTCCGGGAAGAGCATAGCGAGAGCATAGAACAGATAGACAGGCAGATAACCGAGTTGCACTCGCAGAGTCGCACCACCTTCTTCGGCACCATGCTGCTGGAGTTTGTAGGTCGCATAGCCAGTTGCCTGGAGGTGTATTTCATACTGATGATATTTCACAGCGACGTCACCTTCCTGCGCTGCATACTCATCATGGCATTCACCTCGCTGTTTGCCAATATGCTGTTTTTCATCCCCATGCAAGTGGGCGGACGCGAAGGCGGTTTTGCCATGTCCGTAGGTAAGTTGGCCATCCCCGCAAGCTACGGTGTCTTCATAGGCATCATCTGCCGGGTACGCGAAATCATCTTCACCGCTATAGGCATGGCACTCATGAAAGTGGGCAATCATTCTGAATCAAAAGACAATAAATAAGGATATGAATCGTTTAAAGAATATAAGGGGTATAATTTTCGACTACGGAGGCACCATAGATACACCCGCCATACACTGGAGCGAAGTGCTCTGGGCAGGGTATCGAGATGCCGAAGTGCCGGTGGACAAACAGCCGTTCCGCGATGCCTATGTACACGGCGAACGCACGTTGGCTCGTACCCCCATTGTGCAGCCCGATTTCACCTTCTTCCATCTGCTGGAAGCCAAGGTAGAGATAGAGTTGCGCTATTTGGTGGACAACGGGTTACTCCCTGCCGACTATCCCGTGGCAGAGAAGGGAAACCACATAGTGCGCCACTGCCATAACTACGTGCAGCAGACGGTAGACAGACATCGTCCGGTGCTCGAAGCACTCGTCAAGAAGTATCCCCTGGTGCTGGTAACCAACTTCTATGGCAACATACACACCGTACTGGAGGAGTTTGGACTTACCACCTACTTCAGCGACGTGGTAGAATCGGCAGTGGTGGGCGTGCGCAAACCCGATCCCGCCATCTTTAAGCTTGGCGTAGAAGCCTTCCATCTCCCCGCCGATGAGGTACTTGTGGTGGGCGATTCTTTCTCCAAAGACATACAACCCGCCAAGACCATAGGCTGCCATGCCGTGTGGATAAAAGGACTGGGTTGGGGAAGCGAGACCGTAGACGAAAGTCTGCCCGACGCCACCATAGAATCGTTAACAGAATTGACCGATTTACTGCAATAAACAATACATGGATAAGATGAAGACTTGGACACTCCTTTCTGCTGCATGGATGGTGGCACTCGAAGCCATCGCACAGACACCCGGCATTTTGCAGGGTGTGGAGGCGGATGTGCAATTGTCTACCACCCAGACAGATGGCGATAACGCTCCATTCTGGCTTAGCAGTAATCGGTACGGAGTGGAGTCGGTAGAACCCAATTCCGGCTATATGCGTGCCGCTCTGAGACGTGCGTTGGCAAACGATTCGGATCGTGTGTGGCGATGGGGGTATGAACTGGACGTGGTAGCTGCCACGCACAACACGTCCGACTTCTTTGTGCAACAAGCCTACGTAGCCCTCAACTATAAGGCTGCCACCTTGACGGTGGGTAGCCGAGAACAAGAACCGCTGCTACGCACCAAGGAGTTGACTACCGGTAACTTATGCATGGGTATCAATGCACGTCCCATACCGCAGGTGCGCCTGGATGTAGACTACTTCTCCTTCCCCGGAACCAAGGGATGGTGGAAGTGGAAGTTTACACTCTCCGGAGGTGTCTTTACCGATGGTAACTGGCAGGAGAACAACACAACCAACCATGCTAGCTATGCCAAGAAGGTACTCTATCACGAGAAACAACTCTTCTGGAAGTTTGGTAAGGAGGATAAATTCCCCCTCACTCTGGAGGCCGGGGCACAGATAGGTCAGCAGTTTGGCGGTAAGTTATACAATATGTACGTCACCCGCTGGGGCGACGATAACGCCAACGGTAACATCGTATATCTCCCCAGCTATACACCGAGCACAGGTCTAAAGAACCTTGTAGACGTACTCTTTATGTCCGGTTCCGACATGACCGACGGCGGTTATAAGAACACTCTGGGCAATGTGCTGGGAAGTACAAACTTCCGTCTGCAATATCATGGTAAGAACCTAAAGGTAGGACTGTACGGCGAACGCTTCTTCGAAGATCACAGTATGCTCTTCATACAGTACGGCATCTACGATCATCTGGGGGGACTTGACATAGAGTTGCCACGCTTTAAGTACTTGAACCACATAGTCTACGAGCATATCACAACAAAAGATCAGTCCGGTCCTGTGTATCATGATAAGTCCTCCAATATGCCTCAAGGCATCTACGGCAAGGACAATTACTACAACCACGGTTCCTATCCCGGATGGCAACACTGGGGAATGTCCATAGGCAACCCCTTGATAACGTCGCCCATCTACAACACCAACGGAAATCTCAAATTTATGAATAACCGTATAAACGCCTGTCACATAGGTATAAGTGGCGACCCGGTACGCAATCTGCACTACCGTATGCTCTACACCTACAGCGAGAACTGGGGAACCTATGCTACCCCCTTCGAGGAGGTGAAGTATCAACACTCCTGGATGGGTGAGGTACGATACACCGTCCCCCGCTATTGTATGGACTGGCTCTGTGCCGTGGGTTACGACTACGGAGGCATCTACGGACGCTCTCTGGGAGTACAACTGAGTGTGACCAAACATTTTACCGTCACTCCATCTAAAAACAGCAAACGATGAAACAGAAATCCATCATAAAAGGTGTAAAAACCCTTGTCTGCACGCTACTCGTAGGCGTTATCGGTGCCTGCGACAAAGCCCCTAACGACGGTAAACTGGACGGCAATTGGCAACTAGTGTCCGTACAAGAGAATGCACAATCTCCTGTGAGAGAGGTGAAAAGCGAGCGACTCTACCTTGGTTTTCGTAGAGGCATAGCCGAGTATTACTGCATAAGCAATACCACGCACCTGACCGTCTTTGCCCATTACAATCACACCTCCGACTCTCTGTTTATCTACCACTTTGCCAACGCCGCCGATGACACCAATCCCTACTATACCACCGCCGATACGCTAAGGGTCTTCTATATAGACAACCTGAGCGAACGATACGGCATAGAACATCTTGACGACGATGCTATGTGGCTCACACAAGGAGAAAAAAGGTTACATTATAGAAAATTCTGATGTTGTATGCGTACAATCTCTAAATTTTTTCGTACCTTTGAATCGGTAAAACGAAGATAAAATAGAATGAAGCAGGAATCGAGCTTACAAAATATTAAATTACGCTACGGAATCGTGGGTAAATCCGAACTTCTGGACAAAGTCCTGGATACCGCACTGCAAGTAGCAAATACCGACCTTTCCGTATTGATTATGGGCGAGAGTGGTGTTGGTAAGGAGGTGATTCCAAGAATTATACACGATAATAGCAGTCGCAAAGGCAAGAAATATTTCGCCATAAACTGCGGCTCCATCCCCGAGGGAACCATCGATGCCGAGCTCTTCGGTCACGAAAAAGGTGCCTTCACCGGAGCCATAGGCGAGCGCGAAGGCTATTTCGGAGCAGCCAACGGTGGCACACTCTTCCTCGACGAAGTAGGAGAGTTGCCCCTATCCACCCAGGCACGCCTCCTGCGTGTGCTGGAAAACGGCGAATACATACGTGTGGGTAGCAACGAGGTACGCAAGACCGATGTACGCATCGTGGCAGCTACCAATGTTGACATGATGAAGGCGGTGACGAAGAGAACCTTCCGCGAAGACCTTTATTATCGTCTCAGTGCCGTTCCCATACGCATCCCCGCACTGCGTGAACGTAAGGAGGATATCCCCTTGCTGTTCCGCAAGTTCTCGTTCGAGATGTCGGAGCGTTACCATATGCCTATGGTGGAACTCACTCCCGAAGCGATGGAACGACTTATTAATTATCCCTGGCCGGGCAACATCCGTCAGCTCAGGAACGTTACGGAGCAGATATCGGTTATCTCCAAGGAGCGTATCATCACTCCGGAGAAACTCAACGCTTTTGTGTCGGATGTTAGTATCGGACACGAGATTGCCACACTGGAATACGGTGACAAACAGCAAGGTAGCGATCCACAATATCAAACGGAACGTGAGCACATCTTCTTGATGCTTGCCACCCTTTCGCAAAAATTGAAGGACTTGGGAAAGAGGGTAGATACGTTGGAAAAACAGCTGGGGTTTATCCCCGAGCAGACCACTGCTACTACCGAGTTGCTCCCTGTCTCCACCTCTCTTAGCATGGATGCCAAGGAGTACTTAGATGCCGAGGAGGCCGATGCACAAGAGGTAACGGAGCTATCTGTAGAACCGGTGGAAGAAAAAACGGAAAAGGAAGCACCGGAAAAGGAAGCACCGGTAGCGAAGTCTGCTACGGTGAGTAGAAAAGATATAGTAGCGGCACTGCGTCGCTGCAATGGTAATAAAAAAGCGGCAGCACTGGACTTAGGAGTACCGGAGCGGACGCTCTTCAGAAAGATAAAAATATATGGCTTGGATACAGCGGATTATGAATAAAACAACGGCAGGCGCACTTATACTGTCGGCAGCAGGCATCCTGTTGTCGTGCAGCATATCGTATAAGTTCAATGGTGCGTCTATCGACTATACAAAGGTGAAAACCATACAATTGAACGACTTTCCTATACGTTCCACGTATGTGTGGGCACCCATGCAGTCCCTATTCAATAACCGTCTGGCAGATGTCTTTGCCTCGCAGACACGCCTCCAGCAGGTGAAGCGTAACGGCGATATGGTGATAGCGGGTGAAATAGTGGCATACGATCAATACAACAAGGGTGTGTCTGCCTCCGGATATTCATCGCAGACACAGTTGAAGATGACGGTAAACGTGCGTTTCACCAACAATGCCAACCATACGGAAGACTTCGAGCGTCAGTTCTCCGCTACACAGGAGTACGATTCTTCTCAGCAGCTTAATGATGTACAGGAGGAGTTGGTAACGCAGATGGTGAAAGATATCGTAGATCAAATATTCAATGCCACCGTGGCAAACTGGTAAGCGTATGATACAGAAACTGACAGAATACATACAGCACCCCGAGACACTGGATGCCTTCTCCTTGAAGTACCTGGAGGAGCTCATGGTGAAGTACCCCTACTTCCAGGTGGTACACCTGCTCTATTTGCAGAACCTAAAGCGACTGAACGATCCACGCTTCGAGGAGCAGCTCCACATATCGGCGCTCTATATCTTTGATAGAAAAGTACTCTATCGCCTCATGCAGAACACTCCGGTAGGCGACTATCCCGTTGTCCCCGCCGAGGAGGAAGAGGACAATCGCAATCCTGTCCTTGCACCTACTGTAGAGGCAGAGAGTGAAACCCTGCAACCGGGAGATGTCATCAGCTTTGTTCCGGAGGAGAATGAGACACCGGTAGATGCCACCACCAATCAGGTTGGCACGGCTATATCCGAAGAACATCTCGATACTACTTCAACCGACGCAGCAGATAACGATGCTCCGGAAGTAGCACCAACGGAGCAACCGGCAGTGGTGCGAAGGACACCATCGCCACTGGAAGCAACGACCGATTATATGCAATATCTCTTGCAAGTAGAGTCCACCTCCTTGCCCGATGTTACAGACGTACCGTTGGAGGGACAAGGACTCATCGACAGTTTCTTGGAGAAGCACGAAAGCGACGATAGAATGTATCTTGGAGACGAAGAAATGTATGAACCCGTTTTGGAGCCACAACTCGATGTTGATGCCGATGATGGCATTTTTACCGAGACTTTGGCCTCAATTTACATAAAACAGGGCAGATATTTGAAGGCAATTGAAATTATTCGTAAACTTTCCTTGAAATATCCGAAAAAAAATCGTTACTTTGCAGACCAAATAAGATATTTGGAAAAATTGATAATAACAAATAAGAAATAAATATACTAAGACATGTACACATTTTTAGAAATTCTAATTGTGATTGCAGCGGTTCTGATGATCTTAATCGTAGTGATTCAGGAGTCAAAGGGTGGCGGTTTGGCATCCGGTTTTTCCGCTTCTAATCAAATCATGGGTGTCCGCAAGACAACCGACATCATTGAGAAACTAACATGGACATTGGCAGCTCTTATGGTTGTGTTTGCCGTTGCTATTTCGCACGTGCTTCCCACCGGCTCTTCTTCCGATTCTATCATGATGCAGTCCGTAGAGCAGAACGCTACCAACCCGAACAACATTCCGGGATTCGCAGCTTCCTCTGCCGAGGAGGGTAACGCTGCCGATAAGCAGTCTACACCGGCCAAGGCTGAGCAGAGTGCAGCTCCCGAGACTCAACCTGCTACGCCGGCTGAGTAAAGAAATAAAGTTTCCACACGATTCGATGTTTACAAAATTTTAGTGTGAGGGGGACATTCTCTTTTGAGGGTGTCCCCAATTTTTTTTAAGACTAAAAAAGGAGTGCTGTTCTTACAGCACTCCTTTGCTTGATGGTAATTCGTAATGATATATATCCCGTTTCACCGCCATCTTCAGGCTGCGTGCAAACGCCTTGAATATTCCCTCTATCTTGTGATGCTCGTTTGTCCCCTCAGCCTTGATGTTAAGATTCATCTTTGCCGCATCGCTTAGACTCTTGAAGAAATGCAGGAACATCTCCGTAGGCATTTCACCAATCTTCTCACGGTGGAACTCAGCATCCCAAACCAGCCATGGACGACCTCCGAAGTCCAGCGCCACGCTGCATAAACAATCGTCCATAGGCAAACAGTAACCGTAACGCTCTATGCCACGCTTATTGCCCAGTGCCGTAAGCAAGCACTCACCCAGTGCCAGCGCCGTATCCTCTATGGTGTGGTGCTCATCTACCTCCAGATCTCCCTTTGTCGTAATCTCCAAGTCTATGTTACCATGCTTGGCTATCTGCTCCAACATATGGTCGAAGAACCCCAGCCCCGTCTGAATTTTTGCCGTACCGTTTCCCTCTAGGTTTACACGTATGTAGATGTCCGTTTCGCGTGTAGTGCGACGCACCTCGGCACAACGCTCTCCGGCAAACAACAGTTCTGCAATGGTAGCCCAACTGTCCACGTAGCGCACCTGCCCATCGCTCACGGCAGTGGGCGTCCAGCTACCCTTGCCCTCCACCGTGGTAAGGGCGGGATTGTTCAGAATAAGCGCCTTGCAACCCAGGTTACGAGCCAACTGAGCATCGCCCTCACGATCGCCCAGTACATAGCAGTTTGCCATATCCAGCGTGCCCTGCTTAGCCGCCTCCAGATATGCCGTAAGCATACCCGTTCCCGGCTTACGCATGGGACTATTGTCCTCCGGACGATGATGATCCACGTGTACCGCACTAAAGTGGATACCCTCGTTCTCCAGCGTCTGTAGAATGAAGTCCTGCACAGGTGTAAAAGTATCCATCGGGAAAGACTCCGTACCCAGACCATCCTGGTTGCTCACCATCACCAACTCAAAGTCGAGATGCTGCGCTATGAACCCCAGATTCTTAATCATGCCCGGTACAAATTGCAGCTTCTCAAAGCTATCAATCTGCTCATCGGCAGGCTCCTTTATGAGCGTACCGTCTCTATCTATAAAAAGTATTCGTTTCATTGTTCCGGTTTATATAAGCGAAGTGCCGACAGCAGGATGGCATTCTCCTGCGCCGTGCCTATGGTGATGCGCAGACAGTTGTTGCACAGCGTCACCTTGCTACGATTGCGCACAATCACCCCTTTGTTCACCAAATATCGGTAGATGGCGTTGGCATCCGTCATACGAGCCAGGAAGAAGTTGGCATCCGTGGGATACACCTTCTCGCAGATAGGCAATACGGAGAACGCCTCCATCATGCGACCACGCTCCCCAATGATGAGTGCCACCCACTTGGATACATCCGCCTGACGATCCAAGATTCTCAAAGCCTCGGACTGAGTAAAAAAGTTTACATTATAAGGATACTTCACCTTGTTGAACAGTCCTATAATCTCCTTGCTTGCAAACGCCATACCCAGTCGGATGCCGGCGGAAGCCCAAGCCTTGGAGAAGGTATTCAGGATGATGGCGTTGGGATATTTATAGAGCTGCTGACGGAAGCATGGCTGTCCGGAGAACTCACTGTAAGCCTCGTCTATCACCACAATGCCTTGGAACTCCGTCAATATTTTATCCACCTCCTTCGGGTCTAGCAGATTGCCCGTGGGGTTGTTGGGCGTACACAAGAAGATAACCTTCGTATGCTCGTCCGTAGCCGCCAACAAGCTGTCCGCCTCCACCTGGAAGTCGGCGTTCAGCTCCACCGTGCGGTACTCCACATTATTAATCTCCGCACACACCTGATACATACCATACGTAGGTGTGATAGCCACCACGTTGTCCACCTTAGGTTCGCAGAAAACGCGGAACACCAAGTCTATGGCCTCGTCGCTACCATTGCCCAGAAAGATGTTCTCCGGGTTCACCTTCTTGACCGGAGCCAATGCCTTCTTTACCTCCAGTTGCAGAGGATCCGGATAACGATTCTTAGGCGTGTTGTATGGACTCTCATTGGCATCCAGGAAAACCTTTGCCTCCACACCTTGATACTCGTCGCGTGCGGAACTGTAAGGCTGTAACGACCAAATATTCGGTCGAACCAATTCTTGTAATGCTTTCATATCTTATCGATTAAATGGCTTTACTTATTCTTTTTGTTTAATACCTCGGTAAGTCGTACCGTCATAGCATTCTTGTGTGCATCCAGCTGTTCGGCAGCCGCCATACGCTCCACCGCAGGACCTATGCTCTCTATGCCCTTGTCGGTAAGTTCCTGGAAGGTAATCTTGCGGCAGAAGGTATCCAGATTCACACCGTTGTACGCCTTGGCATACCCATGTGTAGGCAACGTATGGTTGGTGCCACTGGCATAGTCACCGGCACTCTCACAACTATAGTTACCCAAGAATACACTACCCGCATTGCGCACCTTCTCTGCCACCTCGCCATAAGTTTCCATGGCTATGATAAGATGCTCCGGTGCATACTCGTTGGTCATATCCAGAGCCTCATCCAAGCTGCGCACCAGCACCAGTCTGCTATTCTCCAGTGCCTTCTCGGCAATCTCCTTGCGAGGCAGCTGAGCCAACTGAGCCTCCACCTCACGCTGTACCTCGGTCAAGAGTGGCTCGTGCGTTGTGATGAGCAACACCTGCGAATCGATACCGTGTTCCGCCTGGCTCAGCAAGTCGGCAGCCACAAAGGAAGGATTGGCAGACGCATCCGCCAGCACCTCCACCTCCGACGGTCCCGCCGGCATATCAATGGCTACATCGTGCAGAGAAACCTCTTGCTTTGCCGCCATGACATACTGGTTACCCGGTCCGAAAATTTTATACACTTTGGGTACACTCTCCGTACCGTAAGCCATAGCACCTATAGCCTGTACACCTCCAATCTTGAAGATCTTGCTAACGCCTGCCACACGAGCGGCACACAAGATGGCAGGGTTCACCTTGCCCTCCTTGTTTGGCGGAGTACACAAGACAATCTCGCTACATCCCGCAATCTTGGCAGGCGTAGCCAGCATGAGCACTGTAGAGAAGAGGGGAGCGGTTCCCCCCGGAATGTAAAGTCCCACGCGCTCAATAGGCACCGACTTCTGCCAGCAAGTAACTCCCGGAGCTGTCTCTATCTTCTTGCCCTCGAAGTGCTGCGCAGCGTGGAAGGTGTGTATGTTGCGATGTGCCAAGACCAACGCCTCATGCAACTCCTTATCAATAAGTTGCTCTGCCTCGTCTATCTCCTCTTCGGTAACCGCCAGCGAAGCAAGTTCCACCTTGTCGAACATCTTCTCATACTCCTTCACGGCACCATCGCCCTCCGCCTTAACCTTGGCGAGAACCGTGCGCACGGTATCGGTCAGCTCCTCTGTGCTGATACCGGGACGCTTCAGTATCTCCGTCCATGCGCTACGATCCGGATATTTTATTACTTTCATCTCCTTATATTGTTTATTACGGAATCATCTTTTCGATAGGAAGCACCAAGATACCCTCGGCACCCAGTGCCTTCAGCTTGCCGATAATCTCCCAGAAGCTCTTCTCCTCCAGTACGGTGTGGATAGAGCACCACCCCTCGGTAGCCAGCGGCATCACGGTGGGACTCTTCATGCCCGGAAGCACCTTTACAATCTCCTCCACACGGTCGTGCGGAGCGTTCATCAGCACATATTTCTTGTCGTTGGCCATCTGCACCGCCTCCATGCGGAACATCAGCTCCTTCAGCAAGCTCTTCTTGCACTCCGGCAGGTTCTTGTTGGCTATGAGCAGTGCCTCGCTCTTCATAACCACCTCTACCTCCTTCAAGTTGTTGCTCACCAGCGTACTACCGCTGCTCACAATATCGAAGATTGCATCCGCCAAGTGTATACCCGGAGCAATCTCTACGGAACCCGTAATGACGTGTATATCGGCATGGATACCGTTCTTATCCATAAAATCCTTCAGGATATTAGGGTAGGAGGTAGCAATTTTTTTACCCTCGAACCACTCCAGTCCCGGGTAGTCTATTGCCGCCGGAATAGCTAGAGACAGGCGACACTTGCTGAAGCCCAGTCGGCGTACCACATCCACCTTCTCGCCACGCTCGGCATACTCATTCTCGCCTACGATACCCAGGTCTGCCACGCCACCCGCTACAGACTGCGGAATATCGTCGTCTCTCAAGAAGAGAACCTCGATGGGGAAGTTGGACGACTGCACCAGCAGTGTACGTTTTCCGGAACTAACTTTGATATCACTTTCGGCCAAGAGAGCCATGGTGTCCTCGTACAGACGACCTTTTGATTGTACTGCAATTCGTAACATAGTTGCTTTTATCTTTTATTATTTTTATACCTTATGGAAAAACCCATGCGCACACAGGAGAGGGATACAAAAAAGGAGCTCACCACATCTCGGCAAGCTCCTTATATTGTTTTGAGTGTCCCCTCATGCACATACACATACACCCAATCGGCCTACCGAGTTATTCGTCAGGATGATGGTGGTGATGATGCTTGAAAAGGGTCTTTGTCATATAATCAAATTTTAATTCGTTGCAAATATACTCCATTAAATTGGAATGAACAAGTAAAAAAAGAAAAAACATCTTTGAAAGGGTAAAAAAAGCGTGAAAACTGTTTGTCGGTAGCGTTATCTTCGCTACTTTTGTGCTTAAAACAATCTTACCGACGAACATGGAAACAGACAACAACGATACTATGGAGCAACGAGTCCCACAGAACCTCCGATTGCTTCGCCTCCTGGCAAGAACCTACCCCAATGTAGCTTCTGCCAGTAGAGAGATTATAAACCTACAAGCCATTATGAACCTGCCAAAGGGCACGGAGCATTTCTTGGCAGACATCCACGGTGAATACGAGGCTTTCCAACATGTGTTGAAGAATGCCTCGGGCGACATAAAACGTAAGGTGACGGAGCTTTTCGAGGGTCGCCTCTCGAGCGACGAGATAAAGGAATTATGTACCCTTATCTATTATCCCGAACAGAAACTGGAGTTGATGCGTGCCGATGCCGGTCACTTGGAGGACAGCTTCTATCACACCACACTCCTGCAACTCGTGGAAGTGTGTCGCACGGTATCTGCCAAGTACACCCGTTCCAAGGTGCGTAAGGAATTGCCGGACGATTATGCGTATATAATAGAGGAGTTACTGCATGAATCCACTCGCATAGCATCGAAGAAGCGATACGTGGAGTCCATTCTTACCACTATTCTTGAGATAGGTCGTGCCGAGGATTTCATCATAGAGATGTGTCTGTTGATACAACGCCTGTCGATAGATCGCTTGCACATCCTGGGCGATGTGTTCGACCGTGGTCCCGGAGCGCACATCATCATGGACACGTTGTGTCATTTTCACAATCTGGATATACAGTGGGGCAACCACGATGTACTGTGGATGGGAGCCTTTGCCGGCAACGATTGTTGCATAGCCAATGTGCTGCGTCTTTCCCTCCGCTACGGTAATATGGCAACGCTGGAGGATGGCTACGGCATCAACCTGGTGCCGCTTGCTACCTTTGCTATGCAGGTGTACGACGATGACCCCTGCGACCTCTTCGGTCCCAAGCTCGACAAGGACGACACCACACACAACCAGAAGACACGTCGCCTCATAGCGCAGATGCACAAGGCCATAAGTATCATTCAGTTTAAGCTGGAAGCCGCCATGATAGACCGACGTCCGGAGTGGGGAATGCAGGATCGTAAGTCGTTGGAAGGGATAGACTTTGCTCGTGGTGTCTATCGCATGAACGGCATAGACTACGAGATGAAAGACACCTTCTTCCCCACGGTAGACCCCGAGCATCCCAATCGTCTCACGCCCGAGGAGGAGGAACTGGTGAAGAGTCTGCATCACTCATTCCGCGTGAGCGACAAGCTCAAGAAGCACATCCGCTGTTTCCTGACACACGGCTGTATGTATGGCATCTTCAACAACAATCTACTCTTCCACGCCAGTGTACCGCTCAACGAGGATGGATCGCTAAAAAAGGTAGATATTATGGGGGAGAAGTACAGCGGTAAGGAGTTACTGCACAAGATAGGTATGGTGATACGTTCGGCATTCACACAAGACACCCCGGTAGAGGAACGAGCCTTTGCCAAGGATTACTTCTGGTATCTGTGGTGCGGCAAGGATTCACCGTTGTTCGACAAGTCGAAGATGGCAACCTTCGAGCGTTACTTCTTAAAAGACAAGTCTACCTATGAGGAGCAGAAGGGGTGGTACTATAAGTTGCGTGACGACGAGCGAGTGGTAGATGCCATCATGGATGCCTTTGGCGTAACCGGTAAACATCGTCACATCATTAACGGTCACGTGCCGGTGCGAACCATCAACGGAGAGAGCCCCATAAAGGCGAATGGTAAGTTGATGGTGATAGATGGCGGTTTTGCAAAAGCCTACCACAATACCACGGGCATAGCCGGATACACATTGGTATTCCACAGTCGCGGTTTCTCCCTAGTGCAACATGAACCCTTTACATCGGCACGCGAGGCGATACGCAACGGAACGGATATTAAGAGTACGCATCAGATAGTGGAGATGAGTAAGCACCGTATGTTAGTGATGGATACCGATACGGGACGTGAACTTTCTCAGCAGATTACGGAGCTGAAGGCACTCCTATATGCCTACCGCCATGGTATCTTGAAGGAGAATGGAAAGTAGAATTGTAAACGTCCTAAGGTCGGCGATGCACTATTTTACAAGGCCTTATAGCTTGATGAAAAGAGCTATTTGGATTTCAAAACCGAATAATAGCTTCACGGACTTTGGGGCGTTTACGATAGTTTTCCCCTCTTTCCCACACACCATTGATGCGTGGGAGAGAAGAGAGTAGTTATTGATCCGGATTCTTCACGAATCCCTGATATTCCGGAACCAAGCCCGACATAACTTCCTCGTATGCCTGTTCCATCGTCTCCTTTACATTCTCCGTACCCTTACATTTAGGAGCGATGGGTTTGTGAATGGTCATACGTAGATTGTGGAAATGAACGAAACCTATATCGTTGGTACGAGGTTTAACGTTGAACGAACCGTTTATTGTAATCGGCACCACCGGCATTTGCAACTCGTCTGCCAACTGGAAGGCACCTTTGCGGAATACCCCCATGTGCCCCGTAAAGCTACGAGCCCCCTCCGGGAATACCACCAATGATGTACCGCCACGCAGCGTCTTACGTGCATTCTCGTAAGTCTGCTGAATCTTCTTGGGACCAGACTTATCCAC
The DNA here is from genome assembly GCA_964404555.1 of uncultured Bacteroidaceae bacterium. GTDB lineage: Bacteria > Bacteroidota > Bacteroidia > Bacteroidales > Bacteroidaceae > CAZUTW01. The sequence continues at coordinate 11,675 of CAYOKO010000006.1, read as the reverse complement.
AAATATATGGTGAGCACTCTCGCACGCTTTGCCCACAAACGGCACATTGCGCAGCGACTTCTTCATCATCCACTTGAAGTTACGATTCAAGAAACCGTAAATCAAGAAGATATCGAACGCCCCCTGATGGTTGGCAACAAACACATAGGAACGATTCGGCTCCAAATTCTCACGCCCCTCCACCTTCACCGGAAGCAACAAGATGCGACAAGTGATACGCGACCAAACCATACCCGGGTAATACCCCCAGAAATGTCCGTTACCAATCCTGCAACCTACCACCACCGTCAGTGCCGTAAGAATGGTTGCAAGGATAAAAATGGGGAGTGCTATGCACACCTGATAGATGTAGTAGAGATATTTCATAATCGTTGTATAATACTCTTGTTAATACTAAATTGTCGGTAAATTGGCTGCCAAAAAGCGACGTAAATCGGTAGGAGAGATGCCACGACGACGTGCATAATTGACCAACTGATCCTCACCAATCTGTCCCACCGAGAAGTAGCGAGCCTGCGGATGCGCCATCATCAGTCCGCTCACCGAAGCGTGCGGATACATCGCTCCATTCTCCGTCACCCTAACCCCTATAGCCGAAAAATCTATGAGACTATCCAGCAAGAAGTTAATAGACTGATCCGGCAACGAAGGATACCCCACCGCCGGACGTATACCTTGAAAACGCTCTATGTGCAAGTCGTGTATGCTCAGCTGTTCCTCCGGGGCATATCCCCAGTAGTGTGTACGTACCTCACGGTGCATCCTCTCGGTAGCCGCCTCTGCAAGTCGTTCCGCAAGCGTCTTCACCAGCAACTGCTTGTAATCATCCTCCGGAAAATACTTTGCAGCCGCCTCCTCCAGCTCGGCACCCGCAGTAGCTACAAAGACTCCTATACGGTCCGGAATACCCGAGGAAAGCGGACGTATGAAGTCTGCTAAGCAAAGGTAAGCACCCTCCTCCTTAGGCGTCTGTTGACGCAGTAAAGGCAGGCGTACATTTCCCTCCAATACCAAGTCGTCCCCATCGCTGTTGGCAGCCGAGAGAGCAAAGCGAGCCGATACGGTAAACCGTTCGTCCAACCACCGCAACATCTCCTGCGCCTCCTCATAGAGCAACACGACACTCCGAGCCTGTTCGCGTTCCTTACCCTCGAACGAAGCAATCCACTGCGCCTTACAAGGTACGCAATCGTGAACCTGCGTCACCCCGTAGAACGCCGGAGCATAGCCCCACGTATGGAAAAAGTAAATCCAGTTTATGTACTCCGTTACTTGGTGTACAGCATACGTAAGTGTATGAATCTCCATAGAATATCCTCGGCGGTTATCGGTTGAACGTGAGCGCCTCGCCACGATAGTTTACATCCACTTCGCCATCCTTGTATATGGTATGTCCGTTGCAGATGGTACGTACCACGCGCGTATGGAAGCTCTGTCCCTCCAGCGGACTCCATCCACACTTACTCAGTACATCCTCCTTGGTAAGAATATGAGGTTCGGCATTTCTATCCACCAGCACCAAGTCGGCTTTGTAGCCTTGGCGTATAAATCCTCTATCCTTCACGTCGAACAGTCGAGCCGGGTTGTGGCACATGAGTTTCACCACCTTCTCAATGCGGAAGGGAAGTTTCTCCAGCATGGAAATCAAGGAGAACTGAATCATGGGCATTCCCGACATAGCCTTCTTACAACCACCCACCTTCTCCGACAACAAGTGTGGAGCATGGTCGGTAGCCACCACGTCGACACGATCCGTATCGATACCCCATATTAGCCAATTACGAGACGACTCATTCTTTATGGCAGGGTTGCACTTTATGCGCGTACCCAACGTAGCATAATCTTTATCGCAAAAGAGAAGATGCGGCAGACACACCTCGCACGTCACCTTCTTTGTTACATTACCCTCCTTATCGTAGAGCGGTCTATACGACATCAACTCCATCTCTTGCCTGGTGGTGAGGTGAGCCAGGTGCAAGCGAGCACCCGTCTGCTGAGCAATAATCACCGCCGTAGAGGTAGAGCCAAAACACACCGCCTCATTGCGAATCTCCGGGTGATGAATCACATCCGGATCCTCGCCGTAGAGTTCTACAGCCTTCTGCATATTGCGGTTAATCTTCTCCGTATCCTCGCAGTGCGCCATGATGATGAGGGGGGATTCACGGAATATTCTATACAGAACTTCCTCCCGATCTACCAGCATATTGCCCGTGCTACTACCCATAAAGAGCTTTACGCCGCACACCCGCTTAGGATCCAGCTTTTGGAGTAAATCCGTGTTTGTATTGGTCGCCCCGAAGAAGTAGGAATAGTTCACGATGGACTTTTCTGCACCCAGCGCAAAGCGTTCCTCCAAAGCCTCCAGCGTAGTAGTTTGCGGCACCACATTGGGCATATCCATCACCGAGGTGACACCTCCCGCCGCCGCCGCCATACTCTCGCTCAAGATATCGGCCTTGTGTGTGAGACCCGGATCGCGAAAGTGAACGTGTTCGTCTATCACGCCCGGCAGCAGATACAAACCTTGTGCATCTATAACCTCATCAAATTCCTTCTCCACCGGCGGTTCCGTTCCCACATACGCAATGCGGTCTTCGTCCACCACCACGTATCCCACAAAGGACTTACCTTCGTTTACGATTGTTGCTTTCGCTATAAGGGTTCTCATCTTACAGTTATTTTTTATATGTTACTCACGTAGACACCTACGCCTTAGCCTCCTCCGGGTGCTCCACGTATGGGAAGGTCACGGTAAACGTACTACCCACATTCAGTGTAGACGTCAACTCGATGCGTCCTCCCATCCGTTCGGTAAGTCCCTTGCAGATGGCCAGTCCCAGACCCGTACCCGGAGAGTTATCGTCGGACTTCACAAAGCGGTGGAACACAGCATCCAGCTTATCCTCACTGATGCCGATTCCCGTATCCTGTATGTAGATGGAAACCTCCTTCTTGTTGTGGTTCACACTACAGCCCAACGTAACGCTACCCGTATGGGTAAAGCGCAGCGCATTGTCCATTATATTGTTTATAATCTGCTCTATACGAGCCTTGTCGGCAAATATTACCACCTCCTCTTCGGCCTTTACAAGGCACACCTCCACCTCGGGCTTCTCGTTCTTCTTACAGTAGAAATCGAAACGATCCTGCAAAATATCGTTCACCTTATGGTTGTGATTGTTGAAGAAGAAGTCGTTCGTTTCCAGTTTACTCAAGTCGATGATGTCGCTCACCACACTCAGCAACCGCTCCGAACTGGTATGAATAATGTTATAGAACTCCTGTCGCTCCTCCGGCGTGTAAGGGATGCCCTCTTCCTCGCCCTTCACAAGAATCTCCGTAAAACCGTTGATGGCATTCAGCGGCGTACGAATCTCGTGGTTCATATTGGCAAGAATAGAGTTCTTGAGTCGAGCCTCCTCAACCAGTTTCGTACTCAGCTCCAGCTTCTCCTTAGCATCGCTCTCAATCTTCTCCAGCATCTCCTCCTTAGCCTTCGCATCCAGCTCCAGCTTACGGCGTTGCAGTGTTATCTTGGTGAGCGAGTAGAAGAGATACACCACACCCAATACCAATCCCAAGATAAGGATGGTGTAGATGTTGCGTTTGTCCCGCAGCAGCGAACTATTCTCCTTGACAATGGTCTCGTTCTCCTCGTACAAGCTATAGATGTTACGAGCGATACCCGCAAAGATGTCCGCCTCCTCCTTAAGGCAGTTGAAGCTCACCTCCTTATCTGCCTCCAAGTTGTCCAGGTAAAGCTTACGAGCCTCCTCATATTCCTCCCGGTTACCCTGTAGCTGCGCTATGTTCATCTTCTGTTCCGACAAGAAAACATTACTTGGATGCGTTTCCAGAAGCTTGTCTATAAGTGGCTTGGCGCTATCCCAATTCTCCATAGCTATATCGTAGTACGCCTCTATGGCAGGTTCCTGCTCCAGATACCGAGTGAGATGCTTACTCTTGGATGCATACGCAATGAGCTTCTTATACGTTTCCGTAGCCAGTTTGCGACGTTCCGTACGTGACAAAGAATGACCGTTGTACGCCAAGTTCTTAAAGCGATACTTAAAGAACAGGTAAGAATACGTATTCATGGTCCTGAACACACGTCCCGAGTTCTTATAGATGGTCTCCGTCATGTGCATATTCTCCAGACACAAGCTGTCTGCATGGAAGGCACTCTGCGCATCACGTCGTTCCTGATAGGAGAGTCCCAGCAGGTAGAACATACGTCCACGCAGGAACACAAACGTGCTAGGCACATTCATAGCCATATCCTCGTACTCCTTCAACAACTCCTCCGGAATCATGCTCGCATTGATGCGGTTGAACGTGAGAAGAATCTTGGAATACGCCGTAACTTTTTTATAGAGAGGCAACGGACGATACTTGCCCGTGAAATAGTCAGTAAGTTGCTGTTTGGCACTACTGTTAAGCTCCTGCACCGGGGTGGTTTCATACTCCAGAATCATCTTGGAAATCTCCATTGCCGAGGTGCTAGCCCGTTTGAGGTAACCATTGGGCATCTCGTTGAGCAAATCCTTGTAGATTTCGGCCTCCGGTGTACTCTTGCAGCCGAAACCTATGTACATACTATACATCCGTCGGATGGCCTCCATCTTTATCGTTTCGTTCTTGGCATCGCGCGCCAAGATATATAGTTCGTGCAGTTTGTCCAGATAATCCTTCTCCGAGAGCAGGTTATGTCCTGCCACATAGTCGCGGATGTTCAGCGCCGTACACATACGCTCGTGCGCATCCTTCTGCGTGTGCAGTGCCCGGCTCAGACTGTCCAATACCCGGTCTTTGTAGCGCATCTGCCCTCCCGCAGCCCGTGTAGAGACCGGTAGGAGCATAGCAGATAATATAGCCATTTGTTTTAACATGGTCGTGTCTTTTAGTAGTTAGTTAGCTTGTTTAAGGTGTGGATAAGTGCGGAACCATCCGTCTAGCCGTAGTTTTATGACCCCGAAGACAGCCTCGCCAAAGATACTACTGTTCATCTTGCTTGTACCAAGTTCCCGGTTTACGAAGATTACAGGTACCTCTTTTATTTTAAATCCACACTGATGTGCGGTAAATTTCATCTCTATCTGGAACGCATACCCCTTGAACCGTATCTTGTCCAGGTTGATGGTCTCCAGCACCTGCCGACGGTAACATACGAATCCCGCTGTGGTGTCGTGGATGTGCAGCCCCGTCACCATACGTACATATTTGCTTGCGTAGTAGCTCATGAGCACGCGTCCCATGGGCCAATTCACCACGTTCACGCCACTCACATATCGGCTACCTATGCTCACATCGTATCCCTCCTCGCTGCACGCCTTGTAGAGCTTAGGCAAATCGTTGGGGTTGTGACTAAAGTCGGCATCCATCTCGAAGACATAGTCGTATCCCTGCTCCAAGGCCCACTTGAACCCCTTTATATAAGCAGTACCCAAGCCCTGTTTGCCGGTACGTTCCAACAGGAAGAGGCTATCTTTGAACTCGCCTCCCATTAGTCCTTTCACAATTTGCGCTGTGCCGTCGGGGCTTCCGTCGTCTATCACGAGTATATTGAAAGATTTCTCCAAGCCAAAGATGGCGCGGATGATGTTTTCTATATTTTCCTTCTCGTTGTACGTAGGAATTATGATGATACTATCAGATGTCTTCATTCTTAATTTGAAATTATGCCACAAAATTAGCTAAAATTCCGAACAAAGCCAACAAATTTTGCGGAATATTTGCTTATTTCCGCAGATTGAAGTAATTTCGCCGCAAATTTTAGAATAAAAATGGATATTTCCAATTTACAGGAGCTATATGCAGGGCATTCCAAGGTGAGTGCCATTGCCGAGTTCCTTCGGGGAGAGGAGCACACTCTTTTCCTCGAAGGAGTGTGTGCGTCGAGTGCTCCCATGTTGTTTTCCGGATTGTTTTCGGCATCTGCCGAGGTAACCAACCGCTTACTCCTTTTTATCTTGGACGATGTAGAGGAAGCGGGATATTTCTATCACGACCTGGTGCAGGTGTTGGGGGAGGAGCGTGTCCTCTTCTTTCCCTCCTCCTATCGTCGTGCCGTAAAGTACGGACAGCGCGATGCTGCCAACGAGATTCTGCGAACCGAGGTGCTCAGTCGCATCTCAGCCGGTAAGTTTCCACTCTATGTGGTCTCCTATCCCGAGGCGGTGGCCGAGAAGGTGCTCTGCGACAAGACCTTGCAGGAGGAAACTCTCCACTTGCACGTGGGGGAGAGGGTAGATACCGCCTTTATCGAGGAGACGCTGCGCAGTGTGGGCTTCGAGCGGGTGGACTACGTCTATGAACCCGGTCAGTATGCCGTGCGCGGTAGCATCATTGACGTCTTCTCCTTCTCTTCGGAGTTTCCCTATCGTATTGATTTCTTTGGCGATGAGATAGACTCCATCCGTATGTTCGACGTCCAGTCGCAGCTCTCACGCGACCGTGTAGAGGAGCTTTCCATTGTGCCGGAAATAGCAGGGAAGGTCGATGCGGAGAACATCTCTCTCTTCTCCTTTGTCCGGGAAGACACGGTTCTGGTGTTCAAGGATCTTCTATTTACGCAAGATATAATAAATAAGGTGTACACCGATGGGTTCTCACAGGCAGCCATCTTGGCGGAGAGTGCTACGAGTGAGATGGAGGAGGCAGAGCTGCGCAAACAGTTCCGTGCCGACCTCAAGTTGATAACCTCCTCGGAGTTTGCTCGCAGTGTAGTGGCATTTAAGCGCATCGAGATAGGCAACCATCCGTCGTCGACACCGCAGGTGAAGATTCACTTCGACATCACTCCGCAGCCCATCTTCCATAAGAACTTCGACCTCCTCTTCGACACCCTCCGTGTGCTGGTAGCAGAGGGGATGGAACTTTATATTCTGGCAGATTCCGCCAAGCAGAACGAACGCTTGAAGGCTATCTTCGAAGAGAAGGAAACCGGCATCACCTTCATCCCAGTGGGACGTACCCTGCACGAGGGATTTGTAGATCGCGACCTCAAGGTGGCACTCTTTACCGACCACCAGATTTTTGATCGTTTCCACAAGTACAATCTGCGTAGCGACAAGGCGCGCAACGGTAAGGTAGCACTCTCGCTCAAGGAATTGAACCAGTTTGAACCCGGTGACTACGTGGTACACGTAGACCACGGTGTTGGTAGGTTTGCCGGACTAGTAAAGATACCGAGCGGCGATACCATGCAGGAGGTTATAAAACTCGTCTATCAGAACAACGACGTAGTGTTCGTCTCCATCCACTCCCTTCACAAAGTGAGCAAGTACAAGGGGAAGGAGAACGAGCCTCCACGCCTCAATAAGCTGGGTACCGGAGCCTGGGAGAACCTCAAGGAACGTACCAAGAAGAAGATAAAAGATATTGCTCGCGACCTCATCCGCCTCTACGCCAAGCGCAAGGAGGAGGAGGGATTTGCTTTCTCGCCCGACTCCTTTATGCAACACGAGTTGGAGGCAAGTTTCCTCTACGAGGATACCCCCGACCAACTGAAAGCAACACAGGATGTTAAGGCCGATATGGAGCGCAAACGCCCCATGGATAGACTGGTCTGTGGTGATGTGGGCTTCGGCAAGACCGAGGTGGCAGTGCGTGCCGCCTTCAAGGCTGCGTGCGACAACAAGCAGGTGGCAGTACTCGTACCTACCACCGTGCTTGCCTATCAGCACTATACCACCTTCTGTAAGCGACTGAAGGACTTCCCCGTAAAGGTGGAGTACTTGAGCCGTGCCCGTACTGCCAAGCAGACGCGTGAGGTGCTCAAGGGTCTGGAAGAGGGCACCGTCAACATCGTTGTGGGCACCCACAAGCTCATAGGTAAGAGTGTTAAGTTCAAGGACTTGGGACTGCTTATTGTGGACGAGGAGCAGAAGTTTGGCGTATCCACCAAGGAGAAGCTTCGCCAGATTAAGGTCAATGTAGACACCCTCACCATGACCGCTACCCCCATTCCCCGTACCCTCCAGTTCTCCCTCATGGGAGCCAGAGACTTGAGTGTGATACAAACTCCGCCGCCCAACCGTTACCCCATCCAGACCGAAGTACATCTCTTTGACCCCGAGGTGATTGTAGATGCCATCAACTTCGAGCTGAGTCGCAACGGTCAGGTATTCTTCGTCAACAATCGCATCTCCAATCTAGAGGAACTCAAAGCTCTCATCCTCGCCCGCATCCCCACCTGTCGCGTCTGTATAGGTCACGGACAGATGGCACCCGAGGAGATGGAGAAGGTAGTTTACGACTTTGCCAATTACGACTACGATGTACTCATCTCCACCACCATCGTGGAGAGCGGTATCGATATACCCAACGCCAACACCATCATCATCAACCAAGCCCAGCACTTCGGACTCTCCGACCTGCATCAGATGCGCGGACGTGTGGGACGTAGCAACAAGAAGGCCTTCTGTTACCTCCTGGCACCTCCACTGAGCACCCTCACTCCCGAAGCCCGTCGTCGTCTACAAGCCATAGAAATCTTCTCAGATTTGGGCAGTGGCATCCACATAGCCATGCAGGATCTTGACATCCGCGGTGCCGGTAACTTGCTGGGTGCCGAGCAGAGTGGTTTCATAGCCGACTTGGGATACGAGACCTATCAGAAGATCCTCTCCGAGGCGGTGAAGGAGTTGCGCAACGACGAGTTTGCCGACCTCTACGCCGAGGAGACCAAGCGCAAGGGGCAAGAACTTACGGGCGATGTCTTTGTAGACGATTGCAGCTTCGAGAGCGACTTGCAAATCTACCTGAGTGAAACCTACGTACCCGGCAGCAGCGAACGTATGCTGCTCTATCGTGAGTTGGACGGGCTCTCCAAGGAGGAGGATCTAGATGCCTTCCGCAAGCGACTGGAAGACCGTTTCGGTCCCATCCCCGAGGAGGCCGAGGCACTCATCCGGGTAGTCTCCTTGCGTCGTCTGGGTAAGTATCTGGGTATAGAGAAGATAGTACTCAAGGCGGGTCACATGACCCTCTACTTTATCAGCAACGACGACAGTCCCTACTATCAGAGTGCTGTCTTTGCACGTTGCATAGACTATGCTGTAAACAATATACGACGTTGCAAAATATCCGAGAACAAGGGACACCGCAAATTTGTTATATCGGACGTAGACTCCGTGTCCGAGGCGGTTCTCATACTACAACAAATAACGGAGCGTAACCCTCAAAACGAGTAATGTACTATGGAAATAGACAAGAACACCGGACTAGTCCTGGAAGGCGGTGGTATGCGTGGTATCTTCACCTGCGGCGTACTGGACTACCTCATAGACCGACACGTGCAATTCCCCTATACGGTTGCCGTGTCGGCCGGTGCCTGCCACGGACTCTCCTATATGAGTCATCAACGAGGCAGGGCACGCTTTACCAATATCGAGATGATGGAGAAGTACCACTACATAGGTCTGAAGTACCTCTTCCGTCAGCGTAGCATCATCAACCAAGACCTTTTGTACCGCAAACTTCCGGAGACCATCTATCCGTACGATTACGACACTTACTTCCGGAACGAGGCTACTCTGGAAAGCGTCACTACCAACTGCTATACCGGACAGGCTTGCTACCTCACGGAGCGCAAGGATAAGGATCGTATTGTGCGCATAGCACGTGCCTCCTCCAGTCTTCCTTACGTGTGCCCCATCACCTACGTAGACCATATCCCCATGCTCGACGGTGGCATCGTAGATTCCATCCCTGTGTTGCGTGCTCGCGAGAAGGGTTATCGGAAAAACGTGGTGGTGCTCACCCGCAACTATGGGTATCGTAAGGAACAGCAGGATATGCGCATTCCCAACTTCCTGTATCCGCAGTTCCCTCGCTTGAGAGTGGCACTGAGCAATCGTTGCAACAGCTACAACGAGCAACTTGCGCTCGTGGAGAAGATGGAGGCGGCAGGAGAGATACTTGTGATTCGTCCGCAAAAGAAGATGAAGGTAGACCGACTGGGACAAAATACTCACGACCTCACCGAACTCTACGAAGAGGGCTATGCCGAGGCAAAACGTCTCCTGGACGAGATGAGTATGCGCGATTTGGAGTATAAAGATTCGAAATAATCCCCCTTTTCTATTAGCATATTCGAGGAAAATTAACCAAAATAGTACTGAATCTCACATTTTTATGAGCCGGATGCGCAAATTATCGTCTAAAAATTTTATTTTTATAAAATAAATGTTGTATATTTGCGCCATGAAGATGAGAACTTGGCGAATGTATCATAAGTTTGTGGGACTAGGCATTAGTGTATTCCTAATGCTGTTCTGCGTTTCGGGTATACTTCTGAATCATAAATCCGGTATATCCGGAATCAACGTGGAACGTTCCTTCATGCCCTCCGCCTATCGGTACACCAACTGGAATAAAGGTTCTCTACGGGGCACCGTGGACATCTCCCAACCCGGCGATTCCTCCATCCTTCTCTACGGCGCCACCGGTATGTGGCAACTGAAGTGGCCGCAGCAACGCTTCTTCGACTACAACCAAGGTCTGCCCTTTGGTGCCGAGTTTCACGACATACGTTCCGTAGTAAAGCTCCCCGACGGTCAGCTCTTTGCCATCAACGAATCGCAGCTCTTCCGTCAAGGTCTTCACTCCGCATGGAAGCAGGTGTTCCTGCCGTCCGGTGAGGAACTAGCCGACCTTACCACATGTGGCGACACGCTCTTGGTGGTAGGTCGTTCGCACCTCTTCGTCGCTGTGTCACCCTACGAACACTTCGAGACCGTCACCCTTCGCCAACCCGATGATTACAATCCCAAGACTCCGCTCTTGCAGCTTGTATGGAACCTTCATAGCGGACACATACTAGGTACGGTAGGTCGTATCCTCTTGGATGTCATAGCTATAGTCTTAATCTTCCTTCTGCTTTCCGGATGGGTGCAATGGCTCTTCCCCCTGTATCTGGCACACATCAAGGGTAAGGGTTTGCGTCGCCACATGGCCGTAATGACTATGAAGCAGAATCGTCGTCTGCACGAGTTTGTAGGTAGAAAGACCGTGTGGATAACCTTCTTCATAGCCGTTACCGGATGGATGTTGCGTCCTCCCATGGTTGTACCGCTCGCCATCCTAAAGCTTCCCTCCGTAGTCTGTCACACCGACAATCCTTGGGACGGAAAGCTCCGTATGTTGCGTTACGATGCCGAGCAGAACGACTGGATACTTTCCACTTCCGACGGTTTCTATGCCCTCCCCACACTGGGGAGTGTTCCCGCTCGCATAATCAGTGTTCCTCCCGTAAGTCTCATGGGCATAACTGTATTTCAGCAAGATCCATACGGCAATTGGCTTATAGGTTCCTACTCCGGTATGTACGTTTGGAACCGTTACGAGGATATTGTAGTAGACTATTACACAGGCAATCGCATAGATCCTTCAGCCTCTTTTGTGGGGAGTGGTTTGGCAGTAAGCGGTTACATTTCTATACCCTCTTCATCATCTGCAGTGGTAGATTACGAGAAGGGTACGGATCAGATTGTGCAGCCCGACATCATCAATACCGCTCCTGTGTCTCTCCGTTTCTTAGCGTCCGAGATTCACACCGGTCGTATCTACACGCTTTTCGCCGGTGCTTCCGTCTTCTGTGTCTTCATTATAGGTGGTCTCATCTGCTGGGGCATCTGGAGCGGATGGGAATTGAGACGTAAGAGGAGAGG
>CAYOKO010000005.1:1521-29135 GCA_964404555.1 uncultured Bacteroidaceae bacterium | reverse complement strand
TGGGCGATGCCTCCAAGAACTACCGCTCTGCTACCGGCGGCGGAACCAACTGGTTCATGCACGAGGGTAGCGAATACCTTGTTTATATGGACGGTGAAACGGGTAAGCCCTATCAGTGCATAGAGTATCCGCTGAAGCGACTGGAGAGTGGCGAGACCGACTTGAGCAAGGCTTGGGGCGATGGCTACGGTCACCGTTCTACGAAGCACTTCTTTGGTGCTCCTTACCTGGACGGCCGTAAGCCCAGCATCTTCCTAGCACGCGGTATCTACACCCGTCACAAGATGATAGCCTACGATGTAGACCCCTCTACCCACACCTTGAAGACCCGCTGGACGTGGTACAACAACACCTCCGGTCCTTGGTACGGACAGGGTTATCACAACTTTGGTATTGCCGATGTGGACTGGGATGGACGCGACGAGATTGTGTTTGGTTCCATGGTGATAGACGATAACGGTAAGGGTCTCTCCACCACCGGTTTGGGACATGGAGATGCCCAGCACTGCGGCGACTTCAACCCCTACATCCACGGACAGGAGATATATGCTTGTAACGAGGATCAACCGGGCAACAACTACCGCGATGCTACCACGAGTAAGATATATCACCGCTTTGAGTCCGGCAACGATGACGGACGTGCCATGTGCGGTAACTTCTCCAATGCGTATCCGGGCAGCATAGGTTGCTCTGCACGCGAGGGTGCCATAAGCACCATCACCTGCACCACACCGAGCGACATGAATGCTACGGGTATCAACACCAACTTCCGCATCTACTGGGACGGCGACCTGTGCGAGGAGACCTTCAACTACCTGAACGGTAAGAACACCGAGGGTTGCATAGCGAAGTATGGCAGTTGGTCGCCTATCTATACGTGTGTGGGTTCACTCACCAACAACGACACCAAGGGAACCCCTTGTTACCAGGGCGATATCCTGGGCGACTGGCGTGAGGAGATTATCATGCGTACTGCCGATAACAACATACGTATCTACACCACTCCGGTGCCCACGGAGTATCGCAATTACTCTTTGTGGTACGACCATCAGTACCGCAACGCCATGGTATGGCAGATGTGTGGTTACAACCAGCCTCCTCACGCTAGCTACTTCCTGGGCGAGATGGAGGGCATAACGGTGGCTCCCCCACCCCTCACCATGACGGGACGCGAGGAGGTTGCCAACGGTGGTACCGTGTCTTCGGCTCTGAACGATAAGCACGTGATTGTGTGCGAAACGGGCAATACGAGCATCAAACTCGATGAGGGGGCTAAGCCTTACATCCTCACCATCAACGTGCCTACATGGGTACAGGGTTCGGCATCCAGTGAGAGTACGGCGTCCAGTCCTACCATTCGATACACTACTTACACGTGCGACGTTACGGCCGGTTCACTGGCGGGTGAGGCTCGACTGGTGAAGCAGGGTGACGGTATCTTGAACCTTCCGGCTACCGACTTTACGCATACCGGTTCTACCGATATATGGGCGGGTACGGTAAACTTCGACGGTAGCATGAAGAATTCTGCTCTGTGGTTGAACCGCTTTGCCGAGCTGAACTCCAACGGCGGTACCTTTAAGAGCATCGCTGCGGATTATGCTTCTGTCATCCGTCCGGGTGGAGCGACCAAGGTGGGTACCATTACGACGGACTCTCTGAAGTTGGGCTTCGGTGCACGCATCGTGGTGGACTTGAACGGTAGCGACCTTACGTCCGACTGCATCAACACCAAGTACCTTAGCATAGAGAAGAAGACGGGAACGGCATGGACGAAGTATGGTCCCGGCTATGTTGCTCCGGTGATAGAGGTGAATGCTATAGGTAGCGTGGCTGCCGGTAAATATATAATAGGTACGGCGAGCGAGGTGGAGGGCGATGTTGCCGACATCACCTTGGAGGGTCTAGCTTCCGAGAAGAAGTCTCTCTACGTGGAGGGCAACAACATCATTCTGGAGATCTCCGGTATGCGCGATGCTGCTACCATCACCTGGACCGGTGCCAACGATGGCAACTGGGACTTGGCGGAGACGGAGAACTTCGTGATGGAGGATAACTCATCCAGCGTGTTCGTTTCCAAGGATAATGTTCTCTTTACCGATAGTGCTACCAACAAGACCGTAACCGTTACGGGCGAGGTGCAGCCGGCTAGCTTTACCGTAAACAACTCATCTGCCGCTTATACCTTTAAGGGAACGGGTGCCATCATTGGCGATGCTCAGTTCATAAAGGAGGGTACCGGTGCGGTGACTATGAGCGGTGAGAATAGCTATACGGGTGGTAACTACCTCAAGGGTGGTACCGTGAAGGTGAGCAAACTGTCCAACCAGTATTCTGAAACGGGTGCTCTGGGTGGCATAACGACGACTGCTGCTAAGTTTACCATGGAGAACGGTGCTGTGCTGCAAACAACTGCCGATGTGGAGATGGGTTCTCCCATTACCTTGAAGGGTACGGACGGTGGTGTGATTACAAACACCGGTTCCTTCACCATGGATAAGTCTTTCTCCGGTACTTTGCTCACCAAGAAGGGTGCGGGATGTCTCTATCTGGAGACGTCCAACAGTGTGTCCAAGATTACAATGGAGGCGGGTTCTATGGCTCTGGCGAGCGGATCGGCTCCGGCTACCATCGAGTTGGCGGGCGGTATTCTTTACGATGATGCTCAGAACACTTCTCATGCGATTATCGTGCCGAAGGGTAAATCGGCTACTTGGGATTTGACTTACACCTACTATACGGCGTATGCCAACAAGTTGACGGGTGAGGGTACGCTTACCATTGTACCGCGCAACACGGTACAGCGTGTACGCATCACGGGCGACTGGAGCACCTTTGCCGGTACCATTAAGCACACCACGAGCAGCATTATTCTGCCGCTGGACAACTCTACGGGTATGCCGAATGCTACGCTGAATGTGGCTAGCGGATGTTCTGTTTCCAATGTGGCTAAGAGTTTCAAGATTGGTAAGTTGGTGGGTAGCGGTTCGCTCATCCAGCCGGTTTCCAACTTTAAGAGTCAGAGTTCCGTATCGGGTAGCAATACTTGGGTAGTGGGTAACTCCAGCGATGACTTGGGTGACTTTAAGTTCGAGGGAACCATAGACGATGCGGGTGGCAGCAATAAGTCCAACTTCGAGAAGATTGGTTCTTGCAAGATGACTACTACGGGTGTTTGGACGACCACGGGTACTGTTAAGGTTACGGGTGGTGAGTTGCACTTCAACTCCGGTTCTACCCTGGGTAGCGGTGCGCTGAGTGTGGCTGCTGCGGGTACGCTGAGCGGTGTCACCAAGAGCGGTACTCCGCTTACCAACTCATCGGTTACGGTGAATGGTACCGTCCAGCCGGGTAGTACGGCTACGGCTTATACGGGTACTATTGAGTTCAACAATGTTAATGTTACCTTCAACAAGAACTCTGTTCTGGCGGTCAATGCCAAGCGTGGTGCTACGGCTAGCATCAACGGTTGTGCTACCATCAGCGGTGTCAATAAGTTGACGATGAACGGTGTTGTCCGTGTTACTTTGTTGGACGATAACTCTCTGGTGAAGGGGGATAGCATACGTCTGTGGACGGCTACAAGCTTTGCCGGAACGCCTAGCTTCGAGTTTGTGAATAGCTCTGCTTCCGTATGGGATACCTCCAAGATAAGCAGCGGTATCCTTGTGTACAACGGTATCAAGGGTGACCTCAACGGCGATGGTGAGGTGACGTCTACCGACATAACGATGCTAGCGGATTACATCTTGGGTAATACGACCAGTATCAGCAAGAGTGCTGCCGATATAAACGGCGACGGTACAGTCTCCGTATCCGATATTACAGCTCTGGCGGATATTGTTCTGGGTAAGTAATAATACTTGTTTCTATATAACGGAAACGGTGGAGTCGACGATATACTGTCCGGCTCCACCGTTTTTCTTATACTTCGTAGAGAAGTAGTATGGGATTTCCGTTTTTATTCATGTGTTGCTTTACGTCGAGCAACTTGCGTAGTCCTTCGTTGGTTATATCCTCCACGCGTATTTGTTCCAGTTCCAACGGGAAGAGTAGCCCTACGAGGAAGTGGGCGTTGGAGGTCTTTATGCCAAAGAAAGGCAGACATTCGAACCCTCCGCTCGAGCCGTAGACGTAACGTTCACTCTTCCACGTGCGCTTGTTTATCACCACACACTCCACATCCAGGCAGAAGAGTACGATGTAGTCTTTGGTCTCAAAAATATCGGTGAAGCCTACGAACATCTCGTCCTGCATAAAGGGGTGATAGATGGCCACGGAGAAGTCGTCTATATGCTGCAACATCTCGGTACGGGGTTCCTTCTTCGATGAGTTGATGAGCAGCGGACACTCCACATTGTATCCGTCTATACGCTTGGAGAAGGGACGAATCCAGCGAACCGACTCGCCCAACCTGGAGAAGGGGTGCATCCCTATGCGCACCTTGGCTCCGGAGGTTTTCATGGCGCTGCGGGCCAGGTCCTCTACTTGCTCGTTCTTTACATCTACAAGTTCGAAGAGTGTATTGGCTCCTGTGTGTATATACTTGCTCATAAAGAGTGTATTCTTGTCTATCCGGCAGATGTCCTGCACGTCGACGAGGAGGGTGGGATTCACCTTTTCCGTTTTCATATACTGTCCTTGCATATCGAAGGTGACCAGTCTGCCGGAATCGGCATCTACCACTACTACATTGTTGTATTCGTCCAGGTAGAAGGAGGATGCCTTGCGGTAGTGTGGTATGATTCCGCCATAGGTACGCAGATAGTGTCCGTCCATGTCGAACGCCATGAGTCTGCCGTCGGCGGCTATCAATAGGGTTGAGTCTACCATTTCCACCTTCTCTATATTGGAAATGGCTGTTCCCTTGGTGCGTTGCAGTTGCACGCAGCGGAAGGAAACCACGTGGTCCTGCAGTGTGTGCAGGGAGGCCTCACGGTCGTAACCGGAGACGGTTTGTACAAGTTCCTCCTTTTGCTCTAGCGTACAGGAGGAGATGTTTAGTGACAGGATACAAGCTACTATGTAATATCCCCTTATCTTCATGACACGCTATTTTTTAATGTTAGACATACATTTTAGAGGATATCACACCCTCTCTCTTAAAACGGCTCCAACATTTTCGTGGTTGGCACAGTTCTCTTTTGCTTTTGCTTTTGCACGGCAAACTTACAAAATATCATCATAACTACAAAATGAAATAACACACTTTTAATATTATTACATTCTGTAAAGAAGCGTGTGGATGGGTAGAAGAATAGGGGCTAGAAAGCAAACAAGTTGCTCCGTTATGGAGCAACTTGCAAGCGTTTCATATTTGTTTCCGCATCTGCCAGATAGGCTTTTACGTAGGGGTTTTCTTTGAAGTATGGGGTAGCCTTCAACATGATGGATTCAATCCAGGGGGTCATAACGGGATAATCGTATGTGCTTGTTACGAACTGGAACAGTCCTACACTGAGGATGTTGTCGAAGTTCTCCGTTATGAAGTTCGTCAGGAGTTCGTCCTCGTCCTTGAGCAGGCGTTCTGCTTCCGAGGATAGTTGACGCTGGATGGTTTCCTGGTCGTAACCGTTCATTATCATCTGGCTTTCCCGGTGTGAGAGTTCTGCTATCTCGTTGTCCAGTTGTGCCTTCTTGTCCAGGAAAGCAAAGAGTTTTTCGTTGAGCGGACTGCCCGTTACTTTGCGTTTGGTTGGCGATATCTCTACGTTTAGATTTGCTTCTTCCAGCACCATAGGCATCTGGTTGTTTTCGTCCATGTAGAGCATTACGATCTGTGCACTATCCACAGCGCCCTGCATGTGGAACTTTCCGTGAACCACGTCGCACGAGTCTAAATCGGATAGCTGACTATCCTTCACCGTTTTGATATACAGCTTTTTCCCATCGAGAACCGACACGTTCGATATACCGTCTATGGTATATTGTGGGGAACAGGCAACGCATCCGAACAGGAGGGATACAGCATACAGTAGTTTATTCATTTTTATCTTTTGCTTCTTTTTTGTCAACAAAGGTAGCACTTATCGCCGAGGTGGGCAAACAAATTATAGAAGATTAAGGATAAAAGAGTCCTTTTTACACTCCTTGTTTTGCCTGGGGCGGGTGCTATTTTCCGGGGGAATTATTCTGCTTGTGTATCTTCGAAGATGAAGATGTCTTCGTCTTCTTGAGACATGAAGTAGCGTTCGCGAGCTATCTTCTCCAGGGCTTCGTCGCTGGTGATTAGTTCGTTAAGGCGTTCGGTATCGCGTTCGTATTGCTGCTGATACTTGGCTATTTCGTTGGTCAATTCCTCTATTTCTTCTTTGTGCTTATGACGGTTTATGAGGCTGTTTTCGCCTACAAAGCCTATCACAATCACGAAAAAGAGTACCGTTAGGATGTACTTGAATTTACTGAGGTAATCGCCTATTTTCTTCAACTTTCCCATTTTACACTTCTTCTTTTATGTATTCACCTCTCCGCTATGCCCTGTGGGGGGTTGCGGATGTGCAAAGGTAGTATTTTTTTTACGAACTATGCCAAGGATTGGGGCTTTTTTTGTGGGTGTTCCGGAAAAAAAGAGGAATAATGGGGGGTGGCTCTTGGGTATGTGGTAGATATATTGTATATTTGCACGTCTAGAATAGCACACATTATATATAATATATGGAAGAATACATTGTTTCCGCTCGAAAATATAGACCCACTCACTTTTCTACGGTGGTGGGACAGGAGGCACTTACCACGACGCTCAAGAATGCTATTGCCAACAAGAAGTTGGCGCATGCTTACTTGTTTTGCGGTCCGCGTGGTGTGGGTAAGACTACTTGTGCCCGCATTTTTGCTAAAACCATTAATTGCTTGTCGCCGGATGCTAACGGGGATCCTTGTGAGCAGTGTGAGTCGTGTGTGGCGTTCAACGAACAGCGTTCTTACAACATTCATGAGCTGGATGCTGCGTCCAACAACTCGGTGGAGGATATTCGCCAACTGATAGACCAGGTGCGTGTTCCGCCGCAGATAGGACAGTACAAGGTGTTTATCATAGACGAGGTTCACATGCTTTCTACGCAGGCGTTCAATGCGTTCCTCAAGACGCTGGAGGAGCCGCCTGCACATGCTATCTTCATTCTGGCTACTACGGAGAAGCATAAGATTCTGCCTACTATCTTGAGCCGCTGCCAGGTGTACGACTTTAACCGTATGTCGGTGCAGAATATCGTGAACCATCTCAAGGGGGTGGCGGAGAAGGAGGGCTACGAGTATGATATGAATGCGCTGAATGTTATTGCCCAAAAGGCGGATGGTGGTATGCGCGATGCGCTTTCTATCTTCGACCAGGTGGTGAGCTTTACGCAGGGGCATTTGCTCTATGACAAGGTGATAGAGAACCTTAATGTGTTGAGTTATGAGTATTACTTCAGGCTGACGGATGCTTTCCTGGGGAACAGGGTGCCGGAGGTGATGCTTACGTTCAACGAGATTCTGAACAAGGGGTTCGATGCGGCTAACTTCATGACGGGGTTGGCGGAGCACTTGCGCAACCTCTTGGTGAGTCGTGATGAGGTGACGTTGCCGCTACTGGAGGTGAGTGAGGATGCTCGTAACAAGTACAGGGAGCAGGCGCAGAAGTGTCCGCCTAAGTTCTTGTATCGTGCCATTAAGCTTTGCAATAACTACGATGTAAACTACCGTACGGCTCGCAACAAGCGTCTGCTCACGGAGATTACGCTGATACAGTTGGCGCAGGTTACGCAGGAGGATGAGCCGGGTTCGGGGCGTTGCCCTGAAGATATTTTAAAACCCATCTTTAAGCAGATATTAGCGACGGTCGGGACGACTGCCGCACCGTCTGCATCGCCTGCATCGTCTGCATCGCCTGCTGCGAAAGTTACTACGAATACGGTTGCTGCCGGGGGTGTTCGTCCTTTGAATACTGCCGGTGGACAGGTTGTCGGTAATCAGGTTGCCGGTGGACAACGAACCTCTACGGGAACCGGGACTACGGGGGCTTCTTCGGAATCTGCTACCGGGGGGATGTCCTCTCCTACTGCGTCTGCTGCAAGCAGACCGTTGCCTAAGTTGCGACGTGTATCCTTGCGTAGCAAGACTCAGGCTACCACTGGTGCTGCGAATGCGGCTGTCCAAGAGGTGGAGATAGGCGAGGATGCTTTTACGCAGGAGGCGTTGCGTATTCATTGGTTTGAGTACGTAGACCAGTTGCCTCGTGAGGAGACGGCTCTGGCTGCTCGTATGCAGAATACGTTCCCGGACTTGAAGGAGAATTGTGTGTTTGAGATAAAGGTGAACAGTCAGCGCATAGCGGATGACTTGAATCATCTTCGTGGGGACTTGGAGGGTTGGCTTCGTCGTAAGCTGAACAACCGCCATGTCCACATGGATATCACGGTGCTTACTACCGAGGAGCAGGCTCCTACATTGACGCACGGAGAACAGTTTGCCGAAATGATAAAGAAGAATGAGGGCATAAGAAAACTGTACGAGGCTCTTAAGTTGGAGCTGATGTAGGAGTTTTCATTACAGAAAAAAAGAGATCCGTATGCCGGGATAATGGATAACTCCCGGACATACGGACTCACAAACAAAAAAAATGTTCTGACAAATTATTTTTTAGTCAGAGTAGATTTCATACCGGTTGCATAGTTACCGTATGTTCCATTGTAATTATACCAAGCTCCCCAACCGTTAAGAGTGATAGTGCCATCGCTAGCAATCTTTGCTACAACAGAGTCGTTGAGACCACTTGCTGCTGAAAATACATAGTAACTAGCGAACGGCTGTTTAGCAGCAAATGTAATGGTCTTAGCATCCAAATCGACAACACCTGTCAAATCCTCGGCAGAACCGGAGAAGCCCTTGACGGTTACTGTGTTGGTAGCCTCATCGGCAATCTCGATGGCAACATCTACGGTGTAATCTTGATCACCGTTCCAATTACCCGTAGTAGCCTCGGTGTAAGAACCTGCTACGTCGGCAAGAGCAAGTGTGAAGTCGGTTGAAGAATTGTCATCGCCATTCTCCTCACCGGAGTTGTCGCCACCTTCCTCTGTGTCACCACCGGTTGTGGTATCCTCGTAGAACTGTATATAATACCAACTATTGGTGCTTGCATAATTGCCATCGCTATCAACAGGATACCCGTACAAGCAAAGCCATCCGGAGTTGTTAGCCGGGTTGAATACGCTATAGGTAGTGTTAAGATAAATACCTGCATAGTCCAGATAAGAGTCCCATCCGTTAAACTTCAATGGGAGACTGCCGTTCCAGGTATCGTCGCTGAAGTACCAATAGTTAGGATAAGAGGCATCAGAAGAACCACCCGTCGGGTAGATATAATAACCTAGATCGTAACCATTGGCAGATGCAACGGTCTCACTGAGAGTGAACTCCAAGTCAACACCCTCGGCAAAGTTGGCAAACTTATACTTAGAACCATCGGCATACTTATAGAGAGAAACCGTAAAGGTAGGAATGTTACCATAATATTCTGCCATCTTAATATTATCGGACACCTTCTCCCAGTTGTCGAAGTCTACATAATCGACCTCGCTGGAAAGATACGCTACGGTTTCGCCGTTCTTGAGATGCACATTCATAGTCTGTGCAGATGCAACCGTTGCAACGAACATTGTTGCTATAAGTGAGTAAAATTTCTTCATCGTTTGTTGAATTTATAGGTTATACCATTGATTGTAACTATATAGATACCGGCAGGTAGAGAAGAGGTTGCTACCTCCAGTGCGCCACTGCTCGGGATGGAGTATGTACCACGCAGAATACCACCTACCGTATAAAGGTACACACGCTCACCGGCACCAAAGCCGCTAAACTGAAATACACCGTTTGCATAAGCTATATCACCTGCCTTTACCGCAGCAGGAACATCCTCCACACCCACTGTCTCGGAGGAACCGAAAGACAGTTTCTTAATGTCGGAGATAGCATATTCCAGAGCATCATCGCTCGTGGTTACGGTTACCGTACTCCCTGCATACGTCACCTTGGGAGCCTTGTCGAACGAAAACGTTACAGACTTACCACCGCTCAACGTAAGCAGTACCTGATTCTCACTAGCATTCGCCACATACGATCCTAAGGTCAGAAGGCACATGAGAGGAACCAGCAAAATTGGAAATTTCTTTCTCATTGTAACTTGTTATTAAATTAAACTTCCACCGTCATTCTCCACACGAGAACTTTGGGTTTTCGCCACAAATGTATGATAAGTATTGTAATTTTCCAAACTTTTATCAAAAAAAGTGTAGAAACAGCATAAAAAAAGTCACTTTTGTAGTGCTTTATTGTAAGGGAAAGGCAAAAAGATAGATTATTTATCGCTTTTGTGACATTTTGATTTTGCAAAAACAAGAAAGGGAAAAAGATGATATTTATCACACTTTTTCCCTTTCTTTTTGACATTATATTTCTATTCCAAGCGACGTAAGGAAGTCCTGTTCCTTATTCAGCTTCACATTCATGGGCAAGCCTATGGAAGTGCGCTTCTGGTTGTGCATACGCTTCAAGTCGCCGAAGTACTCCGTATTGATTACCTCGCACACATACATACGCTCAAAGCCTACATCCGTAAGCAGCGAACCCGACGACAGCATCTTGCCCTCCTCTATGTTCACCACATCGTCCAGACGAGCGTGCTTATTCCCCTTATCGTCGCAATACGCCGTAAGCACCGCAGCATCCTTGCGAGCAGGACACACAAAGAGAGGACGCTTATGCGCGTACATCTTATATGTATTACGACGCGACTTATCCAGCAGCTGAGAGATGGGCACACGGTTCACCTTGCCATCCTCGTAGGCAATAATCAAGCTACCGTCCACCTCATCGTCGTGGATGGCAAGCGTAAGGATACCATCCTCCCAGTCTACCTCGTCCAGCATACACCACTCACCCACCGAAAGGATGCGCAGGTAACAAGCCGTCTCCACACCGTAGTCCGGTTCCCAATTGTTCACCACATTGGTACGCAGCACACTCGTAGGCAACATCTCCGGATCCACAGGACGCTCCCGCTTCTCCTCCTTCTCCTTTGCCGGGAGGTCGAACTCAAGCGGCGGAACGTCACTCTCCTCTACCACCACATCTACCGCCGGCTGCACGTTATACTGCTCGTAATCACGGCTATCCATAATGCGAGTAAGCTCCTCTACATCGTCTATAGGATAGGTGGAGCTACCCTCACGCAGGTAGTATTTATTGTCCAGACGCAGGCACACCGGCAACTTGCTAGGTGCCACCTTTATGACATATATCCAGTGCTTACCCGCATCCGGATGCTCTATCACTACGGAGGCATTCACGGCATCGCCCATGGACTGACGAATCTTATTGCGCACGTACAAGTCGTACTTGTCCTTGCTCCCCTCGAAGAGTGAGAATGCCAGGTCGTCCTCCAGTCCACGTGCCGTACCCGTATCGTAGACACCCAGGTAGACACGTCCGCCGTAGGCATTCGCCATACCGCAGATAACCTTCATGATGTTGAACGTCTGCTGGTTCAAGTCCTCACGCATATTATTGTTGGGCGGATAGACAATAGACGTCTTGAACTCCGTGAGCTGGTCCTCCTCGCCAAATGCATAGATCTCCGGCAGCTCCATGTTCACATTCAAGAGCGACTTAATCTTGGAGATAATCAACCGCTGCTGCTCCTGCAAGCCGAAGCCCTCTGCCATGTTATAAGACAACATCAAGCGCGACAACTTACTCAAGATGTAATCGTCGCTATACTCATGCAGCACCCGCCACAAGAACTCATTCTTATCCTGCTCGCCGAAGCAATTCACGATGCGCATCTCGTACAGACGCTGACGCAACAACGGGAAACGATCCACAATGTCCGCATTCTCCGTAGCCAGTTTCTCCAGCTCGCCGTTGTCTACCTTGCCATTCTGCGCATAATCGTCCAGCACACAGATAAAGTGCTGACGGTGCTCCAGGTACTCCATCGTGACCCTATCTCCTATCATGCGACACAGGATGTGCGCCACCGACAAGTAGGCATAGGACAGGATGTTATCCTTCTCCAGCACCGCCTTATGGTCGAAGATATTGATAATCTCCTTTATATATTCCGGTTCGAACTGGTCCTCGGACACCGACATAGCATCCGCCTCCAGTTCCTCCTCCGTCTCCTCGTAAAGATCCTCCATATATTCGTGCAAGAGACTCTCAGCCGCCTCCTTTATATCCACCGGATGAGTCGCCACCCCGAACACCTCGGCCTGCAGAGCATTGGACTTCTTGGAATCCTTGAGACGCACCTTCACCGTGTCGCCCACCTTGTACACCACATCGTTCTCGCTACGCTGCGGCACAAACACGCCGTAGCCATACTCCGTAACGCCATAGTACACATTGTTGGTATCGTCCGGGAAGATAAGCTTACAGTCGGACTCCTCTCCATACTGAACACCCTCCCACACAAAGTTGTCTATAAGCGACAGCGCATCGAACATACACGTGTACTTCTCCTCCTGCTGGTTCACGGAGTTCACCCGCACACGCAGCAAGATGGGTTTGCCATCGGCATAGAAAGAATCCATGTTCAGCTCCGCTATGTAGTGGAACATACCCGTGGAGCCACCCTTTATGTAGGTATCTATCCAACCCTCGCCCTCGTACGTATCGTCCTCTATGCGGCAGTAGAAGCGATACGGATGCGTATCGTCCGTCTCCTTCCACAGCACCCTCACGAGCACCTTGTCGCCCACCTCGGGCTGAAGTTTACGTCGAAGCTTCGGCTCCGTCAGCGGACGCTCCTCGAAGAGCGCATTCTCCACTTTGTGCCAATAGCTGTTCCACGTCTTCAGCTTGGACAGCTTAGTGATGCTATCCTTGTTCATAGAGTCCAAGAATATCTGTATGTTATGCCACTCCGGGAACCCCTGCGGCAACACATTACGCTCCTTACTGCTCGAGCAAGTACGAGAGAAGGTTATACCCTCCATACTCACCGTAAAGCGCACCGTACCTGCTTCGAAAGAACGCGTCAGGAAGGTGGTGTTATGCAACTTGGCATTCGAGAGCTGATAGGCCAGCACCCTCACCTGCGAGAAGTCCTTGGACCACGACAGGTCTATGGTGCCCTCGTCCGACAGCAACAGCGATGCAAAGGAGCGATCTATCAACTTCTGGAACACCTGGTCCTGGCTCACCTGCTCCTTGCCTTGCAAGTTCTTGCTGCGCACGTAGGAGAGATAATGGTAGAGCATGGATCGGTACAGCTGACGGTCGCGCCCATCGGCATTGGACATGAGCAGCAGGTAGCAGATGGAACGCACCATACGTTCCAGGAGCACCATACTCTGGTCACTCTCCACCACCGCCTCACGGTACACACGTTCGCGGTTGGAGTTGATGTAGAACTCCAGGAAGCGTGCGAAGGCATGATTGAAGGAAGCCTGACGCCAGTCCTTGGCATAGAGGGCTATGAGGTCCAGCACACTGTCTATCTTCTCCTCCAGGATGTCGGGACAGAGCGAGAAGATGGAGATGAGCAAGTCCATCTTGCGACGGGGATTGTAGATGTAACCCGAGAGACGTATCTTCTCCAAGATGCGGTCTATCTCCTCGCCGTAGGTATCGTTCTTTATCAACCCCAGACACTCCAGATAGGTCTCTGCCATGGCTATGCGGTGGGCTATCCAGTCTTGGAAGTTCTCACGTTCCGACTCCGAGAACTGCAACAGATAATCCGAATCTTCTATCACATAGAGACATATACGATGGTAGCACTCCAGCAACCGTTCCTTGCTACGTCCCTTGAACGGAGGCCATTTCTCCACCTCGTTGATAGCCAACAGTGCCTTCACCAGCCACTCCGGATTGCCGGCTGCATGGTAGTCTCGTGCTTCCACAAAGAGGTCGTCGTGCTCAAAGGCACTCAGGATGTAGCGCACGAGCACGGCATCTATACCGATATCGGAGAGGAGTTGTCGGGGCGTTTTGCACACCTCCGGGACACGTTTTTTGGACTGAGCAAGGGTTAGTATGAGTTTGTTTTGTTCCGGTTTGGAGACCGTACAAAGGATTTTCTGTCGCGGTACCAGGTAGGTATCTCTACTACATTTCAGTCGGAAAGGTACTCCCCCGTCATCGCGCACATCGTAATAAAGAAACGCCTCATCGGCAGGATTATAAGCACTTTTGTTCACCACAAAACTATACACCCTACCGGGTTCATAGCGGTCGCCAAACATTTGGGCAAAGTTCTGCACAAAAACAATGTTATCACCGTGTACATCCTTTACCATACAAGGAAGCTCTTGCCTCGTTTCATTCGTAGGATCGGCCTTCTGGAAGTCGAACATACGAATGGCATATTCCTTGTTATTTGCCTCCACTATAAAGAAGGTGCAATTGCCCTCCTCACGCACGCTTTTCACGGGCAGCGTGTAGAATTTACCCTTTTTATATGCCTCCGCACTCATAGAAGAAAGATTTAAATTACACAATTCTAGCCACAAAGATAGTATTTTTTTTGAAAAGTTGGTGGATATATCAAAATAAAAGTGTTCCTTTGCATCTCAATTTTAACAACAAGAAATGAAAGAGGCACATAAATACGAAAAAAATGCGGATTCGTTTGAGGCATACATACCACAAACGGCAGAGGATTTCTACGAAGACTTGGTCGTCGCCTTGAAGGAGATACCGGACTACCTGCGGGTGTATCACCGTTTCCAAGAGGTGTTTATGGACTGCTTGAACGAAAAGACTGCGGGACTGAGTCTGCACTTTGGCGGCGCCTTTGCCAAGACAGATTATCTGCTCAAGGAGTACAAGGCATCTCCGGGACTTACTCACAAAGTGAACGATACGCGTGTGCGCCTGCGGAATATGCGGGCGGAGGGGACGGCTCTGGAGAAGTGGTGCTTGTACGACCTGCGCAACTTGTGTCTCTTCATAGAACTGCTCTACGATGTACGCATACCGGCAACATTGCGCCAACGGTTCCCCACGGCACCGGAGCAGACGATGCTACCGCCCAAGATTGGGGAGTATATGCGTGTCATCGTGACCCACTGGGACAACACCTATTTATATGGTACGTGCGAGGAGCAGCCGGAGGGGGGCGAGGTGAAGGTAGCCTACACCAAGCGCAATGCTCCCTTCGAGGCGTACGACGGTTCCTATCTGGGGCCTCTGCTCAAGGAGGGTACCCAACTGAACCTTATCTGTCCACGCAAGCACGAGGAGATTATCTACCCGGAGCTGATTATCTACGAACCGGACTATCTGGTGGACATATCTGCCATAGCACGCTGCTTCACCGGTTATGCTGAATCGCCCTACATACAGCTCATACGCAAACTGCAACCCAACTGTGCCACCACGCACACTCTCTTGGGTAACTTTGCCGGTCAGCTGCTGGACGAGCAGATACGTACGGACGGCAATAACGAACCGTCCTACACGGAGAGTGCCACCCGCTTCTGGCAGAACTCTCCCATCGACCTCATCACCACAGAGCTTACTCAAGACTTCCATGCCGAGGCTCGTAGGCAGCGCGACCACATACGCAAGGCGCTCCACGAGGATATGCCCGATGCCTTCAAGGACTTCGACATAAAGGCGTGCATGGTGGAGCCTTCTTTCTTCTCGGAGATGCTGGGCATACAGGGACGTATGGACTTCCTGCAACAGGACTTTAAGTTCCTCATAGAGCAGAAGTCGGGCCGTGCGGAATATGTGCGCAACGACGACTTCATCACTCCCTCACATACGGAGGAACACTACGTACAGATACTCTTGTACATGGCTCTGGTGCGCTACAATTACAGCGAGATATACACCCGTAACCGGGTGCTCCGTGCCCTCCTACTCTACTCCCGCTACCGGGACAGCTTGTTGGTGCTGGGCTTTGCTCCGGACCTCATGTTCAGTGCCTTCCGCCTGCGCAACCGTATGGCATTTATGGAGCTGAACAACACACGGGTGGAGAACATACGAATACTGGAGCGCATCTCTCCGGATGCGCTGAACCAGAAGCACGTGCGTGGGGTGCTGTGGGAGAGGTATCAACGGGTGCAGATACAGAATGTGCTGGCGCCCATACAGGAGGCTACGGAGCTGGAGCGGGCTTACTTCTTTCGCTTCATGGCGTTCATAGCCAACGAGCACGTGTTGTCTAAGTTGGGCAACGAGACGAAGGAGGATTCGGGCTTTGCTGCCATCTGGAACAATAGTACGGAGGAGAAGCTGCAAGCGGGCAACATCTTCTGCGACCTACACCTGGTGTCCCCCTCTCCGGGGAGCAGCGGGAGTGTGGACAGGGTGGTGCTGCGGTTCTCCAACATGGAGGACAACCGTATGTCCAACTTCCGCATAGGCGACATAGCTCTACTCTACCCCTACGCTCCCGGTACGGAACCGGATGCTCGCCGAACCATGGTGTTCCGTGGTACCATAGCGGACATAACGGCGGATACGGTGGAGATGGTGCTGCGTGCCACACAGACGGATGTCAAGATATTCCTGCGACACAAGGAGGAGGTGTGGGCGATAGAGCACGATTTCATGGAGTCGTCCTACAGTTCGCTGTACCGGGGGATGCACGCTTTCTTGTCGGCTCCTAAGTCACGGCGTGACTTGTGGCTCTTGCAACGGGAACCGGAGGTGGATAGCAGTCGTACGCTACGGGGGGATTACGGTGCCTTCAATGAGCTGTCGCTCAAGGTGAAACAGGCTCAGGATTTGTTTCTCATCATAGGTCCTCCGGGCACAGGTAAGACCTCCTATGGATTGCTCACTACCGTGAAGGAGGAGCTGCTGGAGCCTCAAAGTACGGTGCTGCTCATGGCCTACACCAACCGGGCGGTGGACGAGATTTGTAGCAAACTGAAGGAGGAGAAGATAGACTTTGTGCGTCTGGGCAACCGGCATAGTTGCTCTGCCGAGTACGAGGAGAACTTGCTCACCGAGAAGGCCAAGGGCTTTGCACGTAGCAGCGACTTCAAGACTTACATACGTGGCATACGTGTGCTCGTGGGTACTACCACTGCCATGACAGCCAACCTCCCTCTGCTCAAGATACGCTCCTTTAGTCTGGCGATTATAGACGAAGCGTCGCAGATTCTGGAGCCTCAACTCCTGGGCATACTGAGTGCGCACGATGAGACCACACAGGAGCCTTACATCCGCAAGATGGTGCTGATAGGCGACCACAAACAGCTCCCTGCCGTGGTGCAGCAGCGTCCGGAGGTGTCCAAGGTGGAGGAGGAGATTCTGCATGGTATAGAGTTGACGGATTGCCGTTTGTCTCTCTTTGAGCGTTTCTTGAAGCGGTATCGCAACAATCCGGATGTGGTGTATATGCTCACCAAGCATGGACGTATGCATCAAGATATAGCGCAGTTTCCCAACGAGGAGTTCTACAACAACCAACTGGAGGTGGTGCCACTGGAACATCAGGTGAGCAAACTGCCCTACACGGTGGACTCTACCAATGGCATTGATCAAATGCTGGCTACGCATCGTGTGGTATTCCTGCACGTAGATGCTCCCCGGAAGACGCCGTCGAACAAGGTGAACCCGGTGGAGGCGGAGATGATTGCTGCTACGGTGCTGCGCATCTATGCGTGCGAGAAGGAGCACTTCGAGGTGGAGAAGACGGTGGGGGTCATAGTGCCCTATCGTAACCAGATAGCTGCCATCCGTAACAAGATAGACGAGAGCGGCATAGAGGTTCTTCACCACATCACGATAGATACGGTGGAGAGGTATCAGGGGAGTCAGCGTAAGTACATAGTTTACGGCTTCACGGTACAGCGATACTCGCAGTTGAAGTTCCTAACGGACAATGTCTTCCGTGATACGGACGGTACGTGGGTGGATCGCAAGCTCAACGTAGCCATGACGCGTGCCATGGAGCACCTCATCATGGTGGGGAATGCACCGTTGCTCGTAAACGCTCCCATATTCTTCGACCTATTGCTATATATAAAGAAGAAGAACGGTCTCTACACCGTTCCGCCGGAGGATTATGTAAAGGGACGTTTCTAAAAAAAATACATCCACGGTAACACCGCATATAGGTGCGTTACCGTGGATGTATTCTCCTATTTAATAAGTAATTCATCGACCGTACGTTTGGGCACATGGTGTACCCCCTCTTTGTCGCGCCAGTACTTATAATCATTATCCTTCATATCCTCCAGCACCACCGTCTCGGCAGGGTAACCTATAGCCAACACATGGCGCGGTGCCATGGACTCCGGCAACTCCAGTGCCGACGATACTCCCGCTGCATTGAAGGACTTGATGATGCATCCACCCAGTCCCAGAGTATTCAGTCCCAGGGTGATAGCCTGCAACTGCAGACCATCGTCGCAGAAACCAAGCGTAGGCGAACAATTCATGTCCAGGCACTGCACCAGGTACGCCACGGGACGCTCCCCCTCATCGGGTCCGTCCCAGTCCTTCAGGAACCCCGCCCACTTGAGCAACGGGAACAGTTTGTCACACTCCTCCGGAGTATGTACTATACGATAGCGCAACGGTTGCTTATTCATGCCCGATGCACAGTAGCGAGTAAGCTCCACCAAGTCCGTTAGCAGGGAGAGTTCCACACGGCGTGAGTTGTCGAATCTACGATAAGAGCGGTTGGACAACAACGCTTCTTTGTATGCTTGAAATTTTGTCATAGCGTTGATATTTAAGATTTGTATGGCAAAGATACAACTTTATTCCGCTCAGCGCAAATTTCCAAGCCTATTTTTTCGAACTTTTCCCTTTTGACTTGCAACAAGCATCCTGTTTGCCGCCCTTGCAGCAAGCATCCGTCTCGCCCTCCTTGCAGCAATCATCCGCCGTCACGGTAGTCTCCTTGCCCGTAACATCCGTTGCCGTGTAACCTATCTTCTTGAACCCGGCAATCAGCTTCTCGGTAGACGTCTTGTCCGAGTTGTACTCTATCACCACCGTCTGCTTCTCCACCGACGGTGTTACATTCAGCACTCCCTTCTCGAAGCGCATATTGCTACGAATCTTGTTCTCACAGTTGGCACACACCAACTTGGGCAGCACCGTAAAGACCGCCTGCTTCTTCTCCGCCATACCCATCAACGTACAGAACGAGAGAGCCACAGCCAGAAACCATTTATTCTTCATATCTATAGATGTTTATAGTTAATACTTAGCTATATGATAACGCACCCCTATGTACCCCAATGCCCCGTGAATGGGACCATACACCATGGTAGCGTCGAAGTTATTGCCCCACGGATCATCCGCCCCTATGATAGGGTTCTTCTGCTTGTATCCCGTAAGGTTCTCACCTCCCACGTAGAGGTCGAAGTGGCGGAAGCTACGTGTCACCTGGGCATTCAGCAGCGGATAGGCGCCATAGGTAGCAGCCCACGACGAGGACCCATCACTCAGTGTATAGGGTGTGGGCATACGTCCGCCACCGTTCAGCGCAAGACTCACGTCGAACTGCCACTTCGCCATCATAGGCGTATAGTTGATGGTGAACAATCCCTTGGACTTGGCAGACAACGGCTTACGTACCAACCCCTGTCCATAATTCTCACGCACATCCGTATAGCGATACGCTGCCGTGAAGGTGAAATCGCTGAAAGGCACATAGCTAGCCTCCACCTGCACCGTGTGCGAGTAGGACTTACCTACGTTGGAGAGCAGGATAGCTGTATGCGGGTCGCTATCCAGGTCTACCACCGCCTGGTGATGGAAACGTGTATAGTAATACTCTGCCGTCAACGTGAGGTCGTGCTTGAAGAGACGCAGATTGGAGATGACACCACCGCCCATATTCCATGCCGACTCCTGCTGCACGGCATCGCTCAACACCAGCTTGCGCGAAGAGGCCAATAGGTAGTTGAAGTCTGCCAGACGATGTGCCGCACGATACCCCTTACCCGCACTGGCATAGAAAGAGAGTGCATCCAGAGCGTTCCACTTTATGTGCATACGCGGCGTGAGCATGGAGTGATAAAGCGTGCTGTAGTCGTAACGCAAACCCGCCATAACGATGAGCCGACGGTTGTAATCGTACGTGTACTGCGCATACACACCCGGCACACCCTCCTCCTCTACCGTCGCCTCCAACGGCTGCTCCGGCAGGTTCTCCAGGCGATAGTGCTGGTTGTAACGATCGTAGTTGTAACTCAGTCCCGTAGAGAGAGCATGGTAGCCATAGGTCGATTCGAACATCAGGGACGCATAGAAGTTCTTCTGCAACACATCGTACCGCTTATATCCATAGGCAGCATCCTGGTCGTGAAGCGAACCGGAAAGTATGAGGGCTATGTTGGTGTTGTGCTCCTTGTCCAGGATGAAAGCATTCTTGGCAAACCCCTCCCAGCGGCGTGTGTCTATATCCACCGTGTAGAGCGGCATGGTGCCGTTGTGCATGGCAACGTGCTTGCTGTCCTGACCGCTGGTGCGATTCTCGCCCACAAACTTCACACCTGCCTGGAAGATGTAATTGTCGCTGAGGTACGCCCATCGATTCATACCCGAGAACTGCTTTATCTTGGGCGAATCCATGAAGCCGTCTCCATTCTCGTCGTGCGACGTAAAGGTATTCTCCCCGTGCAGCAGCAATCCAGTGGACCACTTATCGCCGAGATGAATATTGCCCGTAGCATTCGCCTCAGCACGTCCCCTATGGTCGGCATAGGCGTTGAGATCGAGTTTTTGGTCGTCTTGCGGTTTCAGGTATTCCACATCTATCTGTCCCGTGATGGACTCATAACCGTTTTTCACCGAGCTGGCTCCCTTGGAAATCTGTATGGTGTGCATCCACGGACCCGCTATATAGTTAAGACCGTAGGGCGCAGCAGCTCCCCGCAGGTTGGGTATATTCTCCGTAAGCATCTGCACATACGTGCCGGAAAGCCCCAAGAGTTTTATCTGTCGTGAACCGGTAGCTGCGTCGCTGTAGCTCACCTCCACCGACGGATTGTTGGTAAAGCTCTCGCCTAGGTTGCAACAAGCCGCCCGCTTCAGCTCCGAGGAGTTGAGCAACTCGCTGTTCTGTGCCGTGGAACGCAACTTGAGCGTACTCTTGCGCTTCACTCGCACCTCTACGCCCTCCATGCGGTGTTCCAGGGCAATGCTGTCCTCCGGGACATTGAGAGAGGTGGCAAAAGAAGTCCCCGTTGTCAGGAGCAACGGGAACACAAAAAACCATTTATACTCTGTCATGTATTATTCCACATACAATACCAATCCCTTGAGGTACTCACCCTCGGGATGATATATGTTAATAGGGTGATCGGCAGGTTGATGCAACTGATGCAATATGCGGACGCTACGTCCACTCAGCGCAGCCGCCGTAAAGACTGCCCGGCGGAAGTCGTCCTTTGTCACCACCTGCGAACAGCTGAAGGTAAAGAGTATACCCCCCGGCTGAATCTTCTCGAACGCCTTGGCATTGAGCTTGGTATATCCCTTGAGCGCATGACGCAACGCATCCTTATGCTTGGCAAAAGCCGGAGGATCCAGCACAATCAAGTCGTATTGGTCGCCCATCTCGTCGAGATACTTAAAGGCATCCTCCGCAAAACTCTTGTGTCGGTCATCGCCCGGGAAGTTGGCTGCTATGTTTCTATCCGTCAGGTCTATTGCCTTGGCAGAGCTATCCACCGAGTGTACCAACTCTGCCTGTCCGCGCATGGCGTACACCGAGAAGCCACCCGTATAGCAGAACATATTCAGCACCTTACGTCCGGCAGCATAGTGTTCCAGCAGACTGCGGTTCTCACGCTGGTCTATGAAGAAACCTGTCTTCTGTCCCTTGAGCCAGTCTATGTGGAACACCAGTCCGTTCTCCACCGCCCGGTTCTCCGTGCTACCGCCCCGCAGGAAACCGTTCTCCTGTCCCAGGTCGGCCTTGTAGGGAAGCGTCGTTTCGCTCTTATAGTAGATGTTTTGCACCTCGTCTCCCAGCGTCTGCAAGATAGCCTCGGCTATCTCGTTGCGGTACACGTGCATACCCACGCTATGTGCCTGCATCACAGCCGTTTTGCCATACACATCCACCACCAATCCCGGCAGGTTATCGCCCTCGCCGTGTATCAGTCGGTAGGTGTTATTGTCCTCTCTGCCCGTAAGGCGGAGTCGCTTGCGTACATCGTATGCCACGGCTATGCGGTGTTTCCAGAACGCCAGGTCTATGGGTTCCTCGCGGAAGGTGAGTACACGCACGGCAATGGAGCCTATCTGGAAGTGTCCCAAGGCAATGAAATCGCCCTCGGCAGTAATCACCTCCACCACTTCGCCCTCCTCTATGCCCTCGTCCATGGCATGGATGGCACCGGAGAATATCCAGGGATGGAAGCGGCGAAGGCTCTCCTCCTTACCCCTTTTGAGTTGTATCTTTTTATACATTCTGTTGTTGTTCTACACTGTTATAGTTTACACTTGATAGGAGCTCTTCCTCCGTCAATGCGGGCAGGATGAGCTGATAGTAACCGGGTTCGAGCATACGTTGTAGTTCCTCGTAGATGCGTATGCAGCTCCATGCATCGGTTGCGGCATAGAGTTTTTGTTTGTCGGTGAGCACATCGGCCTCCCAGTTGGTGAGGCGCTGTGTTTTGGTTATCTTCCTTTGGAACAGGTTGGCGTAGAGTTTTTGCAGACTCTTGTCTTCTATGCCGAACTTGGGTGCATACTCTTGTAGATCCACAAAGTTACCTCGGTTGAATCCTCCCAGCTTACGGAGCATATAGAAGTCGTCCTTGAGGGATAGTCCCACCTTGAGTACCGTCTCGTCTGCGAGCAGTCGTCGCAGTGCTTTTCCCACGCCGCCCATCATATTGAGGCGGAAGAGGAAGCAAGTGTCGTGTGTAGACACTTGTACGAGTGATACCTTATACATAACGCCTTTGCGGAAGGATGGACGTGTCTCGGTGTCGAAGCCCAGGATGGGTTGTGCCAGCAGATAGTCCACGGCTCGTTCTGCCTCCCCTTCGGTTTGAATGGTTATGATACGTCCGTCAAATGCTTCTATCTCCAGCGCCGGAATACGCTCCTTGTCATACTTGGCATAAATCGTCTTCATTCTCTGTTCCTTCTATCGTCTGATTGTATTTTACATCGTGAATGGCTCGCAGGGTGTTCACTAGGGTTTGTCCCCAGGTGAGGCGAAAGTCGCAGGCTACTTCGGAGAGGGCGCCATACATGGTGTCTTCCATCCCCATCTTGTAGATGCCTACAAAGTTGCGCACCGACTGGTAGATGTCGGCGAGATCCTCCGATATGTTCTTACGGATAGGCTCTGCGCTGTATTTCATATCCTCCACGAAGACGTCTAAATAATCGTCTTGCTCTCCCATAATTCGTGCCACCGTAGTGCGTACTGCGTCGTAGTCGGCTTCCGTTACCAGCTGTTCGCTTAGGTAGGTGTCGTCCTCTTCGAGGTCGGGAAGCATACTTGCTTTGAGGTAGAGTAGCGGTAATAGCTTCTGCATGGTGTCTACCATTTCGCGTCTTTTTCGCGCTGCTCCTTGCTCCAGAAAAACACAGTATTCCACGGCTACGGTAACAAACTCAACAACATCGTGAGAATATACCAAACTTGAAAATCCTGTCATATTTGTCATTTTATGGTGCAAAAGTACGAAAAAAACACGAACTTACGCCTATATAATAGATATTTTTACTTCTTTCACAGTGCGAAAGGATTGATTGCGTGCGTTCCTTGTTGTATGTGTGCGTGCTTTCGAGAGGCTATCCCCTCTCCCATGCGTCAATGGTGCGTGTTTCCGTGGAGAGGGATTGTTGCTGTTTAATCTATATTACAATAAAATTTTCTCTATATAAAACGCACCTAAAACTATATATAAAACGCTCTGAGAATAGGCAGGACTTTGATGCAAAATCATACTGTTTTCAACCCTAAAGTATATATAGTTTTAGGGCGGAAATAAGTATAGTTTTCTCGCTCAAAGCACCTGTCAAACGATGAAAAACTACGGATAAACAAAAATTTGTATTCCCCCATTTCCCCGTTTTTTCGTAAAGATAGATTTTTCGCACGGGTGCGCGATATATAAGGTGTATCGGCTCGTTTTACTCCGTCTTTGGAGTGTCATTTGGCAGATTTTTCCCCAATTCCTTCGCTCGTTTTCCCCAAACAAAATGGTATTTACCACTGACCGGAGGCTGCCGGTGCTATGACAAAGACTTGCAAGTTGGGTTACTTTTTGTCGTTTTAGTAGTTGAAATAGGTGAAAGCACTCACGGTTTCACCCAGTGCCCCCATGGTAGCACATAAGAGCATATCGCACTGAGCAATTCCGATGTTACAGTCCAGAATGCGTTGCAAGAAACCGGACCAATCGTATGTGGGAAGTGGGACGGGAGTGTTGACGTATTCCTCCTCGTAGGAGAATCCTTCCGGCTCCTCTTCTGCAAGTCTGTTCTGGGTCGTTTGAACCGTTCCGGGATTTCCCCCGGAGTTGGGGAAAATTGGGGGAAATTGGGGGAAATTATGCCCGTTTTGAGGGCTTTTTTGCCCTTTTTGCCCATTACTATACGTTATAGGTGCTGGAGGCGTATATAAGGTACGCGCACCCGTGCGAATTTTTTCTAGGAAAGCCATTTGGGGAAAACTCAGGTGCTTCAACACCCCTAAATCGACCCCTGCTTGCTCAACGGAAGATTACAAAAAATGGTATACAGATGATGGAGCAAGATGATTCAGAATTTATCATAAACATTTTGTAGATGGATACGACAGATGTTCACATGGATGGACATCCGCTTGATGATTGTATATGATACACTTATATGCAAACTACAATCCTAAAATATTTTGGAAAAGTGTTGCAAAATGTAGCATCAATCGGGATTTGAAGAAGGCGTTTGTTAAAGAAACATAAGCATATAGTTTTTTCTTGCCGAAAAATTTGCACCAAAAGAGATTTTGCTATAAATTCGCACCATGTTTTTCATGGTATTAGATTTAAGGTTAATGGAGATTGGTTGTCGTGAGATAACCAATTTTTTTCTTCCAACACTTGTTGGGAGAGAATTGATTTCTTACTCACAAGGTATAAAATCAACCGCAGGGTAAACGGCGGAGCGCTTCGTGAGCTGAAGTTCCGCCGTTTCCTGTATATATACATCTCCCCCTACTCACTCCGTAAACTCTACCCCCGTTACATTATCGCCTACGAAGAAATGCGCATAATCGGCCGTCTTGTACCAACGAGGCTTGCCGGGCATGGTGTCGTAGAGGAGCCTTCCGTTTATCTTTAAACCCTCGAAACGTATGTTGCGCACCGGATGTTGGGCATCGTAGGCGTTGAGGATGGAGAGATAGGGCGTGGCGCCGATGTAACGGATGTTGCGAAACAATACATCCTCTACCAACCTGCCGGGGGCGGAACAGTACTTGCTGTTGTAACAGGTCTTTACGTGCAGGAGCGAACCTTGATGCAGGTTCTCTATGCGGATGTTGTCGAATACTACTCCCTTCACTACATTGTTGTCACCACAGTTTATGGCCAGGCAACCTTGATAATCTACCTGAGGTTCGGACTGCATGAGTATGTCTATGTTCTCGTAGCGGAGGTTCACCAGACTGTCACTCTCGGTGGAGAGACTGCCACGTCCGTGGATGCCTATCATGATGGGGTGCGCTACGTCTGCCCAGAGGGTGGAGTTCTTCATGAGGATGTTGTGGACGGAACCGGTGAAGCCCTTGCGGGTGGCATAGGCGGTGGTGCAGTCGTCGGAGTTGCGACAGAAGACTCGGTCGTAGGTCACATTACTGGAGGCAAAGACGTTCAGTCCGTCGCCCCAGGAGGGGAAGGAGATGGACTTTACATCGTGCAACGTTACGCCATCGCTCCCGCCTATGGGACAGGTGTTGAGCACGAGACCCTCTACGTAGATGTTACGACTGCGGTGGACGTGACATCCTTCGTATCCGCGTGGAGGACGGGCTATGCCACGACCCAGAATGCGAACATTACGGGCGGAGTCTATGGCTAGATTGCCGGTGAAGTAGGCACCGCCTGCCAGGTAGTAGGTGGTGTTCGATTGCAGATGAATGGTGTCCTGTGTGTCGTAGTATCCGGGGGCGTAGTAGACAAACTTCTGCCCTAGCCTGCGGGCTTCCTTCTTGGCATCGCTTACCGTGATGGGAGGTTTGGAGGTGAAGAGCAGGAGGTTGTCCGTGATGCTACCATCGAACTCTACGCTCACATTCTCGGGCTGGAAGAGCAGGAATTGCAGGGTGGAATCGTTCTGTATGTTGGCTATCACACCCTTGTAATCGGGACGTATGCGGGCGGTGCGGAAGGTGCGGTTGTGGGTGATGACACGCACAAAGACATCGCCCGTAAAGTCGAAGAATCCATACGATATCTCACTCACCCTGTGTTTGTTATCGCCTATCGGTGCGTTCACCTTTGCCATATAGGTATCTATGCGAGTCCACTCCTTGCCGCCACGTGGCTGAACATATACCTCGTAGTCCTGCTTCAGGGGGGCACCCTGAGGAGCGGGATAGGTGAAGACTTGGTGCAGACGGGTGTATTCCTTTACCTTTATCTTGCGCTTTCCGGCGAGTACCTCCAGCGCCATACGGGTGTAGGGCATCTCCAGACCTTTGCGGTCGTGGTAGTGGGTGTAGGGAAGCCGGTAGATGTCCCAGAGCTTGCCACGGGACATGGCTCCGGGCTCCGTCCAGTCGTTGTAGAGACCGGTGCAGTCGGTCCAGGTGGTAAAGGGGACGTCGTAGCCCAAGTTGTAGCGGGCGGTGTATTCCATGCCCTTCATTAGGCGGTTGTCCAAGGCACCCCAAAGGTCGTCGCCCCGGTACTGCCATGCCATTTCGCATATCTGACACTCCGCCTCGAGTCCCAGTTGCACGTGTGCCTGGTCGCGTCCGGTTTCCTGGCACTGACCGGTTTCCGATATATAGCGGGGCAGGGAGCCGTTGTCGTTGGCTGAGAGATAATAATTCACGGCGTGGCGATACAGGGTGCTATCGTTCAAGAAGATGGCACACGCCATGCGCATACGGTTTACGATGGCACCCCAGTTGCCGTTGGCATAGGGAGAGGCGGCTTCGAAGGCATCGATGGTGGGGAGGAAGGCTCGCCTCACCATGGTGCGCCAGGCATCGGTTTGGTGCTGTTGCAGGAGGGTCATGGCGCGCACCAGGTCGTAGCCTTGAATGAGGCAGAGGGGTGCGTCGTGACCCTCCAGTCGCTGTAACGTGCGTGCGTATGCATTTATGATGTGGAGTGACTGTGCGGTGTCGCCCTGCTGGGCCAGGGTGAGGGCTGCCTTCATGTCGCGTTCGGAGCCTGCCTTGGTGGAGCGGTATTGTCCGTCGCGGGCTATCACTTCGTAGGGACCCGATAGTGTGTAGGGGGTCGATACGTTTTGAGCGAAAACGTTGGATACGGAAACGGTTGCGAGGAGCAGTAGTCCCCACAACCGGTTCAAAGATGTTACTATCATAGATAGAGTTTATTTTACATTATACTTCTTGCCACCTTGTATGTAGACTCCGCGGCGTGGCACTGCGGGGAGTTTGCGTCCGGAAAGGTCGTAGATGTTGCTACGGGTTGCATCGGAGGCGGAGGATGGGATGCTCTCTA
>CAYOKO010000005.1:0-1421 GCA_964404555.1 uncultured Bacteroidaceae bacterium | reverse complement strand
AAATCGTTGAGCGTGGTGGTGGTGCCGTAGAGTATGTTATTGTCGGCATCTACCACCCAGTACTCCTTGGAGCTGTTGTAGAAGGCGCAGTAGTCGCAGTCCTTGGCGTAGACAATGCGGTGGGGCTTGAAGGTGCGTGCCTTCATGGTACCGGTATTGGTCATGGCCGTGGAGTCGGCTAGGGAGATGAGGTCGTAGGTGGCGGCTGTGGTGTGGTAGATGTACCAGATGTAATCGGGCTTTATATCTTGTGTGATAGCCATGGCGCGCAATACGGCGGAGTCTCCCCTATTCACCAAGTAGGTGTCGGAGTAGCGGTGACGTATGTAATAGTTGCCTAGCTCTACCTTGCGACTGTTGTCGGCTTCCAGAGCCTCATCGGTGACTAGGAGGGTGAAGGTGACGCTGCTTTCACGTCCGCCTTGGTTGGTGTACTTACCTACCAGCGTGGTGTCCTTGTCTACGGTGAGGGTGATGGAGTTGTCGGTACTGCCGGTGCTCCAACGGTAGTTGCCGTATCCGTCGGGTGCGGATACGGATAGGGTTACGCTGCTGCCCTTCACCACGGTAGAGGCATTTACGTTGCTACGGGTGGAGCCGTTGTAGGTGATGGAGGGGGTTAGTTTGCTGGCGTAGCAGTCGCCCTTTACGGCGATGGAGAAGACTTGCTGACTCTGCACGCCGTCGGCATTGGTGTAGGTTACACGATAGAGGCGTGAGGCATTGGCGGTGACGGTGAGTTCGCGGGTGGTCTCCCCGGTGTCCCAGAGCCAGTTGCCGGTGTCTAGAGTGCCTTCGGCTATCTCGGGGGTCATGGTTACCTCGGTGCCTGCGGCTATGGCACGCAGGGCTACGGCAGTGGTGCTGAAGGTGTTGGTGGTTCCTCCGGCGTGGTTCATGTCGTAGGTTTTCTTCTTGTAGGTCATCTTTCCGGTAAGCTCTGTGGGGGGCGTGGGGTTCAGGTAGCCCAGGCTGTCGCCGTAGGTGTTCATGAGGACGGAGTAGCCCAGTTGGTCGTAACTGCCGCTGGTGCTTCCGGTGCCTCCGGCATCTATTCCCATGGTGGTGTATGCTTGCTCGGAGAAGGGCATCTTGACGCCTTTAATGCCTTCGTAATGTCCTATCACGGTGCCCCACATGGGACGTATCTGTGCGCCCAGTACGGGACCGGTCATTACCCAGCAGCGGGAGTCGGTGTAGTAGTATCCGTTGGTGCCGTAGATGTAGTTGGTCCAGGGGAGTCCTTCTACGCTTTGTGTCTGTGCGGCTATGTACTCTATGCCGGCTGCCAAGCGGTGGTTCATGTAGGAGAAGAGGTCGTCGCCTTGGTTCCATCCTTGGTGTGCCACATCTACGGCGAGTCCGGCTGCCATGCCGGCATGACCTATATCGCGTCCGCTCTCTTGCATCTGTCCCAGCAT
>CAYOKO010000004.1:0-30536 GCA_964404555.1 uncultured Bacteroidaceae bacterium | reverse complement strand
CGCAAACTTAGAAGATTGGCTACCCAAACGATGATGCGTTCTATGAGAAAACAGACGTAATAGCGACAGTATGATGGAAGTGCTACAATTTGTCGACTGTTTGTTTGCTTCTTGGTTACCAACATCTTGGCATCTATGCCTTGTTTGCAAAGTGCTTTTACCAAGCGTGATGCTGCTATGGCTGCGCCGCCGGTCTTTTCGGACGTATTCACTATAAGAATTTTCATACGATTGCTACTATTTGTATGCTGCAAATGTACATTTTTTCCTCTTTATTTGCAAGCCTTTTTCGTAAAAAAGATGGCTGCACGGTGGAACCTCCATTTGCTTTCAGTCGTTCTTCTCTACTTTTGCCAACCGATGGTCAAGGTAAAGGTGAAGTAGCGTCCATATAACAATATCGGAGAATACCATGCAAGTGACCCCTATGTATCCTACTGTCAGATAATTATAGGCTATGAAGAATACGTGTATCAATAGTACCCATCCCAAAGTTTGGTGCGGTGTACACCCCATACGCATAAACTTATGGTGAATGTGGTTCTTATCGGGAGAGAAGATGCCCCTGTGGTGTCTTATTCTGTAGAAAAATACACGCAGGACATCGAATACGGGGACAATCAATAATGAAGTGGGCAGTACCAAGGCATCGAAACGGGTTGGGTCTATCACGGGGGGATTGTCCATGACGTACTTTAAACACAAGAAACTTAGGGAGTACCCTAGGGTTAGACTTCCCGTATCACCCATGAATATCTTGGTACCCTTTTCGGGCTTACCGTAGATGTTGTAATAGAGAAACGGAAGAATGCCTCCTATCAATCCTATGGTGTAGAGGGTATAGATTTCTATTCCCATATCGTAGAATCGTATTCCCAGCAGAGCAAAGGAGATGATACACAACAAGGAGGAGAGTCCGTCTATACCGTCTATAAGATTAATGGCGTTTACGATGGTAGTGCTGACGATTACAGTGAGAATGGCACCTGCCCAGAAGGGAATTTCGTATATTCCCATGAAACCGTGTAGTGTGTTGATGTACAACCCGGAGATGGGGAAACAGCAGGAGCTTGCCAACTGGATGACAAACTTCTTGGACGCAGCCAAGGAGAGGAGGTCGTCGAATACGCCTATTAAGTATATCAAGAAGAGACCTATCAAGAATAGAAAGGTCCATACTTTTAGTGAAACCACTTCGTTTACTCCGGATACAGTTAATAGTACTAATGAGATGGCTACGGAGACGAGTTGCGATGGAAGGAAAACAACGCCTCCCAAACGGGGAACCCTTGTGGTGTGTATCTTCCTTTCATCGGGTATGTCATAGAGCCGAAACTTGTTGCACAATTGGAGTAACAGTGGCATCATAAATGCGGAAATGGATAGGCTCGCTAGAAAGCTTACCAGGAAAATTATATATAACATATTAGGTTTTACTTTTTATTATATAACGGAGGGGGTGGCTATTTATTATAAAAGACGTGTTGTCATTATTTCATATTTCTGGATTGAAGTTAGAGGGTGTATGCGAACTTGGGTGGACTTTGCCTAGAAATCGGAAAATAATTGCCCGCAATTAGGGTGCGTTTTATACTAGAAAAGGGGTCGAAAAGCGTACGACTTTGGACTGTTTTCTAGCGCTTTTCGAGGTAAAACTCAGTATAAAAAAAACCTTTTACTAGTAGAGAAATTCCGTGTGTTCTTGCTTTGTTGAAGATTTTTACAAAGGTTCCCGGTGAAGGAGTGAATTGCTCCTTTCAGAAGTTGAAAATGGGATGAAAAATCTCCCTTCACCGTATGTTTCATACTTCTTGTTAGTC
Source organism: uncultured Bacteroidaceae bacterium (assembly GCA_964404555.1). Classification (GTDB taxonomy): domain Bacteria; phylum Bacteroidota; class Bacteroidia; order Bacteroidales; family Bacteroidaceae; genus CAZUTW01. Next base: position 28,716 of record CAYOKO010000004.1, on the reverse strand, counting down.
AGGTGGTTAAATGGTTGCTTGACATTTCTTTTATGTATTACCTTAATCTCCGGAGTGTTTTCTAGAATATCTTTCAAAGCTTCATGTTTGCTTCAAATGTGTTGTTATTCAGTATGTTGTATGTGAAACGTATCTTTCACCTAAGTTTTTGCTCATTTTGTAAAGATATTATACTAAACAGAGGCGATTAACCTACTGATGTGGAAGATTTTGTTCGTATTTGTAGCTTTTTAAAGAATGAAGGGTGCTATGCGTGATAGATGGTGTTTTGTGCGATTTAAAGTGCAGAGTATCAATGAGTATGAAACATACAGCTTTCTTAACAAATGCTTTGGGTGAAGGGAACAGCGTGAGCAGGTGAAGGATGGTGAAACATAAACGTTCAGCTGTATCGTACACAGTATCAATGGATAATAGACGAATTTGAAGGTTTGAAGGATTTTGCGAGAAATGCAGATATGGAGGGAGGGTAGAGTCGTTTCACTCCCTTCAAGCGTTAAATTGTCTATATCCTTCACGCATCCATGGTGAAGCGAGGGAATGAAATCCCCCGGCAGCTACCCCAAGTATTATAGGAGTAGTTACCGGGAGTGATATGTTTTAGTCTCTGCGGAAAATGTCACGCGTGTAAACCTTCTCCTGCACATCGTCCAGACAGCTGTCGTAGCGGTTGGCAATGATGGCATCGCTCTGCGACTTGAAGGCATCCAACGTGTTCACCACCTTGCTACCAAAGAATGTGGTACCATCCTCCAGCGTTGGCTCGTAGATGATGATGTTGGCACCCTTCGCTTTGATACGCTTCATGACACCCTGAATGGAACTCTGACGGAAATTGTCACTGTTACTCTTCATGGTGAGACGGAAAATACCAATGGTAACCTCCTTCTCGTTCTGCTGCTGATAGTTGCTGGCAGTTGTGTAGTCGTAGTAACCCGCCTTCTTCAATACCTGGTCGGCAATGAAATCCTTACGCGTACGGTTGCTCTCTACAATTGCCGTCATCATGTTCTGCGGCACATGGTCGTAGTTTGCCAATAGCTGCTTGGTATCCTTGGGCAGACAGTAACCACCGTAACCGAAGGACGGATTGTTGTAATGCGTACCGATGCGAGGATCCAGTCCTACACCCTGTATAATTGCCTGGGAATCCAGATTCTTTAACTCTGCATAGGTGTCCAACTCGTTGAAGTAGCTAACACGCAAAGCCAGGTATGTGTTGGCAAACAACTTTACAGCCTCCGCTTCCTTGGTTCCCATGAACAAAGTATCGATGTTCTCCTTTATGGCACCCTCCTGCAAGAGAGCGGCAAAGGTGTGAGCAGCCTCCTCCAAGTGGTTGCCTACGATAGACTTAATAGCCTCGTTCTCCGCCGGTTCTCCGTTGAGCAACTTAGGATAACCCACAATGATGCGGCTAGGATAAAGATTGTCGTACAGAGCCTTGGACTCACGCAAGAACTCCGGAGAGAAGAGAATGCGCAACTTGTGATCCTTCTCCCAACCCTTTTCGCGGAAAATCTTCTCATACTTTATGTAGAGAGAACGGCAGTAACCCACCGGAATAGTACTCTTAATCACCATGGTAGCCTCCGGATTCACCTCCAATACCTTGTCTATAACATCCTCTATATGGTGCGTATCGAAGAAGTTCTTAACCGGATCGTAGTTGGTAGGCGTAGCTATCACAATAAAGTCCGCCTCGCGGTATGCCTCGTCGGCATTGAGCGTAGCCGTAAGGTTCAGCTCCTTCTCCGCCAGGAACTTCTCTATGTAATCATCTTGTATGGGCGACTGCTTATGATTAATCATATCCACCTTCTCCGGGATAACATCCACCGCTGTCACCTTATGGTGCTGAGCCAAGAGAGTGGCAATGCTCAAACCCACATAACCCGTTCCTGCTACAGCAATCTGTAAATCTTTGAAATTTCTCATAGTGACGATTTATTTCATTAATAAATACAATGTTATAAAAATAGGCAATGTCCCTTAGGGTAAAGGGGCATTGCCTTATGGTTTCCTATTTAAATTCTTTATTTTGCATAACTTACCGCACGAGTCTCACGGATAACCGTAATCTTCACCTGTCCCGGATAGGTCATTTCATCCTGAATCTTCTTGGCTATCTCACCACTCAGTTTCTCGGTCTGGGCATCGTCTATCTTGTCGGCACCCACAATGACACGCAACTCACGACCCGCCTGTATAGCGTAGGTCTTGGTTACACCCGGATAACTCATGGCTATGTTCTCCAAGTCGTTAAGACGCTTGATGTAAGCTTCCACAATCTCGCGACGAGCACCCGGACGAGCACCACTGATGGCATCGCAAACCTGTACGATAGGAGCCAATAGAGAGGTCATCTCCATCTCATCGTGGTGAGCACCGATGGCATTCACGATATCGGGCTTCTCCTTGCACTTCTCGGCCAACTTGGCACCATAGAGTGCGTGCGGCATCTCCGGTTCCTCATCGGGCACCTTACCTATATCGTGCAACAATCCTGCACGTCTAGCCTTCTTGGGGTTCAGTCCCAGCTCCGATGCCATCACCGCACACAAGTTGGCGGTTTCACGTGCATGCTGCAACAAGTTCTGTCCGTAGGAAGAACGGTACTTCATCTTACCGATAATGCGGATAAGCTCCGGATGCAATCCGTGGATACCCAGGTCGATGGTGGTACGCTTACCGGTCTCTACAATCTCGTCCTCCACCTGCTTACGCACCTTGGCAACCACCTCCTCGATACGAGCCGGGTGGATACGTCCGTCGGCAACCAACTGGTGGAGAGCCAGGCGAGCAATCTCACGGCGAACCGGGTCGAAAGCGGAAATCACGATAGCCTCCGGCGTATCGTCCACGATAATCTCGACACCCGTAGCAGCCTCCAAGGCACGAATGTTACGACCCTCGCGACCGATGATACGTCCCTTCACCTCGTCGTTCTCGATATGGAACACCGTTACGCTGTTCTCGATAGCCGTCTCCGTAGCCACACGCTGAATGGTCTGGACGATAATCTTCTTCGCCTCCTTATTGGCATTCAGTTTGGCATCGTCTATAATCTCGTTGATATAGCTCTGTGCATCGGTACGAGCCTCCTCTTTGAGACCCTCAATGAGCTTCTCCTTAGCCTCCTCGGCACTCAGTCCGCTCAGTTCCTCCAGCTTAGCGCGCTCCTTCACCTGCAACTGGTCCAATTCCGCCTTGCGAGCATCCAACACCTTTTGTTGTGCCTCCTGCTTATTGGCATAGCCATCCAGTTCCTTCTTTCTTCTGCCCAACTCTTCCTGACGTTGGTTCAGACTTATCTCGCGCTGTTTCAGCTTGTTCTCACTTTGTTGAATATGTTGGTTACGTTGCTGAACCTCCTTTTCCAGTTCCGCTTTCTTGTTGAGGAATTTTTCCTTTACTTCCAACATCTTCTTCTCTTTAATTACTTCGGCGTCTTTAGTGGCTTGCTCCATATACTGGCTGCATTTGCCCTTGGCATGGCGAAGCAGGAAGAAGCTTGCTATGAGGGCTCCCACCAGTACCACTACGCCTATTATCGTCAAAATCATACCTTATATATTGTTTTATATATTAATTAAAAAGCGCACATCGCAGAAGCTCTCTCGAGTTCTTCGATAGTGCGCGTATAGTTGTCTTTATTGTGACCTAGTAAGATGGGGAATGGCTATTTCTTGTCCAGCGTCTCCTTTATCTCCTCCAGCAGAGCATTGATGCTGTTTGTGAAGGGTTCGGTATCGTTTCGCATTTCGTTGCGAACCAATCCGGATGCTATATCCAATAGTCCCATAGAGAGATACATCTCATAACCTTGTCCGGGATAATGTTCCGAATAGAAATTCAGCTTTGTATTTATCATCCGTTCGGCGTTGCGATATACTATCTCTTCCTCACGATTAATGGTGAGTGGAACCGTGTTGTTTCCAATCCTCAACGTTATAGTCAGTTTTTCGCTTGCTCCTTCCATTTTCTTTAAACGTTTAAGAGGGCGATACATTTGTCTATATCACGCACCAGCTTGTTGATTCTTGATTTTGCACTCTTCATCTCGTCGTCGTGAATCTCAATCATCTTTGCCAGTTTCAAGTTGTTGTAGTCGGACTTCTGCTGCTCAATAGTGGCTTCTAGCTCCTTGATGGCGCCCTCTTTCTCGTCCAAAAGGATGTAGAGGTCGTCATTCTCTTTCTTGAGCTCGTTGTACCGGAACATGAGTTCACGAACGCGGGCTTCAAAGAGGTTTATGAGCTTTTCGTTTGCGTCCATCTGCTTATTCAACTTACTTTGGTGTACAAAGGTAGAACATTTGTTCGATTTTTCCAAACAAATCCTTTAAAAATGTTCTTTTTCCTTTATTTCTTTGGGTTTTCAGCCGAATCTTCGTCCTTGGGTTTGGGTTCTTTCTTGGCGAGCATCACTATTTTGTAGACGTATTCCGTGATCCATGCCTCGGAGTATCCCAATGTGCGCTGGTACTGGCAGATGCCTACGCAGTACTTGCGGTTGTCGCCGCTTACGTTCTGGGTGAGGATGTTGTGGATGGTCTTCTGCGTGGCTCCGTAGATGGCTTTCTTGAAGATGCCGGGCAGGCGCAACTTGAGTTGCATCATGTTGCCTACTACCATCATGAGGTCCTGGCTGAAGCCTTGGAACATGAGGAGGTAGTTCTTTATGTCGTTGACGTTCTTACAGTTTTTCTTTATACTGCCGTCTATCTCCTTGAAGAAGTTGTCGTCCAGTTGGTACATCTCGGTGAGTAGCTTTCGGCATTTGCTGCGCTCGCCTATACCGAGCTTGTTGTTGACGGTGGGTACTTTGAAGGTTTGTTTAAATACGCGCAAGTCGGGCAGGAAGGCTATGTTGGAGATGCCTAGATTGGCTGCTATGACGGCTTGGTAGTATACGCGAATGAGTGTCATGAAGTCTTCCATACCTCCGATTCGGATTTCACTTTCTTCGCTTTTTTTCTTAAATATCTTAGAGAATAGTCCCATTTTTTTGCTTATTGTTTTTGTTTCTATCTGCAAAAATAGAAATAATATTCCATATATCGACTATGAAATTCCAAATTTCCGCATTTCGGAGGTGTGTTTTCTTTGAGTTTGTGTGCTTTTGCGGTGAAATCGGCGTTTTATTTACTCGTAGAGATGCTTTTTGCGGGCATCTCTACGAGTGAATTGTTCGATATAATCGGTCTATTGGGCGTTTCGCTCCTCTATTACCTTCAATAGATATTGTCCATACTGATTCTTGAGCATGGGCTGTGCGAGTTCGCGCATCTTGGCTTCGTCTATCCATCCCTTGCGGAAGGCGATTCCTTCCAGACAAGCTACCTTGAGTCCTTGGCGTTTTTCAATTACCTCTATGAAGGTAGAGGCTTCGCTCAGAGAGTCGTGTGTACCGGTGTCCAACCAGGCAAAACCGCGTCCCAGGGTTTGCACTTTGAGTTGCTTTTTCTCCAGGAACTCCTGGTTGACGGTGGTGATCTCCAACTCGCCGCGAGCGGATGGCTTGATGTTCTTGGCAACCTCCACCACACGGTTGGGGTAGAAGTAGAGACCTACTACCGCAAAGTTGCTCTTGGGGTGTTCCGGCTTTTCCTCGATGCTCAGGCAGTTGCCCTCCTTGTCGAATTCTGCTACGCCATAGCGTTCCGGGTCGTTTACCCGATACCCAAAGATGGTTGCCTTGTTCTCCTCCTCGGCCTGGCGAACCGCCTCGTGCAGCATGGCAGAGAATCCGGCACCGTGGAAGATGTTGTCGCCCAGAACCAGACAGGCAGCATCGTTGCCTATAAACTTCTCTCCGATAATGAATGCCTGTGCCAAACCGTCGGGAGAGGGCTGCTCGGCGTATTCAAAGTGAACGCCGTAGTCACTACCGTCGCCCAGCAGACGCTTGAAGGCAGGGAGATCCGTAGGGGTGGATATGATGAGGATTTCGCGTATCCCGGCAAGCATCAGCACGGATACGGGATAGTAAATCATCGGTTTGTCGAAAATGGGGATAAGTTGCTTACTTACTCCTTTTGTAATGGGGTAGAGGCGTGTGCCGCTACCACCGGCAAGAACGATACCTTTCATTATATTTCTTTATTTATGAGTTTTTGTGGAAGAAGGAGAGTTGTCCTCTCCATATATTTATAAATAGGGGGGCTTTGTGTATGTGGAACTGGGTGAGCAGTTGGCACAGCGTGACACCCGTTCGCATGACAATTCCTTGATTCTCTGTAAACAGTGCTCTATAAGTATTGAATACATACTTCCCCCGGCGTCTCACAAGTGTTTCACCTTGTTGCGCAAGTTTTACGGCTATTCCCATGATGATATAGAGGGTGGGGAGTAGGAAAAAAATCAACAAGGAGGAGAGGAGAATATCCACCATTCGCAAGAACACCGGACGGAAGAAGCTCTTCCGGGCACAAGTCATGACGATTCGGTTTACATTGATGCGCCCCACCGTCTGCTCCTTGGTCAGAATGCTCCCGATGAGATTTTCCAGTAGCGTGATGCCCACGTAGAACGCCGAAACGCACAGGAGAAAGGTGCGCGAAAGTTGTAGTTTCGAGAGCAATATCAGGAGGTAAAAAAAGAATAAAAACGTTACGGAACGAACCAAAGCTTTTTGCGATGGCATACAAAAGCGCACCAAGCTGCAGGCGCATGCTGCAAGGCAAAGTGTGATGAGTACGGACGTACTGATGGCGTCTATCTTCACCTTGTTGAGTATAAGGCAGATAAAAACAATCGCCACGCAGATGCAAAAACATTCGAATGCAATGGCTGTCCCCACGATTTTTTTATGTTGTACTTGCTTCATAGAATCGTATTTTTTACAAGGTGCAAAAATAGTTGATTTTTTGATAAATCGTATCATTCGCAGGGAAAAATATATTTATGTCCTAAAAAAATACGTTTTATCGCTTGTGTTTTGGTTTTTTTTCGTACTTTTGCACGCAGAATATTTTGTTATAGTAAAAAAGAAAGTGTGATTATGAAGGATAAAGATACTAAAAAGATTGAGCTTCAGGACTTGGAAACCGAGGAATCGGGCTTTGATTTTAGCACCTTGTGGGTCTCGTTTTTGCTCCACTGGCAATGGTTCGTGGTCTCCGTGGTCTTGTGCTTGGGCTTGGCATTCTTGTATTTGCGATATAAGGCGCCCACTTATTCCGTGTCGGCGAAGGTGTTGATAAAGGACAGTGAGAAGAGTTCTAAGATGGATTTGTCCGGTCTGGCAGACTTGAGTGCCATGATGGGTGGTAACTCCAGCTTTAGCTCCGGTTTCGATAATGAGTTGCTGGTTATCAGCTCCAATAATATGGCGCGCGAGGTGGTGAAGAACCTCAAGCTTTATGTCACTTACTACGAGAAGGGACGTTTTGCAAAGCGTGAGCTGTACGGAAAGAATTCTCCGCTGTTGATAGATATGGATCGTCTCCATCTGGATACGCTGGAGGCTCCGGTGAAGGTAACGGTTACTCCGCAAGAGAACGGTTCTTACGATATTGTAGTGAACTTTGTGAAGAATGAGGAGAAGTTCGAGCTGGAGAAGAATGTGCGTAATCTCCCCACAAACATAAGTACGGGAGTGGGTATGATTACCGTTATGCAGAATCCGCAGTATCTTCTCAAATCAAAGAATCAGCGCCCCACCGTGGCATATATCAATTCCATTCTTCAGTCATCCGTTCGTTTCTTGAATGCGCTTAGCATAGAACCTACGTCCAAGGTGACAACGGTGGCAGATATGACCATGGACGATAATCTGCCGGAGCGCGCTATGGATTACTTGGTGGAGTTGGTGAACGTGTATAATACGGAGTCTAACAACGATAAGAATGAGGTGGCTAAGAAAACCGCTGAGTTTATCAACGGACGTATTGCCGAGGTAAATGTGGAACTGGGTGCTACCGAGGATAGACTGAAGAACTTTAAGCAGTCTTCCGGTTTGTTCGATGTGAAGGAGACCGCCAAGGAGGTGCTCTCTTCTACCTCTCAATTCCAGAAACAGCAGGTGGAGTACGAAACACAGTTGATGATTATCCAGTCGCTGATGGACTATGTGAACCGTCCCGAGAATGCTCGTTCTTTGATTCCTGCCAATGTGGGTGTGAACGATAACAATGTAAACGAGGTTATTGCCAAGCACAACGAATCCGTATTGGAGCGTAACCGACTGTTGGCTGCCTCCTCCGAGACGGCTCCCACCGTTAAGAATATGACCAGTGTGGTAGACGGTTACGAGCAGAGTATTAAGATTTCTCTCAAGAACGTATATAACTCCATCATGTTGCAGAAGCGTTCTGCCGACCAGCAGTACTCAACCTCCAATAGTAAATTGTCGCAGGCACCGACCTACGAGAAGGAGTTGGCTAGCATAGGACGCCAGCAGGAGGTAAAGTCCGGTTTGTACTTGATGCTCTTGCAGAAGCGTGAGGAGAATGCCATCCAGTTGGCTGCCACAGCCGACAAGGCAAAGATTATAGAGGAGCCGGTGTTTGCTACTCCGGTAGGTCCCAAGAAGGGACTTATCCTTATAGCAGCTCTCATCCTCGGACTCGCTATCCCTTACGGCATCATCTACCTGTTGGGCTTGCTTCGCTACAAGATAGAGGGACGTGACGATATAGCAGAACTTACGGATGTTCCCTGCATAGCCGACATTCCGCTGTCCGAGTCACTTGCCTCCGGTACACGTGCCGTGGTGGTGCGCGAGAACAAGAACGACCAGATGGAGGAAGCATTCCGCAGTCTGCGTACCAATCTCCAGTTTGTTCTGGAACCCGGCAAGAATGTTATCTTGGTAACCTCTTCCATGTCCGGTGAGGGTAAGTCTTGCGTATCGTCCAACTTGGCCTTCTCTCTCTCCCTCATGGGCAAGAAGGTATTGCTCTTGGGTGTGGACATCCGTAAGCCACAGTTGGCTAAGCTCTTCGACTTGAAGGATAAGAAGAACGGTTTGACCGCCTACCTGGTGGGTCGCAAGGAAGATACCGACGTCCTGGATAGATACGTACAGTCCTTCTCCGAGTACCTCGACGTGTTGCCGGCAGGTGCTATTCCGCCCAACCCGAGTGAGCTTCTTGCCAAGGAGAATATGGAGTATGCCATCAACTATTTCAAGAAGAAATACGACTATGTATTGCTCGATACCGCTCCCGTGGGTATGGTATCCGACACGTTGTTGCTCGCTCGTTTTGCCGATTGCAGCATCTACGTATGTCGTGCCGAGTTCACCCCGAAGGCTTGCCTCAACTTGGTAAATACATTGCAGGAGAATGACCAGATGCCCAACCTCAACTTGGTACTCAACGGTGTAGACACAACCTCCAAGAAGTATGGATACTATTACGGATACGGACGTTATTCTCACTACGGCAAGTTCGGACGTTACGGCACTTACGGCACGTATGGTTACGGGAATGATAATAATAAATAAGGTAATAGACGTATGATTATAGCAGTCGATTTCGATGGTACCATTGTGGAACACGAGTATCCCAAGATAGGGCGTGAGATTCCCTTTGCCGTGGAGACGCTTAAGTTGCTGGTAAAGGAGCGCCATAAACTCATCCTGTGGAGTGTGCGCGAGGGACAGCTCTTGGACGATGCCATAGCATGGTGCAAGGAACGCGGCTTGGAGTTCTATGCCGTGAACCGTGACTACCCGGAGGAGACAACCGACAACAACCAGCATTGGAGTCGCAAGTTGAAAGCCGATATGTTCATAGACGACCGCAACCTGGGCGGACTGCCCGATTGGGGCACCATGTACCGCATGATACGTGAGCACAAGAGCTATGAGAGCATCATAGAGGAGGAGGTAAACGAGCGCGTACAGGCACTCAACTTACAGAGAAAAAAGAAACATTGGTGGAATTTTTAAGCAGATAAATATGAAAGGAGTAAAACAGATTTTGATAGCGCTTGTAGCTGCCCTGCTGCTTACGGCATGTACCAGTTACAAGTCTGTTCCCTATTTTACGAATAGTGAAGAGGTGAATACGGAAGCCTCTGCAGGTTTGTACGAGAGCAAGATTGTTCCGCAGGATCAGTTGAGCATCCTGGTATCTTCCTTTACGAGAGATGCCAGTTCGCAGTTCAACCTCGTGGTTCCGTCGGATATGAATGTTGGTAACGGTCGTTCCTACCTTACGCAGCAGCCCACGGTGCAGACCTACGTAGTAACCAAGGACGGTTACGTGGAGATGCCTATCCTGGGCAAGGTGAAGATTGCCGGTTTGACACGTGCCGAGGCAGAGAATCTGATATCCGATAGAATCAAGGCTACCGGTCAGTTGACCGAGGACTTCATCGTGACGGTTCGTTTCGTAAACTTCCGCGTCAGTGTCCTGGGCGAAGTGACCACCCCCGGCAGCTACACCGTGACCACCGAGAAGACCTCCATACTCGATGCCATAGCACTGGCACACGACCTCACCATCTGGGGTGTGCGTGACAATGTGAAGTTGATACGTGAGGATCCCGTAACGGGACAGAAGAGCTATCACACGCTCAATTTGAACGATGCCAACATTGTGAACTCTCCCTACTTCTATTTGCAGCAGAACGATGTGGTATATGTAACCCCGAATAAGACCAAGGCAAAGAACTCCGACGTAGGTAACTCTACCACCCTGTGGTTCAGCGCCACCAGTATTCTGGTATCTGTAGCATCACTGCTCTACAATATCTTGAATTAACCCTCCCCCTCACACCGGGGATTCGGATATAAAAAAAGATGCACCCGTCACGGGCGCATCTTTTTTTTAGCTTTCTGTAATACATAGATGGGAGTTTCTTTACCCCTTGGGGATGTTGAGCGGTATTGCTCAACATCATCTCTTTACTCCTAAAAAACAACTAACTTTTACCTAAAAAACAACTAACAACAGTCAAAACAAGAACCTAACAATCTTTTTTACCTAACCTAAAAACATAATAACCATTCATGTCCTTTCTACGAATATCCTATCTCGTTTTGACGATGCAAAGTTACGCACGTTTTAGCGGTTATGCAAGCCTCTGCGGCGAAACCTTGCAAAAAACGCCCTTTTCTTGATATGGGTCAAAAAACGCCCCATTCAGCCTATTCAATAAGCGCATTGTACACATGCCGAGCTATATGAGTAAGTTTTTGGCGCGTTATACCGTAAGGCTTCAGAATCTCCAACTCATTGTAAATACCTTCTAAACACTCCTTTAGCTCCTCCGGGTCTCTAGGATAGTCGGGCATATGTTTGTACTTGGCAATGTCCGAATAGCACAGCTTAAAGCCCATTATATAATACTTCAGCGCCGTCTGCCTCATCCCCATTATCAGAGCAATGTGTCCGGCTCTTACGTATGAACTATCCATGAGTGACGGAAGTTTCATCATCTTCTGGGCATATTTCCAAGCATCCTCCTTTCTGCCGAGCGCAAGGAAAGTCTCGGTGATGTTGAAGAAATGAGTCTCATCCTCCGGTTGATAGTACAACCCTCGAAAGAGCGTTTTAAGGCTCTTTTCGTACATACCGTGACCATAATAGTAATCGCAGGCTATGTCCACAACCTCATTACTCTCGGGATACGTCTCTTCCAGCATCTTGAGGAGGCTCAAGACTTTTTCTTTCCTTTGCGCCGCCTCTTCATCGTTATCGTCCTTCTTACAGCGATAATAATTCACCAACTCCATTCCGGCCTCCAGATGCTTGGGGTTATGTTCGAGCAGCTTGGTACAAGCATACTCCATTTCGGGCTCATGATCCCTATGTATACAAACCAGAGTTTTCATATATATATCGCAGAGTTCCTCATCCTTCTCCCACACCGATGACGACTTGAACAAGTCGGGTATGTACAGCAACCTGTCCATTTCGAGAAAGGTATTACACAGCGACTTTATATATTTCACCTTCCCCAGAAGTCTTGACAGCACAATGGGATCTCCCTTCCGTTGGAAAGGATTCATGAACTGAAGCTCCTCGTTCGGGAAAGCCTTGTAGAAGCTAAAGAATCTAAAAAGCCCCACCATCATATTGTTTACCGCCACCTCGTCATCTTTAAGCAAACGCTTAGGAGATATATAGTTTTTTTTCTTCACCATTTCATGAGCGGCAGAAAACGATGAAATAGAATTGAGATATTGATCTATGTCGCAGATATGCACCTCCGCATAGAAACGCCTGAACTTCTCCGGATGTGTCAACAGATACTCCGTTCCATATTTCTTTACACTAGGATGTTCAAAAGAGAAAGGCAATAGCCAGTTGTTCATGCGTCGCATATCGAAACGCTCGTAGTGGTTGTACGGCACATGGTCGAGGTAGTTCTTGAAAACAACGTGCTGTGCATCAATACAATTAATCACATGTTTCTCAACCTCCTTCAACGCACTCTTCATATTTTCCACTTCCTCCTCCGATTTCGGAGTGATCGCACCACCCTGCGAGTACGGTTGTAAATGTAGCGCCATCTTCTTGATTAGGTTCTCCGTCATCATCGCCTGGTGATATGCTTTTATCGTGAGGAACAGATGACGTTCTCCCTCCTCCTCCATATAGTGCGTGTAGAAGGCAGACAGTTGTTCCGGAAAAAGCTCCAGATAATCGGCATGACAGACCAACTGCAGAGTAGCCCCCACAAAAGCGTGTATTCGTAGGGCTAGGGGAGCCTCCTTGTCCTTGTAAACGGAGAACAAGTCCTCTATGTGACAGATGCTCGGGAAGAACAGTCCCTGTACGATGATGCCGTTCAGGAAGGAACACTCCACCAGATTCTCCTCGTTGAGCTTCTCTCCCTCAATATGGAACGTATGGTGCTCCCAAGGCACAATGGCGAGACCCTCCGAGAAATAACGATCATAAGGGTCGTACTCATCGTGATCTCTCTTCAGCACCTCGTGCAGCTGAACCTGATGGTGAAAAATGGAAAGACGGTTGAAGCAATATTCATACTTTATCTTAACAAGCAACCGACCAAAAGCCGCAAGCGCTTGCTGCCTCTCCGCTATTCGCTCCGCCGTAGGCACCTCCGTCTCGTTTGCCGATTTCGCCAACACCCTCCCGTACAGCTTCATTAAATCCTTGTAATCCGGTTGCAGATTGCTCCCCGGTAGCCACAAGAATATCTTCTCAAAACCATAACTAATCTTTGACTTCTCACCGGTCTTAATGCGACGAATTACATCTTTGCAGTCGGCCAAGAAATCTTTCATCCCCTTCTTCCTCATGACTTTAGTACTTAAAAATCTGTATAAAAAGCGTATCTCCCGTATAGTTCTTCTTGATAGACTCCCGTCGCAGCAACCACTGTACAGCCTTCTGCGTATGCTCCCCGGCAAGAGGCTGCAACGGTTTCATCAGCGGAAGAGCCGGGAGAGAATCCGTAAACTCACGAGACACATTGAACCGCTCGAGCGACTCCGGGAAACCATCGTATCCCCGTTTCTCCACCAGTTGGCACCCCATACGGTACACATCTATCAGTTGTTGTATCTGTTGCTTCTTCGTGGAATCGTTCACCGCCCTATGCGAAGCCATGAAGACACCCCTAGGCAACTCCTTACCCACGGTACTGTAGAGCGCATTATGCCCCTCGTATTCGGCATAGCTCGCAAAAGGCTCCGGCAGCACGGCACCATCTATCTGGTTGTTCAGCAGCATACTCGCACGCAAAGCAATATCATTGATTTGCGGACGATACATATCATCATCGGCAAATCCCAAGCTGTCGCCCACTATATACGTAAGGTATTCGTCCGTAGAATTGCGGTTGATGGCAAGAATCTTCTCCTTGAGTCCGCCAAGTTTATGCACACGTTGCGACCGGTTAATCACAAGTTTCCACTCGTTGAAGGTCTCACCTATGACATAGAGGTTGCTGTCCCGATACTGCCGCCAGGCAGCGTGAACCACATCGCTCATCGCCACATCCACCCACCCGCGAGCCAACGCCGTGTCGCAATCCATCTCTGCTGCAAAAGGAACAAGAACAATGTTGAGTTGCAAGGAATCCAAGACCCCCGCCTCCTGCGCCGCCATCAAAGGAAAAGCATCCAGCGTAGGTAAGAGAGCCACCTTCAGCCCATGCGTCGCCCGGATAGAGTCCTCGCGTGCAGCAGCTTCTTCTTGTTCTTTTTGTCGGCTATCGTTACAAGCCCACAAAGACATCATGAGTACGGTACAAAGAACCGCATAGAAAAGATTTCTCATTTATGTAGTAGTAAAAGAGGGCAGTCCTCTCGGGGAGGTACTGCCCTCGTGTAATCTTTATCCTATTAGGAAATTATTCGCCTTTGATAGCAGCTACACCCGGAAGCACCTTACCCTCGATAGCCTCGAGCAAAGCACCACCACCGGTAGAGATATAAGACACCTTGTCTGCCAAGCCGAACTTGTTAACACAAGCTACGGAGTCACCACCACCGATGAGAGAGAAAGCACCCTCGGCCGTTGCAGCAGCCACAGCATCGCCGATAGCGCGTGAACCTGCGGTGAAGTTATCGAACTCGAACACACCTGCAGGACCGTTCCACAGGATAGTCTTGGCACCCTTGATAGCCTCTACGAACTTCTGACGAGTCTCGGGACCTGCATCCAGACCCTCCCAACCCTCGGGAATTGCGTTAGACGGACAAATCTTAGTGTTAGCATCGTTAGAGAAAGCATCAGCTACAACAGAGTCGGTACCCAGAACCAGCTCAACGCCGTTCTTCTTAGCCAACTCCTCAACGCCCAGAGCAACATCCAGCTTGTCCAACTCAACGATAGAGTTACCGATTTCGCCACCGTGTGCCTTAGCGAAGGTGTAGGTCATACCACCACAAAGAATCAACTTATCTACCTTGCCCAGCAAGTTCTCGATGATACCAATCTTGGAAGAAACCTTAGAACCACCCATGATGGCAACGAACGGACGCTTGATGTTGGACAATACGTTGTCTACAGCCTGTACTTCCTTCTCCATCAAGTAACCCAACATCTTGTTGTCAGCATCGAAGTAGTCGGCGATGACAGCGGTAGATGCGTGCTTGCGGTGAGCGGTACCGAAAGCGTCCATGATGTAGCAGTCTGCATAAGAAGCCAATGTCTTGGCAAACTCCTTCTGGCGACCCTTCATCTCCTTCTTAGCCTCATCGTACTCGGGAGTACCCTTCTCTACACCAACAGGCTTACCCTCCTCTTCGGGATAGTAACGAAGGTTTTCGAGCAACAGAACCTCACCCGGCTTCAGGGCAGCAGCAGCATCGGCAGCCTTAGCACAGTCCGGAGCAAATTTTACCTCTGGAACGTTCAAAGCAGCAGCCACGGTATCCTTAATCTGGCCCAAAGAAAGCTTCGGGTTCACCTTACCCTTTGGCTTACCCATGTGTGACATGATGATGAGAGCACCACCGTCAGCCAATACTTTCTTCAAGGTAGGAAGAGCACCCTTGATACGGGTATCGTCGGTAATCTTACCGTTCTCGTCCAATGGCACGTTGAAGTCAACGCGCACGATTGCCTTCTTGCCGGCAAACTTGTAGTCGTTTATAGTCATTTCTTTTACTTGTTTATTTGATGAATTAAACATTAAATCCTTATACCTTTCTAGTAATACTTCTGCAAATTTAGTCTTTTTGTGGAAAAGAAAGAAATGTTTCCACCTATTTTTTATATGTGTACGCTATTTTTCCTTACTTTCCACCTTTTTTGCGGATTTCTTGTGCTGTCTTTTGAAATTTTGGCAAACTTCCTGCAAGTAGCATTCATCGCACTTAGGAGTGCGTGCCAAGCACGTGTACCTACCGTGTAGAATGAGCCAATGGTGAGCTTTGGGGATGATGTGAGAAGGGAAATGGCGCGTAAGCTCCTTCTCCACACTGTAGGGCGTAGTACACTTGGCAGATACCAATCCTATGCGATGACTCACACGGAACACATGCGTATCCACCGCCATAGTACCCTTCTTGAAGATGACCGCCTGGATCACATTAGCCGTCTTGCGACCCACCCCTGGGAGGAGAGTAAGCTGTTCGGTAGTGTCGGGAACCCTGCCGTCGAAATCCTTTACCAAGCGCCCCGCCATACCTATCAAGTGCTTCGTCTTGTTATGCGGATAAGACACACTCTTAATCAACTCATACACATCCTCTTGCGCAGCCTGCGACAACGCCTCCGGGGTAGGGTAGGCAGCAAAGAGAGCCGGAGTGACAAGGTTGACACGCTTATCGGTACACTGTGCCGACAGTATAACCGCTATAAGTAGCTGAAACGGAGAAGAATAATGCAGTTCCGGTTCCGCCACAGGCATTTCCCGTTCAAAAATCTCAATGATGTTTTCGTAAAGCTCCTTTTTGCGCATAAGATGGGTCTATTTGTACGATGTTCGCTGTTTTTTTGTGCAAACTTACGATAAATTCTTGATAAATCGGTCGCTTTTATCAAGTTTTTGTGTGTAGTTGGCGGTGTATATCATTTTTTTGTGCTAACTTCGCACTTAATTATGAAGGAAGAACGTTTCTTTTACGCACCTTCTGCCGGCAGCGATTTGTTGCAAGGCGGGAGTGGTGAATTGCCCCAAGAGGAGGCAGTTCACGTGGTGAGAGTGTTGCGTATGCAAACAGGTGACGAGATATTCTTGGTAGACGGCACAGGCTCTTTCTACAGAGCAGAGATTACAGCGGCTACCCAGAAGCGTTGTACCTATATTATAAAGGAGCATCTGCCGCAAGCGCCGGCATGGAAGGGGCATCTGCATCTAGCTATGGCACCCACCAAGAATATGGATCGCACGGAGTGGATGGCCGAGAAAGCCACGGAGATAGGATTCGATGAGTTGAGCTTCTTGAACTGTCGCTTTTCGGAGCGTAAGGTACTCAAGGGAGAACGCATCGACAAGATACTCGTGTCCGCCATGAAACAGAGTCACAAAGCCCGCAAACCCATCTTGAACGATATGGTCTCTTTTGAACAGTTCGTGAAGACGCATACGGAGGGCGATTGCTTTATAGCCCACTGCTACGAAAAGGAAGATGTAGGCGATGCGGAGAAACCCTTCCTGTTCGATGTCCTGGTGCCGGGACACGATGCCGTGGTGATGGTGGGACCGGAAGGCGACTTCTCGGTAGACGAGGTGAAGCTAGCCCTGCAACACGGATTCCGCTCCATCTCTCTGGGGCGTAGTCGCTTACGCACGGAGACGGCAGCACTGGCAGCAGTGCATCTCATGCAGATAAAAAACCAAAACATATAACGAGAAGAAAATGAATAAACATAAAATAGGGTGCACCATAAAGAGAGTTTGCGCAGCTGTATGGCTACTCTGCGTACTGCTTATGGTAGCATCGTGCAGCTCGGAGGATACCACCTCGCTGATACCGTCCAACAGCCGTGCGCTGATGTCGGTAGATGTCATGCAGAGTGGCGTGGAGAAGATGGTTACCAAGATGTTGCCTTCCATCGACGGCGTAGATTACGCCACACCGGTATATGGCTTCGTGGATGCCAACGGTATGTTTGGCGTAGCGGTAGCACTGGACGATGCGGAGCGTGTAGAGAGTTCGTTGCAGAAACTCCAAAAGGAGGGCAAGTGCGGCAAGATAGAACAGAAATTCGATGCCAAGTGGACACTCCTGAAGTCGGGTTTCCTGGTGGGCATGAAGGAGCAACGTATGTTGATTATGGGACCGGTGGTGGCTGCCGATAAGGAGTCGCTGCGTGTCTACATGAAGCAATGCTTTGAACGCAAAGCGGAGGATGGCATTGTGGGAACACCACTGTTCGACAAACTATCATCGCTGAAGGGAGGCGTAGCGGTCGTGACACCGCTTTCCATGATACCCTCCTACGGCAAGGTGCCGTTCCGCCTGTTGTTGCCAGCCGAGGTGAAGTCGGAGGATGTACTGCTGTCGGCTGTGCTCACGAACGATGCCGATGGAATGACCATCGCAGGAACACTCTCGAGCAACAGTCCCACGGTGCAGCAGAAGTTGGATAAACCCTCCACGCAGAAGATTACAAACGATTTGCTAGACACGGATTTATATACCCCCGAGAATGTCTTCTACATCCTCACCAACCAAAAAGGAAGTGCGCTGGTCGACGCCCTCAAGAGCGATAAAGACCTACGCCTGAAGCTCACCGGGCTGAACCTCAATATAGACGCCGACATGATGATGCGTGCCATTCAAGGCAACGTATTGCTCACGGCAGCGGTACACAAGGGCACTCCCGCCTTCTCCTTCACAGGCATACTGGAGAACTCCGATTTCCTGAAGGACGTTCCCTACTGGAAAACCTCGCTGACCGACGGCGCACGCCTCACAGACGAAGGGGTAAATGCTTATTGCCTGTCGGGAGCCAATATGCAGTTGCATTTCGGAGTGCAGAACACCCCCTCCGGAGAGCAACTCTTGTACGCCCGCTCCACAACCCACGGAGCAGAAGAAACCGTTGCCAACCTCACCCCATCGCCCGGAGAAAAGGCAGCACAAGCAAGATACACCAAGGAGAAGTTGGTAGGCACCAAACTGTTTGCCTACCTGAATGTAGCCAATCTCCTGCAAGGAATGGGCGACGGCGAGAAACTTCCCGTCATCTCCGACCTCCTTAGCGGTATAGGAGCCGTAACCATAGCATCGCAAGACGGCACCGATGTAACCATAAAATTCTGGAATAACGAAACGGAAACAAAATAAAAATGGACAAGATAGAATTGCACAACGTTTTGCCACAAGTGTTTGCCAATACGGCAGCCACCCTCCACAGCGACGTATGGTTGCAGGAGAACTGCTGCTTCGAGAAAGGCAAGGTACACCTGGTAGTGGCAAATTCGGGCACAGGTAAGTCAACCCTTTGCAGCTACATCCTGGGCTTTCGTCAAGACTTCACGGGACAACTGCTTTTCGACAACGAAGATGTACGTAAGTATCACATGTCCCGCTGGACACACATACGTCAACGCTCCATCAGTCATCTCTTTCAAGAGCTGCGCCTCTTTCCCGAGTTGACAGCCATGGAGAATGTGTTGATAAAGAACCAGTTGACCGGCTACAAAACCAAGCAACAGATAGAATCCTGGTTCGAAGCCCTGGGCATACCCGACAAGAAAAACACCCTGATAGGAAAGATGAGTTTCGGTCAGCAGCAACGCGTCGCCATGATGCGTGCCCTGGTACAACCCTTCGACTTCATCATGGTAGACGAACCCATCAGTCACCTAGACGAAACCAACTCCGCCGTCATGGCACACATCATGATGGAAGAAGCCCAACAGCAAGGTGCCGGCGTGATAGTCACCAGCATAGGTAAGCATCCGGTACTCAATTACGATAAAACATACCATCTATGAAACTGATTTGGAAATTATTACGTCAGCATATCAGCATTCCGCAGTTTGCCGGATTCTTCTTTGCCAACCTGTTTGGAATGCTCATCGTCCTCCTGGGCATACAGTTCTACAACGATGTAGTGCCCATGTTCACACAAGGCGATTCCTTCCTCAAGAACGACTATCTCATCATCTCCCGTAAGGTAGGAGCCGCCTCCTCCCTCACAGGCGGCGACTGCGGCTTTACGCAGACCGATATAGACGACCTCGCCGCCCAGCCCTTCTGCAAGAGCATCGGCGCCTTCACGGGCAGCAGATATAAAGTGTACGCACGCATGGGCGTACAAGGCTCCACACCGTTCAGTACCGATTTGTTCTTCGAGTCCGTCCCCGACAACTTTGTGGACGGCACAGGCGAAGAGTGGCACTACACCCCCGGCGAACGCACGGTACCCATCATCCTGCCGCGAACCTACCTCACCATGTACAACTTCGGCTTTGCACAGAGCCGCAATCTCCCTAAGATATCCGAGGGGGTGATGGGCATGATTGAGATGACCCTCTTTATCCACCACAACGGCGAGAACGAACGTTTCGAAGGCAAGGTGATAGGCTTCAGCAGCCGGCTGAACACCATCCTCGTACCGGAAACCTTCCTGAACTGGAGCAACGAGAAGTTTGCACAGAACGAAGAGGAGCTACCCTCCCGTGTCATCATGGAGGTAGAAAATCCAGCCGACGATGCCATAATGCGCTACCTCCAGGCACACAACTACGAGACCGAAGAGGACAAACTGGATGCCGGAAAGACCACCTACTTCCTGAAGATGGTGACCGGACTGGTGATGAGCGTAGGCGTGTTAATCAGCGTCCTCTCCTTCTACATCCTCATGCTGAGTATCTACCTATTGGTGCAGAAGAACACACAGAAGTTGCAGAACCTCCTGCTCATAGGTTACTCACCGGTACGCGTGAGCCTGCCCTATCAGCTACTCACCGTGGGACTGAACGTCCTCGTCTTTGTGCTAGCCGTTCTGGGCGTACTCTACCTACGCAGTTACTACATGGGTATGTTGCTGCTACTCTTCCCCCAGATGGACGAAGGAAGCATCCAGCCCACCGTATTGTGCGGACTAGCCATATTGTGCCTCGTCTCCATCATCAATATTGTGGCAGTATATCGCAAGGTGATGTCGGTTAGAAGAAAGAAATAACTATATAAAAGAAGAATAGAATGGAGGAACTTTTATCCTTATATAAAGAATGGAAAGGGGAGGAGGCGAAGCTCTGTGTACGCCTCAAGGGTGCCGGGAGCAACCGTGAGTATTACCGACTGACCTCGTCGGACGGCGAAACGGTGATAGGAGTCAAGGGAACATCAGCCCAAGAGAACGAAGCATTCATCTACCTCTCCGGTCACTTCGACAAACAAGGCATTCCGGTGCCCAAGGTATTGGCCGTGTCCGGCGACTCTATGTGCTACCTGCAAACCGACTTGGGAGACATCTCACTCTTCGACGCCCTTCGTGAAGGACGCGAGAAGGGAGGCGATTACTCCAACGAAGAGGGAGCCCTGCTCGCCCGGGTGATACGCTTGTTGCCCAAGATTCAGTTCGAGGGAGCCAAGGGACTGGACGCCACCCGCTGTTATCCGCAGATGGAGTTCAACAAGACAGGCGTTATGTTCGACCTGAACTATTTTAAGTACTGCTTCCTGAAGCCCTCCGGAGTGGAGTTCAACGAAGTAGAGTTGGAAAAAGCCTTCCGGGAGTTTGCCAAGAACCTCATACCGGAGCACAACACCACCTTTATGTATCGCGACTTCCAGGCACGCAACGTAATGCTGTACCACGGAGAACCCTACTTCATAGACTTCCAGGGCGGACGTCGCGGTCCCATCCAGTACGACCTAGTCTCCTTCCTCTGGCAAGCCTCGGCACACTATCCATACAAGCTTCGCGACTTCTTGATGCAACTCTATTTCGAAGAGTTGGAGAAGTACATGGAGGTAGACCGCCAAGAGTTTGGCATCATGATGATGGGATTCGAAGCACTACGCCTCATGCAGGTGCTGGGTGCCTACGGATACCGAGGGTACTTCGAACGCAAACCGCACTTCCTCCAGAGCATTCCGGCAGCCATGGAGAATCTGGAACATCTCTTGGAAGACGGCGCTTTGCTCTGGATTGTTCCCAAGTATTTAATGGAGGTCCTGAGCGACCTGGTGGAGAAATACAACGCCACGAAGCATGCCAAGGCATCGGTCTCCAAGTACGATGGTGCCGGTTCGCTGGTCGTAGACGTCTACAGTTTTGCCTATCCCAAAGGCATTCCGGCAGACGAGAGTGGTAACGGCGGTGGATATGTCTTTGACTGTCGAGCCATTCACAACCCCGGCAGATACGATGAATACAAGCCACTCACGGGACTGGATGCTCCCGTGATGCGCTTCCTGGAGGAGAACGGCGAGGTGCTCACCTTCCTGTCGCACGTATATGAGTTGGCAGATGCACACACCGCACGTTACATAAAACGAGGTTTCACACACCTACAGTTTGCCTTCGGTTGCACCGGAGGTCGACACCGGAGCGTTTATTGTGCCCAGCACGTAGCGGAACATCTGCACGAGAAGTTCGGCATAGAGGTTCGCATACACCACCGCGAACAAAAATTAAAATTCCTACTCTCGGCAAAGAAATAAAAAAAGGATGCATCCATCAAGGTGCATCCTTTTTCGCAATTTAGGCTTCGAAAACTCGAAACTATTTCACCGGAACCGGAATGGTAGGCTCCTCGGAATCCGGCTTATTCATCCACTTACGCACAGCCACAATCCTCGGCACAAAACGCTTAATAGAAGTACGATAGTTGCAAAGCAAAATCGCAACCATCAGCAACAACCCCAGCAACACCAAGAACCCGAAGCTCTCCTTCAGCGCCATGAGCAGGCTCTGCGTCTCCAGAATACCCGACTTCTCCTGTATCCCCGCATAATCCGTGATACTCTCCGACGCAATCATGAAACTCTTCGTCATGCTCCAATTAAAGAACTTATGTACAATAGCAGCACCCGCAGCCGAACCAAGTCCGCACCGAGCAAAACCTATGATAGTGATATTCATAAAGAAATGCATAAACGGAATGTTCTGCGACAGATAGTAAGTAGCAATGGTCTCAATCATCACCTCCGATACACCCAGCGCAAAGAATGCCAGATACATAGTCTCCTTATCCGTCTCGGTATCACACAGATAATACATGGAAAGCAAGTAGTAGGTCATGAACCCGAAGTTCAAGAACAGATATGCCTTAACCCCCCAGTTCCAGCGCACCAAAATAAAGTAAGCCAAAATGGCTCCCATCACCACCCCCGCAAGTTCCGGATAATTCATAGAGATGGTGTTCAGCGCATCGTAGTGCAGTATGCCCGACAGGTAGGTGGGCTGTAACACATGGGCACCACCGCTCAAGATAGCCATGCCAAACAGCAGAAACACTATCTTATACGTAGCCGCATAGCTAAACGCATGGAGCGATATGTACGGTTCCTTCTTGCACTTGGAGTAGAGAAGCGTCGCAGCCAGCAGGAAGATAAAGAGGAACGTAGCGTTCCATATCTCCTCGCTCTCCCACCAATCGTGATGCTCGCCAAAGGTGAAAATCCAAGTTCCCGTAACGCAAGTAGCTATCCACAGAAGTTGACCTATCCAGTCTATCCCCTTCAACGGAATGGGCGGTCCGGAACGGTGGTCGTGCTTCATAAAGAAATACACCCAGAAGTCCAGCACAAGCATCAGTCCCATAATAACCAAATTCATGACACGCCAGTTGAAGTAATAGCTCACATAAGCCGTCGTCAGTCCGGAGAGTTGGATGGAACCACACACAATCACATAGATAACCGGAAAGAAGACCGCAAAGTTACGGGTAGGTGTTATGTTCAACTGTATGCTACTCATGCACCCGAACATACCCATCATCTTGAAGTATCCCACCAGGAAACAGATTACCCAGAACACCCACGGCGTAGTGACAAACATGGCAGCTATGCTGCAAACTATCACCACGATGCTGGAGATAAAGAACAGCTGACGAGTGAACAGCGCAAACTTCCATCGGAACAACATAGGGAAGATGATGTTCAGACCTATCAACGTGCAGTATCCGCCCATGGTCACATCCTCGCTCAGGCAGGAGAGTTCTCCCACCATCTGCGTGAGCGATGCCAGATAGACACCCGCCGCAAACTGGTAGAAGAAGCCCATGAGGATGATGCTCCAGAAACGTATGCGGTGTGGAACCCCATCGTTAAACATACGTAGCTGCCGGATGAAATTTACCGGCGGCATCTTTGGAAACCCCATTATTTCAAAACTTTACATTCAACATTCAGTCCGGCACGCAAGCGTCCCATCTTCTCGGCATCGTTGTTCTCGGTGAAGCGTATCTTTACGGGAACACGCTGCTCCACCTTCACAAAATTACCGGAGGCATTGTCCTGCGGAATCACGGAATACTGTGCACCGGTAGCCTTGGAGATGGCAACAATCTTACCCTCGAACTTCTCCCCCGGAATGGCATCAACCTCTATGGAAACCTTGTCGCCTATCACCATGCGAGCAGTCTGCGTCTCACGATAGTTGGCTATAATCCACATATCGTTCTCGTCGACAACCGATAGGAGAGACTGTCCCGGCTGCACCAGCTGACCCACCTGCAAGGACTTCTTGGAAGTATAACCGTCGCAAGGCGCCGTGATTACGGTGTAGGAAAGGTTCAGCTTAGCCAAGTCCACCGCCGCCTTTGCCACCTCAATGCCCGCATCACTCTGCCCCAGGCGTTGGGTCTGCTCCTCGGAGGTGAGAGCCGTAGAACGCTTCTGGCGAACCAATGTCTCATACTTCGCCTTCAAAGCCTCATAGTTGGTAGCGATGGCATCGAACTGCTGTTGCGTTACAGCATCCTGCTGGAGCAGAGACTTGTAGCGCTCATATTCACGTTGCGCATTCTTGAGCAACGCACCCACCTCGGAGAGCGAAGCATCGCTCACGGACAAGTTGTTCCGGATGGTAGAGATGTTGGTATTCAACGCCCTCTTACCGGAGCTTACGTTCTGCAAGTCGGCCTCCGCCTGTGCCAGACGCAAGCGGAATTCCGAATCCTCAATGATAACAAGCGTATCCCCCTTGTGTACAGGCGTATAGTCATCGAATCGAATCTCCTTGACAAAGCCCTGCACACGACTTATCACCGGTACTATCTGGCAGCGCGTCTGTGCGTTGTCCGTGTAGGTAGACGACGTGAAGCCCATAAAACGGTAGCCAATCCATCCCAATCCAAGGGCAATAAGTACCAATACTCCTATGTTTTGCAGCAATCTGCGTGTTTTCTGTTTCATAATGTTCCTGAGTTATATTTCAATTGATAATAGTAATAAATAATGTTGACGCGTGCGTTGATGAGGCGTACATCGGCATCGAGTTTCGCCGTAGAAGCATCGAGCATATCGGTGAGCAGAGCGAGCTGATTGTTGTAGCGGTTCTCTACAATCCGATAGTTCTCGGTAGCCAGTTCCACATTCTTCTCCTCGGTCTCCAGCATACGGAAGGCCTGGGTGTACTGCGTGTGGGTGTCGTGAATGGACTGGTTCAGTCGGTTGGACACCGCCTCGCGACTCGTTGCCAACTCCTCCTTCTCGAAGGTATTCTTAGCAAGCGATTTCGGAGTCTTAAAGAGAGACGAGAAGTTATACTTCACGTTAAGTCCTACGAACCAGAAGTTATAATTCTTGTCAATGACAGGAATCTCGAACGTAACCGGCCCCTCGAACGTATCGCCCGCAGCTAAGCCCACCACCGGGAGACGCTCGGCATTCAGTAGCTTACGCTGCTGTCGGTTCATCTCCTGTTGAATATCCAGCATCTTCAGAGACAATGAATTATCCATCGCCTCGTCGAGCCATTTCTCCTTGGAAGATACCTCCGGTAGATGGCTCAGCTCCCCACTGATATTGGTATCTATCTCGCTCTCCTCCGGCAGACCCAGGAGTAGACACAAGTCATGGTTCAGCACCACGATACGGTTGTGAATAGTAAGACGGTCGTAGTTCAGTGTAGACAAGCGCAACTCATAACGTGTGATATCGTTTTTGAGCACCACGCCCTCTTTCTGTCGAGCCTTCATCTCGTTGAGCAGTCGATTGGTGATGGCTATATTTTCATCGTAGACATTTTGCAGATTATTTGCCTTGAAGAGTTCCAGATAGCACCCTATGGCCTGCATACCAACAGACTGACGTGTCTGTTCCAGCCCCGTCTTCGAGAGATTGCTTTGCGACTGAGCCAGCTCCACCCCCGCCGTAATAGCACCACCTGTGTACACCGGTTGGTAGAGGGTAAGTGAAATACCATTCCCGAAGTGTGGCATTTCGGCACGGAAAGAATGGTCGAAATCGCGATCCATAAGGAGAATATCTCCCAGATAATTGGCACTAAGTGAAGCAGATATATCCGGAAGTGAAGCCGTGTTGGCCACCTTGACTCCCTGCTCCGATACGTCTACTTTTTTGCGTGCCGTAGCAACATCTTTGTTGTTTTTCTCAACAAAGTCGAGTACCTGTTGGATATCGAGTGATACCTTCTGTGCCTCGGCACCCTGCATAGGTTGATATAGCGACATACAGCAAGCCGCTATGAATAAGAGTTTTCTACTCATATTATACAGTTAAATAAATAAAGTGATTACGAGTTCAAAAAAGGGGGGTGAGACTTCACGCTCATGGTTACGTGCTCACACCGTTATAATAGGGTATAAGAAACTAGAACAACACATTCCAGAAGGAGGCGTTGTTCGCGCATATTTGTTGTCCAAAGCGGACGTTTGAAGTATTATAGTTACGCTCTAACCGTTTCTTATTCATTGCATTCCATAGGGACTATATATCCCAAATCCGGTGCAAAGGTACGAAAAAAATCGATATAGGCGAATCGTGTATATAAGATTTTTTAATATAAAATAAGGTTTATACTTCTTCTGCCCGCAGCAGTTCCGTACCCTTTATCTGCACCACTAGCGTGTGGAGTTGCGTACTGCCCGCCAATCGCTTGACAGCAGAACCTTCTGCATACTTGTGTACCTGTTCCACTGCTTCCTGCCACTGCTTTTCGGCAGCACTAGACGTTGCCGACATCTCCAAATACTTCAATTCAATAATATAGCTATGATTCACCCCCGAGATACCCAACTTAGGTAACAAGAATAAATCACAATATCCGTAGTTTAGTTCCACCTCCGGTGTTGCTTGATAGTAACTATTGAAGCGAAGGAACGCCATCATATACCCCTGAACATTTGCCTCACCGTTGATAAGACAGCGGATGGAAGCATTCTCGTGATAGCATTTGCAGACGTATTCTATTAATTCTCGCCAATTGCCATTTCGTGCGGCAAGCTTATAGCATCTATCCGTCTCATTGGTGTCTGTGGGATGGATTTTATTGTACTCAGCTTGTAAGTAACCGTAGTATTGCAGTCGCACGTTGTTGTTGGGAATACCAAGAACGGTATCACCATCGATGGTGCTGTACGTAAGCATACCATAATAATACAAAAGACTCAGGAATTTGCTCGGGCTAAGGAGCTGTTCCGCCGGAAAAGATTCTTCCACTTTGCCATAGGAATATCCCTTTTGTGCCACTCTCATAAGTATACTTCCACGTTCAGCCATTTTTGTATCGAGTTTAAGCAGCTGCTTCATCTTCTCGTAATCCGTCCTAGCATTGGGGTCAATGAGATTCTTTGTTGATCTCCCATGATCAATATAGTAGGTTATATAACGAATCACCATGTTGCTGTTGAATATCTCATTATCCGTATTCAATGCATCCTCGGAGAAACAATATCCATCGTACCAAGCAGCCATTTCGGTCATCATATTCTCCTCGTCCTCAACACGGAGTACACCAACCTTTTGATAATAATGGAGCATCTCCAGCACCTCCCTTTTGCTAAAGCCCAAGGTCTCGTTGTATAAGTCGTCTAGCGTTATGTTATTAGCAATATTGTACCCACTCGTAAGGTCATCGAGCGTAATAGGACTTACACCCGTCATGATGATACGAGCAAACGAGCCTTTGAATATCTTAAATATTGTCCTGTAGAATCCGCTGGCGTGCGTTATGGCGTGATACATTTCATGCCCTTCCTTCGCAAGAACCGTGTTCGTGAAGTTATCGTATTCATCGATAATCAAGAACAAAGGAATGCCTGCATCTTTGGCATACTGAGCCAAGTTGTTCAACTTGTTGACCGCCTTTGTACTACTTAGAATCTCGTCCCGAAAAGACTCCGAATATGCATCCTTATATTTATCGATAAAACGGTTAATCATTATACAGCAGTAGTCATTAAACTCTGTGTTCAAATCGTTTGTTGAATTATCAATTCTAGAGAAGTCGAGCATAAGTATCTGATACTTACCTCTATCCTCCGTGGGATTATTAGCAATCCACGTCCCGGCGAAGTATCGATTGAAATTATCCCGTTCCTTTATGTCGTAATACGTTTGCAACATGGAAAGGAAAAGGGTCTTTCCGAATCTGCGTGGGCGAAGGAGAAACAAAAAGTTTCCCACATTTTCTATCTTTTTTATATACGGTGTTTTGTCAACGAAGTAGAAGTTCGACTCCACCAACAACTTAAAATCCGATATCCCGTAAGGCAGTCTCTTGTATTCCATGTGCCAACTGTTTTTATAATTTCTCGCAAAGGTACAACATCTTTTATCAAAAAACAAACATTCTTGAAAGAAAGTATTTGTCTATATGCAGAAAGTAGTGAAAAGAAATTGTATTAGTGTCTTGCAAATAAGGTTTAACAGATAGAAAAAGGGATACACTCCAGTGAATGTATCCCATATACTTTAGCTGTAAGATAAAGTTTTATGCCTTAAAATAGTACACAAAGATAGCGATACCCTCCAGAGCCGGTTTGCGTTCACCCTCGATCTCAATGGTAAACTTAATCTCGCACTTCACCGCACCACGCAAGTTAACACAACTCTGCAAGAAAGTCTTGAGACGCACACTCTTACCCACCAAAACCGGCTGACCGAACTTCATCTTGTCAATACCGTAGTTGATGAGACGCTGCACATTGTTCACCTCAACAGAATGCTCCCACAAATAAGGCAAGAGAGACAACGTTAAGTAACCATGCGCAATAGTACTCTTGAACGGACTCTCCACAGCAGCACGCTCCGTGTCCACATGAATCCACTGATGATCCAGCGTAGCATCGGCAAACAAGTTGATACGCTCCTGGTCAACCTTCAGATACTCGGACACACCCAGTTCCTTGCCCTCGAGCGCTTTGAACTCCTCGTAGGAGTTGATGGTAATTTTATCCATGA
>CAYOKO010000003.1:0-30681 GCA_964404555.1 uncultured Bacteroidaceae bacterium | reverse complement strand
ACCACAATAGATAACAAAACGGCTCTCGGCATTCCGAACAACAATGTACGTATGCAATACTACGGCTACTTACAGGCTGAGTACAACAAAATCCACCCTACAGATACGGATGAGATGGACAATTTGTGTATGTTTGCTGCCTACGATGGCAACTGGCGAGAGTTAATAGAATACGTCTGCAAATGCTATCACGAGAATGCTTCCATCCGCTGTCTTATCAACGGCGAGGCAAATGTTCAGGGGTATATGATGGCGTTCCTTCGCTTCAATAGCTACTATCAAGCAACACCGGAGGTGGAGCTGAACTACGGATATTGTGATTTGTTCTTGTTACCTAAGTTGGGAATCACGGGAGTGAGTCATAGTTACATCATTGAATTGAAATATTTGGAAATGTCGGCGACCTCCAACGCTGCCGAGAAGCAGTGGCAGGAGGCGGTGGAGCAGGTACACAAATATGCGGAAAGTCCTGCCGTTCAGCGATTGGCGGGTAATACGAAGCTACACACACTAGTGGTGCAGATAAAAGGAACGGAACTGTTACGGGCTGACGAGGTATAAACCACCTCTCCCCCCACAACACTACAAATCATCCCGGTTCGTAAAAGGCTACGAACCGGGATGATTTGTATCAAGACCTATGTGTAATGCGTCTATGAATTATTCCGCCTTGGCAGATACACTATAGGTATGACTCTTGGAGAGATACTTAAGAAAATCCGCTGTGTCCTGGTTAGTGTAGTGGTTAGTGATTTTTGTAACCATATCATCCTCGTCACCTACCGGTTGGTTCTTGCTATCGTACAAAGCGATAGTGGCACCCAACGTACCGTTCAAATCTATCGTAGCGAGTTGGGGATCAATCACCGGATTGTCGAACTTCGGTTCAAGCGTTGCAACCAAACGTGCAGCAAGATCTGCCTTCCATGGAACATCGAAGCTAATCGTCTTGTTTTCCGTAACAACCTCCGTCACCACGGTAGAATCGGCACCGCTTACATAAGAAACCGTAACGTTGAAATACCCATAATAAATGTCATCCAACTCCACTGAATAGGTTACCTTTGCCGTAAGAACAGAGGATTCCTCCTGATTGCTGTCTGTACCCTCCGGACAGATTGTCTCATCATCGTCGTCATCATCGCCACATGCAGCAAAGGAGACGCACATAGTCATGGCCAAGAGAGCCATAAACGCCTTGTACAAAATGTTTTTCTTCATTATAAAAATTTTAATATTCAATAATCACCGCCTACGCTCGAGCGGATTTACGTTTTTACACTAAGGACGGGGACAAAGGTAGTTATTTTTAGTAAACTACAAAACCGAAAGACGTTATTTTTTCAATTTTCCCCACATATTTTTTTGAAAACACAAATTTATTTCCGTTTAAGTTTGTATATTTTCCGAAATACGCTTATCTTTGCAAAACCTTATTTCATTACAAAAGGCAAAACATTATGACGAACCGCACCTATATATATATACGTTTCTGGATAGGCATCGTCGCATTATTTGTGTGTACCGTAGTATCGGCTCAAAACAATGCATACAAACTGAATGACGAAGTCTATGCCTATTTTGTATATATGGACAAGCTCATCACCATGGAAGGCTCACCGGAACGCTGCGACTCTCTCTTTCAACTGGCTTGTGCCAAGGGCGACCTTAAGGGACAGTGTCTGGCAAAATATGAGAAGACCGTTTATTATCAGTCTCGAAAAGACTCTACCCGACTGATTGAAACCGTCAACGAGGCAAAAGAGTTCTGCTCCTCTACGCCCTATTCGCAATACTACTTCGGCAGTTGGGACAATCTGATAAACTACTACATCGGTCAAAAGGATTTTGAGACGGCACTACTGGAACTAAATACCTATCAACGTGAGGCGCTGAAGCGAAATGAAAAGCATGGCACAGCATACAGCATGATTCTTTCGGGAAACATCTACTACTATAGTCGCCACTATCGGTATGCTCTCTATAAATACGAACAGGCGCTAAAGTACTGCAAGGAAACCGGATACAAGAGCATTGCTCCTTTGTATGCCTATATGTCCTTTGCTTACTACCAGTTACAGAACTTCGACAGAGCTACAGAGTGCGCCAAGGAGGTGCTGAACTGTCCGCAAAGTTCGGAGAACTATAAGACGCTGTTCCACTATATGGCATTGCTGTACACCTGTTCGAAGGAGAAGTTCGACCGTGAGGAGGCGACACGATGGTACAATCTGGCTTCAAAGGATGTTTACACGCTGGAGGACCAGATGGAGGATATTATGTTCTTCCAGACCATAAAGGATTTGTACAATGCACGCATGAACAATACTTCGTGGGGTATTTTCACTGCTATACCGGAGATGCGTCTTCCGGTTTATCGTATTCACCAAATGCTGGCAACGAAGAAGAAAGATAACGCTACTTCGCTTGCGGATCTACTTGCCATAGCTAAGTACGAGCGCGACAACGAGAAGGAGGCGAGCAAGATTATTGTGCAATACCGCACGGGGAAACGTCTCCGCGAGAAGCAGGAACGAAAGAAGGACAGCATAGAGAGTGCCAAGACGATGCTGGCTCTTACCGAGGCGCGTTTGCAGCAGAATAAATTGTTGATGCTTATGGATCAGCAGAAGTTGGAACTGGCGCAAAGACACATGCGCAACCAACAGATGGAACAGGACCGCAAGGAGAAGGAGACACGTACACAGGAGCTGAAGAAGAAACAGGAGATGGAGTTGCAGCAGAGTAAGTTGCGTGAACAGCAGGAAAGCATTCAACTCCGCAAGCAGAAGATACAGATTGGCGTGGGGGTTGTACTGATTATTGCCATCATAGGATGCTGTATTGTCATTATTGTATTTACACGTTCTCGCTTGAAGATGCTGAGTATGGAGCGCAAACGGGCTCGTGAGGCGGATAGGGAGAAGACACTTTTCTATCGTACTATGAGTACTGAGATACGTACACCGCTGAATGCCATACTGGGATTCAACGAGATACTGAACAGCGAAGTGGCGGAGACGCTTACGGACCAGGAGAAGAAGAAGATTGCCGGATACATTCGTGCCAACTCGGAACTGCTCACTACGATGGTGAACGATGTGCTGGATATCAGCAAGTTGGAGAGTGGTACTTACAAGCTTTACTACTCCGACTTTACGGTGACGGCGCTCCTGGAGGCGGTGATTCTTACGACGGGTACGGACAACGACCGCCACAACATAGTGTCTACACGTATAGACGATGAGATGTTGCACTCCGATCACCAACGTTTGCAGCAATTGCTCACGATACTCACCTCCTATGCTTGCCGCAACTCTCGCGATGACATCTACGTGGATAGTGAGCGGAAGAAGAAGGAGCGTATCTTTACCATACGGTTTATGGGTAAGGACAAGACGATACGCAAACATACGGACGATATCTTGAAGACGAATGAAAAATCGCATCGTGATACCATGCTCGATAACAATGGCAATATGCGTATTGCCGTGCTCATCGCCCGCCTACTGAAGGGTACTATCTATACCGAGGCTAGCGATGTGGCAGAGGAGTGCATTCTTTGCTTTAAAATGCCGCAAGAGCCCTCCAAAAACAGTATAAAAAAGGAGGAATGCGCATGAAAAAGTTGATTCTACTACTCGGCTGCATGGCTAGTTTGTGGGTGCAGACGGCAACGGCACAAAATAACGGAAACGATGCTTTGGTAAATCGCACAAAACCTATTGAAAAGGAAATCAACGATTTGCTGGATGACATCCGGAGTTCTAAGAAGAAAAAGTCGTATGAGGAGGTGGCTCGCTGCTACCAGAAGATAGGCAGACTGTTCCACGAGCATGCTCTCTATGGTTTTGCTATTGCAAGTTTTCTGGAGTCGCTCGACTATGAGGACTTGTCGCACGCCAACCATTATGTGACGTATCGGCGTATAGCTACCTGTCTATTTGACGTGGGCGATTACGATGAGTCCATGAACTACCTGAGACGTGCCCGCAAACTTACGGCGGGCAACTACGAACGTGACGTGGAGGTGGTTTCCTTGCAGGTGATGACGGCGTGTGCCAAACATGACCGTGAGGCGAGCGAGAAGTATATGACTCGTCTGCAGAAACTGTATAAAAGCATGACGTACCGGAGCAATGTTATTACTTCGTCCTACCATCTTGCCCGCTTCTACTACTTGGGATTCTATCAAAACAAGTGGAAGGAGGCGCTCGATGAACGTGCCATGGTGACGGTGGGTAATATGCCGCTACGTAAGGACTTGGAGTTGGGATATGCCTATACGGCGCTGAAGGATACGGTGAATGCCATTCGTTACTATAATGAGTTTGAACAGCGATTGGCTAAACTGCGCCGCACCGACCTATCTCCACTGTTTGAACAATATACCAATATTCTGGACTACAGAAAGGTGGACTTGGAGAATGAGGCGATAGAGAATGAGGCGAATCGATTGAACTTGCTGCAAATAAAGGAGAAACAGCGATTGGCGGAGTTGGAGCGTCTCAATATGGAGTTGCAGTTGAAGCAGGAGGAGGATAGTGCCTTGCTGAACAGGAGTGAATTGGTTCTGCAGAACCGTATCTTGCGACAGCAGCGTAAGGAGAATAGACAGAAGCATAGGTTGAGCAAGGAGCGCGAAAGGGCCAACGAGATGACAAGTGAGGTGAACACTATGATTCTTTCTTACGGTATCATTTTGGTGGTGCTCATCCTTTTAATAATAGGTGGATACATCTTGTTTGAGGTGATTCACTCGTTGAAGATAAAAAAGGAGCGCGACAAGGCGATACATGCGGAGCAGATGAAGTCGTTGTTCTTCCAGAATATGAACCATGAGATTCGTACGCCGCTGAATGCCATTGCGGGTTTCAATGAGTTGCTGCATGGGGAGATGGCGGAGTGCTTGAGTGATGAGGAGAAGACGCAGATGACGGAGCTCATTGAGAGTAATGCTAATATGTTGGTAACTCTGGTGAACGATGTGCTGGATATATCCAATTTTGAGTCGGGTTCCTATAAGTTACATTACAGTTGGGTGAACATTCACAAGCTGTGTTTTCATGTAATGGAGAGTGTGAAGAGTCGTGTGGCGAAGGAGGTGCAAACGCACTACGAACCGGACCCGAACGAGAATTTCCTGCTCTACACGGACGAGGAGCGTCTCACACAGGTGCTTACCAACTTCATGACGAATGCTTGCAAATATACGGAGAAGGGACATATCACGCTGGGATATATGATACTGGAGGAAACGGTTCTCTTTAGCGTAACGGATACGGGACGTGGCATCCCTAAGGGTGAGGAGGAGGCGGTGTTCCAGCGTTTCCACATGGTGGCAAACTCGAAGAAGGGTATCGGCATGGGACTGCATATCTGCAATATGATTGCGCAACTCATGCATGGTGCGGTATTTGTGGATACGGAGTACAAGGGGGGTGCTCGCTTCTGCTTTGAGCATCCTATTCAAGTGAAACAGGAGAAGAAATTATGCAGCAGAAGTCGGTTTGTTATTCTATATCATCGCATTAAGAGGATGATACTTAAGAAGTAACCACCTCGGTTACTCGTTGCGTGGCATCGTCTATCCGGAAACGATTGTCGATTCGCTCTCCCAGCACGGCTATGATTTCACTACCACAGCAAAGAAGAGTGGTGTGCTGTTTGTCGAAGGCGGAGTACTTGCGATTGGTGAGGAAATCGCTGATTAGCTTGCGTCCCTTCATGCCAAACGGCACAAAGCTGTCGGATTCTTGCCAAAGGCGGGTGTGGAGCGTTTCTCCTACCCTTGCCAACTTGTCGGCATCGAAGGCGAAGCGGGTGGTGCTGCGGGGTGGTTTGTATCCTTGAGGGATACAGAACGTGCGACTGCTCTTTATCTCTCCGGCTGTAATGGTGTGTTTGGGTTGCAGCACCAACCATTGGCGATTGCGCAATAACAGGTGTGTCTTACTTTCGTAAATCTTTCCGGTTGTCCCCTCTAGATGACTGAGGATAGCGTGCAACTGCTCTCCGTTGTAACCGCACGGCGACAACCACTCATGCAGGAGGGTCTCCTGACCGGGTTGTTGGCACAGGAGCGTTGTGTCCATGCGCTGCTCCAATACCGTACTTCCATACTTCCATTCCTCTTGAATCAAAGAACTCAACGTAGCCTGAACGCCACGCTGATAAAAGATTTCCGCCTCGCACAACCGCACAATGGCTTCCTGGATGGAATGAGATGCCGAGGGGAGTATCTCCTCCATACTCGGGATTACATTGAGACGTAGTTTGTTGCGTGCCACATCGTCTACCAGATTACTACTGTCTACCACATAGGGAAGTTCGTGAGCCGTCACATAGGTCATAACGTCCCGGCGTGTAATGTCCAACAAGGGTCGCACTACGTCATTATTGCGATATGCCATACCGGTGAGACCGTGCAGTCCGGTACCGCGAATGAGGTGATAGAGCACGGTCTCTACATTGTCGTTGGCATGGTGTGCCACCACAATGCAAGTACATCCCGTTGCCTCCCGATGACTGCGGAAAGCATCGTAACGCAAATCGCGTGCCGCCATCTCCAGACTGATGCCCTGCTGCTTGGCGTAGCTGCGTGTATCAAAGGTATAGACCTTTAGAACAATGCCTGCTTGTGCGCAGAAATCACGCACCAAATGTTCATCGCGATTCGACTCCTCGCCACGCAACTGGAAGTTGCAGTGTACTGCTTCCACCGCATATCCTTCCGTATGGAGCAGGTGGAGCAGCATCATACTGTCTGCCCCGCCGCTTACGGCAACCAACAGTTTATCGGTTGACGTAAACAGCTTATGTGTGCGGATGGTCTTGCGCACCCGATCCAAGACAGCCTCAACGTGCATACTTCTCTATTAAAGCATCCACGGTATAGTCGCCCAACGCACGTGCTTGTTCAAAAGCTTTACGTCCGGCGGTTTTATCTCCTTTGAGACAAAGAGCTACTCCCTGCACACGATAGATATCGGAATTATCCGTCCAACGGTTCAAGAAGTTGCTACAACTTGCAAGTGATTCATCCAGAAGGTTCAGTCGCAGTTCGAGGGATGCCTTCTCCAAGAGATACTCCGGATTGGAGGCATCGAGAGAGACCGACTTGGTGATATCGTCTATAGCTTGTTGATACATACGGCATTGTGTTTCTGCTTCCATACGTTCGTAGTAGAAACGAGCGGAAAGCGAGCCGTAATTCAGGTGTTCGTAATCGTTGTAGTCGTTGACTGCCTCACGATACAGCTGAGCCTGTTTGCGAAGTCCGGCACGCATATATATATAAGGTGCAGCTTCCTTGCGGTAGGGAGTAGTAAAGCATGCCATGGCACTGTCTGCCAGTTCCAATTGCTTTTCTACCGATGCCCCCTGCATCTTTTGTGCCTGCATGGCGTAGAACCACAACTCGGGAGTTGCCTCTTTGCCGTCGCAAAGGGTACGATAGGTAGTGTAGGCGGCGGCATAGTCGCACTTGGCATACTGAGCATTGCCCTTCATCGTAGCATATAGGGTCTGCGGATTCTTGGCGTAAGCCTCATCGCAGAGAGAGATAACACGGTCGAAGTTCCAACGGGTGAGGGAGTCACCGGGGTGTACGAGTGCATAAGAATAGACTATCTTGGC
Source organism: uncultured Bacteroidaceae bacterium (assembly GCA_964404555.1). Taxonomy (GTDB): domain Bacteria; phylum Bacteroidota; class Bacteroidia; order Bacteroidales; family Bacteroidaceae; genus CAZUTW01. Next base: position 23,043 of record CAYOKO010000003.1, on the reverse strand, counting down.
ACACTCATAGTTGGTTTCATCCACTTTCTTGGAAAGCTTCAAGGCGGTTGTCATATCCTTGTCTGCCAACTCCTTATTCTCCTGCACTGCATAGAAGGCGGCACGGGAGAGGTAACCACTCGGTTCTGCGGGAAACTGTGTTAACATCTGGTCCAGATATTGAGAATACAGGAGCGTATCCAGCGGTTGTGTTCCTGCGACTAGATAAATAAGTGACTCCGCCTGCGACAAATCGGTGGGTAGTGCCACCGGGATGTGTACCGCCGAGAACGGTTTGGAAGTTGCCGAGAAAGCATTGGTGGTAAGTGCATTGCAAAAGGACAGTCCCAAGACATACCCCTTACTGTCATTGCGCTTTGCTGCCTCCTGATAGATACCGATTACCGACTCGGCAGAATTAAATACCGGACTACCGGACACTCCCGTACCGTCGGTCACCGTGAGGGTATAATAGGGTGCCGTTGTATCCTCGCCACCGCAACGATCCACCTTCTTCACCGTACCCATAGCCGGAACCCCGTTCTTGGAGGTATTTTCCGTCCACACATACACCTCGGCACCCGGCACCGCTTCCTCGGCAGCAACCGGTAGGAGTTGTGCTTTCTTTTGTCCTTTTACCCGGAAGGTGATAACATCGTAGAGTTCGTTGGCACCCGTCAAGGTACCCACTTCATACGTTTTACCATCTGCATCGGTCACCACGGCACGTGATGCACCCACAAAGAGATGGTATGCTGCCACCGCCTTACCCGTGGCATCGAGGTATATGCCCTGACCGGATGCCAGTTCCTTCCCGTCGGCTCCATAGGTGGTTACCGTAAATATCGCCTTTTTGTACTTATTCGCCTTGCTCAATCCTGCCGCTTGCAGGGTGAGCAAACAGCAGAAGAGGTACAATATAATATAAATTCGTCTCATTCTTTTATATTCTGTTTTAGTAATTCCTTCGCATTGTTGATGGCGGCTTCGGTCAGCTGAGCACCGCTCAGCATGTGCGCCAACTCCTCCACACGTGCATCCCCTTCGAGCGGAATGATGTGACTGACAGTCTCGTTTTCGCGGTCTTCCTTATATACCTTATAATGATGTTGTCCGAAGGCTGCTATCTGTGGTAAGTGGGTGATGCTGATTACCTGACGGTTCTGCGTGCCCATGGTCTGCATCATCTGTGCCATCTGTTCCGCTACCTTACCGCTCACGCCGGTGTCTATCTCGTCGAAAATGATGGTGGGCAACTTAACGGTACCGCTTATCATTGCCTTGAGGGATAGCATGACACGTGCTATTTCGCCGCCGGATGCTACGGTACTTAGGGGTTGCAGTGCGCCGTTCTTGTTGGCGGAGAAGAGGAAGCAGACTTTATCCATTCCGGTACTGTCGGGTTCCTCGCGTGGGGTGATGTCTACCTTGAAGTTGACGTTTGGAATGCCCAAGGGGATGAGATAGGCTTTCATCTGTGTCTGGATTCTTTCGGCACATTGCAGACGAGCATGGCTCAAACCGGTAGCCGCCTCCAACATCACCTTATGCGCCTTGTCCTTCTCTACTTCCAGGCGAGCTATCTCCTCATCGCTATTGTCCATACGCTCCATACGCTCCTCGAGGGAGTGTTGCAGTGCCAAGAGGTCGGTTATGTGCTGCATACGATGCTTCTTCTCTAGTGTATAGATGGTATTGAGTCGGTCGTTCACCCACGCCAGACGCTCGGGGTCGAAGTTTACACGGTCTATTCCTCGCTCCACCTCCTCGGCTATATCCTTGAGTTCCAGATAGGCACTTTCCAGTCGTTCCGTCCACTCCTCACTTTGGGAATAGACCGACTGTATGGAAGAAAGAAGTTTGCGACATTCGCGCACCTGCTGCACCAAGCCTCCCTCCTCGCCTTCCATCAGGTTTTGGGTGTTGTAGAGTATCTGTTTTATATCCTCGGCATGGGTTAGTGTATCCAACTCCTGTTCCAACTCCTCCTGCTCCTCCTCCTGCAGATTGGCCTCCTGCAATTGGTCCAATTGAAAACGCAGATAGTCCTCCTCCTCGCGATTGGAGCGAAGTGTTTCTACCGCTTCTTTCCATGCCTTCAGAGCTTTGTGGTAGTCTCGATAAGCGGCATCGAAGGTATCCTTCTCCTTCTTATCTTCGGCAATGGTATCGACCACGTTGATAAGAAAGTTCTCCTTGCTCAACAAGAGGTTCTGGTGCTGGGAGTGAACATCTATCAACTTCTCACCCAGCTCCTTGAGCAGTGCCAGCGGAACCGGGGTATCGTTGACAAACGCACGACTCTTACCCGTAGCCGTAACCTCGCGACGCAAGATGCACTCGCCACGTTCAAACTCCAGGTCGTGCTCCTCGAAGAAGGTCTCCATGTGGTACTTGGAGAGATTGAACACCGCCTCTATCACACACTTACTAGCCCCCTTCTTGATGGACTTACTCTCCGCCCGTTGCCCCAGCAACAAGCCGATAGCTCCCAAGATAATGGACTTACCGGCACCGGTTTCGCCCGTAATCACAGAGAAGCCTGCCTGCAAATCGAGGTCTAGTTTCTCTATCAACGCATAGTTTTGTATATGTAATGACTGTATCATTTTCTATTTCTTTATCTTTTCCCACGTAACGTTCTGTGCGGCATTGAGTCCACTCATGATGTTGAAGATTTCCTCCTTCTCTTTGGCTGTTCCTTTGCCGTTGTAGATGTTGACTATCTCGTCTTTTTTTATCTCCGTAAAGAGAATGGGCCAGTAGCTCAACGGTTTGTTGGACTTCGCTTCCTTCAACTGCGGCAGCGCCTCGCTCACAGCCAGTCTGCCTCGTTCCGGACTGGTTGCCATAACATCCAGTCCCTTACGGTGATAACTGTACATGAGATTACGAAGCGGTTCCATGGAACCGTCCAGATAATCGTTTATCAAGGCATATCGGTTCTTATTATCGTCGAAGGGTTTCCATCCGGTGGTACCCAGACTCTGTGCATTGTTTACCACATCTTCCGCCTTGTGCAGCACATCGGTGCCACCGAGCGGCGACATGGAGTCCATATCCAGTCCTATTATAAGATAGGCATAGAATGCCATGGTTGCCAGGAGATTATTGTCTATCATATCGTCGCGATACTCCAACTTGTCGTACTCCTGGTACACAATCGTGACGTTTCCGTCACGGAAGTTGAACAGCGGTGACAAGTAGGTAGAGTAGAGCACCGGACGACTGTACGATATGTTAACCGACCCCGTCATGAGGTTCTCCGACTCCTTATATTCATCTATCGTAAAGGTGAAGTTCACGTCCAACTTCTCGTTCTGTTGATACTGATACTCCGTCCAGCTCCGTTGGTTCATAAACTCCGTCAACGCCTGTTGCAAGGTCTCGAACACATTCTTCTTGGTTTGCGATATCTTCGCCGTATTGAAGGTTATCTTGCAGTTCAACTCCTGCGCCTCCAGCGGTAACACACAAAGGGTCACCGCTACGAGGAGCAGCCTTTGAACATTCTTTATAATAGGTGCACAGTGCATCATAGGATTACCACAAATTGCTTAATTGGTCTACTATATCCTCTGCCACTTGAAGTTTCGGCTTTAGGTCGTAGGTACGTTCCTCCGTAGCACTGAGGATGGTTATCTTGTTGGTGTCGCACCGGAAACCGGCACCCTTGTCGTTGAGGGAGTTGAGCACCACAAAGTCTAGGTTCTTCTTGCGCAACTTCTGCAGAGCATGCTCCCGCTCTTGATGGGTCTCCAGAGCAAATCCCACCATACGCTGTGTGGGTTGCTTCATGCGTCCCAGTGCGGCTGCTATGTCCTGCGTGGGTTGCAGAGTGAGTGTAAGCGTATTGCCTTCGCGCTTTATCTTCTCTGCTTGTACCTCTCCCGGTGTAAAATCGGCAACGGCAGCACACAAGATGGCGGCATCGCACTCCGGAAAACGTCCGGTGGCGGCATCGTACATCTCACGAGCCGACTCCACATCCACTCTGTGAATGTGCGGATGTTCGGTTGTCAGCTGTATGGGTCCGCAGATGAGTTCCACGTAGGCTCCCCGTCGAGCACACACCTCGGCAAGTGCCACGCCCATTTTACCGGAGGAGTAGTTGCCTATAAAACGTACCGGATCCATCTTTTCGTAGGTAGGTCCGCAGGTTATCAATACCCGTTTACCATGCAAAGGAGAATCCTTATAGAACTGTTCGTCAAAGTAAGCATCGAGCACCTTAACGATGTTTTCCGGCTCCTCCATACGTCCCTTACCCACCAAGTGACTCGCCAACTCACCACTGGCAGGTTCTATAATGTAGTTACCATACGCACGCAATGTATCCAGATTTTTCCGGGTTGAGGGGTGTGCAAACATATCCAGATCCATGGCAGGTGCCACAAAGACAGGGGCTTTCATGGAGAGATAGGTAGTAATAAGCATATTATCTGCTACCCCATTTGCCATCTTACCTATGGTAGAGGCGGTTGCTGGAGCTATCACCATGGCATCTGCCCACAGTCCCAAATCTACATGACTGTTCCATGTGCCGTCACGCTGCGAGAAGAACTCACTCACTACCGGTTTGCCGGTGAGAGCCGACAGAGTGATAGGGGTAATAAACTCCTTTCCGGCGGGTGTAATGATTACCTGCACCTCGGCTCCAGCTTTTATAAGTCCACGAATGAGGTAGCAGGCTTTATATGCGGCAATACTGCCGGTGATACCCAGCACAATCTTTTTTCCTTTCAGCATCTTTCTTTTATCCGTTTAACTTGTTACCGCGTGCACGAATCTGCGTCAGTACACGCTTGGTGTTGAGAGGGAAATCGCCTTGCATCATCCAGTTGTAATAACCGGGGTCGCGTTTCAAGACATCAAGAATGGGACGGTCTTTATACTTACCGAAGTTGAACACCTCCACACCGGCATCGTTGTAAACAAAGCGTCCGGCAAAGTCTACATTGCGGTTCATGCGAGAGTATTCTGCCAAGAAGCCGATATCGTTTTTCAAGTCCTCCGGATACTTATCGAGTTGCGCCATAAGCACCTCGTAGGTGGCACGGGTATCGGCATCGGCAGAGTGGGCATTCTCCAAATCCTTGTCGCAATAGAAGCGATAAGCAGCTATAAGGGTGCGACGTTCCAACTTATGGTAGATGTTCTGCACATCTACCTTGAGAGGAGATACCAAGTCCACCTCGAGTCCGGCACGTATAAATTCCTCTGCCAACATAGGGATATCAAACTTATTGCTATTGAATCCGCCTAAGTCGGCTCCCTCTATCATCTTTGCCACATCGGCAGCCACCTCCTTAAAGATGGGACAGTCCTTCACATCCTCATCGTAAATGCCCGTGATGGCACTTGCCTCTTCGGGGATGTGCATCTCGGGATTGATGCGCATGGTTTTGGTCTCTTCGTTTCCGTTGGGGAATACCTTAATAAGAGATATCTCCACAATGCGGTCGTTACTTACATTCACGCCGGTGGTCTCCAAATCGAAGAATACAATCGGTCTTGTTAAGTTCAGTTTCATTTGTGTCCTCCGTTTCTATCAATCGTTCAAAATCATAGGCATGATGAGCATAAGGAGGTCTTCTTCCTCGTCTTGCTCCACCGGACGCAGAATGCCCGGACGACTGGGATCGCCCAATTCAAAGACTACGTCTTTCTGTCCTATATTGTTCAACATATCTATCAGGAAGGAACCCTTGAATCCTATCTTGATGGTTGCGTCCTCGTAGTCGCACGGTATCTTCTCTTGTGCAGAGGTGGAGAAATCGATGTCCTTGGCGGAGAGGTCGATAAGTCCCGGCTTCACCTCCATCTTTATCTGATAGGTGCTGCTGGAGAAGTTCAACACACGCTTGAGGGCGCCCATAAAGGCGGCTCCGTTTACGGTTACGTGGTAGGGGTTATTCTGCGGAATGACAGAGTTGTAATTGGGGTAACGTCCCTCTATGAGGTGACAGTGTATCTCGTAGTCTTCCAGATGGATGAGTGCATTCTTTTCGTCGAATGAAATCTCTACATCGCCCATCTCCTTGGTGAGAATGGAACGCACCAGATTGGCGGGTTTCTTAGGGAGGATGAAGGAGGATGCGTTGGTTCCACGTACGCTCAGCAGACGATTACGAACCAACTTACGTCCATCGGTAGCTACGATGGTGGTGTACTCCGGGGTGATATCGAAGTAGATACCGCTCATCACCGGACGAATCTCGTCTACCGAAGAGGCAAAGATGGTTCGGTTTACTGCGTTTAAGAGCTTCTGTGCCGGTATGGTGACAGAGGTATAATTACCTTCGAGCTGCTTAACGGTGGGATATGCCTCGGCAGCCTGTGCTACCATATTGTAGACACCGTTCTGGTAGGTGACCTCTATCGCCAAGTCCTTTTCGTTGAAGGAGAGCGGTTGGTCGCCCATATCGCGCAAAGAATCTATGATGCTGCGTGAGGGGATGCAGAAGGCACCTGTACCGGAAGAAGTTACCGGTTCGAGAGAGGTTACTGCGGTGTTGTCGCCATCGGATGCGGTGAGGTAGAGCATACCGTCACGGAGTTCAAACAAGATGCAGTCGAGAATAGCCATCGTACTCTTGCTGCTTACAAACTTACTGATAGCCTGTAATCGACTTGTCAAGATATTACTGGATACTACAAAGTTCATATCGTCTATATTGTTTTGTTTAAATAATCATTTGTTTAAGGTACAAAAATACGAAAAAAGGGGGGATTCAACAAAAAAAAGGCGAAATAATTCGGGTATACGGGGGATTATTTGTACTTTTGTAGCATACAATTTATAATAAGTATGGAAATAACAGGTAAAATCATTGCCGTCCTGGAGCCCAGAGGCGGCGTTTCTGCGAGAACAGGGTCTGCGTGGAAAGCTCAAGAGTATGTATTGGAAACACAGGAGCAGTATCCGCGTAAGATGGTTTTCGATATTTTTGGTGAGGATAAAATCAATCAGTTTGCCATCCAGATGGGTGAGGTACTGACGGTGTCTTTTGACATAGATGCTCGTGAGTGGAACGGTCGTTGGTTCAACTCTATCCGTGCATGGAAGGTGGAGCGTGGTGCCGGTGTGGCTGAACAACCGACGGTAGCTTCTCCGGTTCCGCCTACGGCGGCTCCGTTCCCGTCTGCTCCGGAAGCTCCGGCTGCGGCATCCAACAATAACGATGACCTGCCTTTCTAAGGTTTAGATATGGGTAAAAAAAAGGGGATTGCAATTGCAATCCCTTTTTTTATGTTTATGAATTCATGCTTGCAAGGAACTCCTCGTTGTTGCGGGTATTTTCCATGCGACTCTTGACAGTCTCCATAGCTTCGAGCGGATTCATGTCTGCCAGGAACTTGCGGAGAATCCACATACGATCCTGAACGGTCTTCTCCAACAAGAGGTCGTCGCGACGGGTGCTGGAAGCAATGATGTTGACAGCCGGGAACACACGCTTGTTGCTCAAGGCGCGATCCAACTGCAACTCCATATTACCTGTACCCTTGAACTCCTCGAAGATTACCTCATCCATCTTACTACCGGTATCGATCAATGCGGTTGCAATGATGGTGAGTGAACCACCACCTTCTATATTACGGGCAGCACCAAAGAAACGCTTCGGCTTGTGCAGGGCGTTGGCATCCACACCACCGCTCAACACCTTACCACTGGCGGGAGATACGGTATTGTATGCTCGTGCCAAACGAGTGATGGAGTCGAGGAAGATTACCACGTCGTGACCACACTCAACCATACGCTTAGCCTTCTCCAGTACGATGCCGGCAATCTTTACGTGACGCTCGGCAGGTTCATCGAAGGTAGAGGCTATAACCTCGGCATTTACGGAACGTGCCATATCGGTAACCTCCTCCGGACGCTCGTCAATCAACAGCATCATCAAGTATGCCTCGGGATGATTGCGGGCGATAGCGTTTGCGATATCCTTCATCAAGAGCGTCTTACCGGTCTTTGGCTGTGCCACAATCAAGGCACGCTGTCCTTTACCGATAGGTGCTACAAGGTCTACTATACGGGCTGAAAGGCTGTCGCCTCTTCCGGTACAGAGTTTGAATTTCTCATCCGGGAAGAGCGGTGTAAGGTGCTCGAACGGTACACGGTCGCGCACTTCGGCAGCACTGCGTCCGTTGATTTTGCTGACACGGATAAGCGGGAAGTACTTCTCACCCTCCTTTGGCGGACGGATAGGACCTTCTACCACATCACCTGTCTTCAAGCCGAAGAGCTTAATCTGAGCATTGGAGACGTAAATATCATCGGGAGATGAAAGGTAATTGTAATCGGAAGAGCGAAGGAATCCATATCCCTCCTGGATAATCTCCAAAACGCCCTCGCCTATCAACTTCTCACCAAAGTTATACACCTTCTCCTCTACCACTACCGGATGACTGATAGGTGCCTCTACCGGTGCATGAGATTCCACCACCTTAGGACCGGCATTTATGTAACCCTCCTCTACATAGGTGGATGAGTCCTCTATCGGGAGATCCTCTATAATAATAAAGTCTTCGTCATCATCGTCTGCGGGAGCCACTGCCACCGGCTGTGCCTCAGCACTCTGAGCAGCCTCATCGGTAGGTTGTACCGGAGTCTCCTCGGCAGGAGTTTCGGCAACCGGAGCATCGGTTGTCACACCCTCGGCTGCCGGAGTTTCCTCGACGGGAGCTTCTACCTGCGGTGCATCCACAACGGTTTGCGGATTCTCGACCGGAGTCTCCGCTACCGGAATCTCGGTAGAAGGCTGAGGTTCTTCATTCTCACTGAACGCCAAAGTAGACTGTTGAGTTTCCTCTGCATCGGGGATACTCTTTGCCCATTCGCGTCTCAGTTGTTCTTTACGTTGCTGGCGTTCCAAAGCCGCTGCCGCCTTAGCTTCGGCAGTCATAGGAGGTCTGCCACGTTTACGTTTCTCCGGTCCGGCAACGCCCTCCGGAGTTATTTCCTTTTCTGCATCCTTACGAGAAGAAGGCAATCCTTCGGTCTCCTCGGGATACTTGAATATTGAAGTCGGAGCCGTGACCACACCACCCGGCATACCGTTCTTCACATCGAAGTTTTCACCGTTTTCCTTATTCGCAGTGTACACACGATTGGTCTCCTTCTTGGAAACTCTTGTACGAGGTTTCTTGGGTACACCGGCTTGCTTGGCGGATATATTATAAGCTTCCATATCGATAATCTTATAAATTATATCCATCTGTGTCATTGAGTCGTCTACCTCAATCCCCATTTCGCGTGCAATATCCTGTACTTCGGACAGGGTTTTGCTTTGCAACTCACTAATATGCATAAAAAATATGAAGTGATTGAATTATTAAAATCTTTCTTGGTGCCGACAAATACGACAAGACCATCTATGCCCGAGTGGAGAGCAAATTAAAACACCTTGATGATAAATGCCGGTTTTAGTTGGTGCAAAGGTAGTGCTTTTTTTTGTTTACGCCATACAATAACGCTTTTTTTTTAAGAAAGCGTGCTTTTTTTCCATTTTTTGCATAGAGATTACGAGTTTTTCCAGTAACTTAGCATCTCGTTATTCATTATTATATAAATATATGGCAGTTGACAAACCCGTCCTGCAGGTGGACGGTCTTACCAAACTTATAGGAGCTCGTGTGTTATTCGACAATATTTCCTTTGGCATTGCGGAGGGAAAACGTGTGGGATTGATTGCGCAAAACGGTACGGGAAAGAGTACTCTCCTGGGTATCTTGTGTGATGAGGAACCGTACGATGCGGGGGCGGTGGTCTACCGTAAGGATTTACGTGTGGGCTACTTACGACAGTCGCCGTCGTATCCGGAGAACTTCACGGTGCTGGAGGCGTGCTTCCATCACGGCAACTCTACTACGTCGCTTATCAAAGAGTATGAGGCGTGCCTCAATACGCCGGGACACCCGGGACTTACGGAGCTGATGGAACGTATGGAGTGTGAGGAGGCTTGGGATTATGAACAGCGGGCGAAACAGGTGTTGAGTCAACTCAAAATAACAGACTTCAACCAACGTATCGGACAGTTGAGCGGTGGTCAGCTGAAGCGGGTGGCACTGGCAAATGTACTTATCTTAGCACCGGATTTGCTGATTCTGGATGAGCCTACCAACCACCTGGACCTGGAGATGATAGAGTGGTTGGAGCGTTATTTGGCAAAGAGCAACTTGACTTTGCTGATGGTGACGCACGATCGCTATTTCCTGGACCGAGTGTGCAGCGAGATTCTTGAGCTGGACAATTGTAGTATGTATAGCTACAAGGGAAATTACGAATACTACCTGGAGAAGCGACAGGAGCGTGTGGATGCCAAGCAGTCGGAGATAGCGCGTGCCAACAATCTGTATCGTACGGAGCTGGACTGGATGCGTCGTATGCCGTGTGCTCGCGGTCACAAGGCTCGTTATCGCGAAGAGGCTTTCTTCGAGTTGGAAAAGGTGGCAAAACAGCGCACCAATGAGCGACGGGTGACATTGGAGGTGAAGTCGGAATATATAGGCAACAAAATCTTTGAGGCGGACTACCTCTGCAAGGCTTTCGGGGATCGCATCATTCTGAAGGATTTCTACTACAACTTCTCTCGCTACGAGAAAATGGGTATCGTGGGTAACAACGGTACGGGTAAATCTACGTTCATCAAGATGCTGTTGGGACTTGTCAAACCGGACAGTGGAAAGATTGTGGTGGGCGAAACGGTACGCTTTGGATATTACTCGCAGGAAGGTTTGCAATTTGACGACCAAATGAAGGTGATTGATGTGGTACGCAAGTATGCGGAGTACATAGACCTGGGTGGCGGACGCAAACTGAGTGCTATGCAGTTCTTACAGCATTTCCTGTTCACACCACAGGAACAGCAGAGCTATGTGTATAAGTTGAGCGGTGGCGAACGACGTAGATTATACCTATGTACGGTGCTGATGCAGAACCCCAACTTCCTGGTGCTGGATGAGCCTACCAACGATTTGGACATCGTTACATTGCAGATTCTGGAGGAGTACCTGCAGAACTTCAAAGGGTGCGTCATAGTGGTGAGCCACGACCGTTACTTTATGGACAAGGTGGTGGATCATTTATTGGTGTTCCAAGGTCAGGGCGATGTACGCGACTTTCCGGGCAACTATTCACAATATCGTGAGTGGAAGGATGAGAAGGAACGCCGTGAACGCGAGGCTGCCAACAGTGCTCCCAAGGAGACAAAAGCAGCTACGCCGGTGGGAAAACAGCGTACCGACGGACGAACGCACGAGGAGAAAAATCGCCTTACTTATATGGAGAAGAAGGAATTTGCCGCACTCTCTACCGAGATAGAAGCGATGGAGAAGGAGAAGAAATCCATAGAGGAGAGTATGTGCAGTGCCACGCTTTCCGTAGAGGAGATTACCGACATGAGCAAACGTTTGGCGCAGTTGAACGAGGAGTTGGAGACCAAGGAGATGCGTTGGCTGGAACTGTCGGAAAAGGAACAATAATTACCATCTAGAACAAGTGTGCAACAATGAATATACGATATAAGGATATCCTTTTAAAGCTGATACGTACCGGTGCCATACGAGCACTGGTACCGTTGATACTCTACCTATTGCTCGACGGCACCTTTACCGACCGAAGCTGGTGGCGGGGTATAGAGTGCTGCCTCATCGGCATAGCGGCATTCTACTTTTACCGCTCTGCCAAACGAGCACGTCTGCAACTGGCCAACATCATCTGGGCGTTACTCTTCTGCGGGGGTGGATACCTCACGGGATACTGTTGGCTACCTATCGTAGGAATTATTGTATTCCATGCCATCACGGAGTTACCGTGGCAGGAGAAGATACGTCCCATGGCACTCTCGGTTCTACTACCATCCATCTGTGGATGGTGGGCAGCCATCATCTGCTTCCTGGGATATATACCATTGAAGCGTTTTCTTGACACACAGTGTCGATGGGATGTTTGTATATCCGTATTCCTCGCCCTTGCAACCTTTACGGCACTTGCCATCTTCCGCATTAAGCGCATCATGATTCTTCTTGTCATGGCACTGGCGGGATGGTTGCTTTTTTAGCTCTTCCCCAACAAACGGTGGAACAGTATCCACACAAAGAGCATAGTGAGGAGCAACACCAAGCCGCCGAAGGGGACAAACCACAACAGAACTGTGGAGGAAGCCGCACTACCTGCCATGGTGAGGGAGAGCGAGGGTTGATAGGAGGATGGATAGAAAGATAGAGTCTCGTTGCACAATAGCAGCATCGTTCCTATCATAAGAATGAACCCTCCGCCAACCGACCACTGAAAGGCCGTATTACAAAATAGCCGACGGAACGACTGTCCCATACCCGTAAGAATGCCCAAGATGCCGAGCAACTGAATAATAAATATCCAACGATTGGCCTCCATCACATGATATAGCTTGTGAGGAATGAGTTGTATCATCTCCGTATCGGCATCAAGACCATAGCCTTTTACCATAACAATGCGATAGATCCATACCACCAAAAAGACAATACAAGCCAACAACTCCAAGCGGAACAGCGTCTTCCACCCCCTATGAAACTGACTACCGCTGGAGACACTCCGCAACAAATAGAGAAAGCCTACGTGTCCTGTAAAGAAGGTGTAAAAGAACCCGAAAGCCATATTCCAGGGATTCAGCAGTACATCCAACCCACAAGAATCGTTCGTCCAGTAGAACTGACGGAGGTAAATGGCATCCAACCGAGTTTCATAATAGTAATGTACGCCATTAAAGCAAGAAGCGAGGAAACAGCCGAACAGGAAAGGAGTGACCCACCCCAATACACCTTGTATATATATATACCCCGGAAACCACTCCGACAGCACATTGGCAGACTGCAATAACAGCAGCAGTAGGAAAAGTAACCAAAAGGCATACCCCGCCGAGAAAGAAGCAAGTCCGTACAGCGGAAAAGCGATGGCTATGAGCATGAGGGTGAGCAGAAACAACAGCACCATAAACTTACTCATGGGGCGCAATCGACCCAGCAACCAGCGAGTCTTGGTGTGTTCCCTCAACATAAACATATGCCCATACACCCCTTGCGTAAACAAGGTGACAGAGAAAAGAGCCGCACACAGGGTTACAATCACCCACGCAGCCATACGGAGTAAAGAGGGTTCTATCATCATTTTTGCGTATAATTTCGTTGCTGTTTTAAATAGATAAGGAAGAAAAGGAGAAGTATAATAAAGAACGCAAACATCACTCTCCCCATAACACTAAGCGGTGTGTAATAATGCCACTGCGTTATGGAAACAGAGGTGAGTTGTTCATGAACAATCCATGGAGCATCGGATTTGTAGAACACCCATAACAACGAACCGCTTACGACCATAGAAGCAAGCAGTCCCGTGGTCATACCTATCCCCGTGCGACTCCTTTCATATCCGTTTACCACCGAAAGCACCAATAACACCAACAACGCATAGAGGTGAATGCGTGAAGCATAATAAAGGTCGTTCTGCGGTGGCAGATATTGCCGTGCATCATGAAAGGCGGCATACCCCATAGTGGAACGGTTGCGTGCAAAGTGCTCTTCGCTGCGTCGCATGGTCGACAAGTTCATATATTGTTTGCCGTTTTGGTAATTAACAGGGTCGAGCACCGTCTTGCGTGCCGTATCCATCCGCACGGGAATAACCCGCATTGCACCATATTTATAATAAGGATCTCCCCTTAGAACCGCAGCCGTATAGGGGCGTTCCTCCGCTTCGTTCTGCAACAACAAGTAATCCATCCCCACGCAGGCAGCAAGGAGAAGTACCGTCATCAGCACCCGCAGGGTATTACGCCTAGACGGACTCAACATACCGAGCAGCACCATACCCGTCAGCAGAGACGTAATGAAGAGTTGGATACCACGCAACCACGCAGTGGGATGGAGGAGTATCGCTCCGTAGTCATCTACCACATAGGATACGGTATCGACACTAAACTGCGCCCCCACCGGGTGAGCACACCACGCATCGGCACCAATGTAGGACATGGTGAGCAACAGTAGTCCTAAGGACATCATCCAGTAACGAAGCGTTCGATAATTCTTCTTTCGCTTGCCACCGGTAAAGATAGGTACCACCGTGAGAAGCAGCAACCCCAACACGCCGAAAAGCAGGAAGGGTGCCAAAGGCTCTCCCATGTACAGCAACATACTGCCATGCGTAGCAAGAGCCAGCAGGATGCTCAACCCCAACAGCACCGCCAACACACCGGTAAGGTAATAAAGGATGTGACGCCAACGAGCAAACTCATCGTTACTCATCTCTCGTCGCAAGAAAGTTTGTCGCAACGTACACACCAATGTCCCCCCCAAGGTCACAGGGAAGAAGAGAAAGAGCAAGCTATGTACCACCCCGCTCATCCATTCGGTCTGCTCCATCATGGAACTATCCGGAAGCGCAAAGTCTATCATTGTTTTAGGTTCTCATTTTTTAGTTTCGGGCTACAATATTACACTATTCTTTTCACATAAAGGCACTTTTAATCCCTATTTATCGTTAAAAGGATAAAATATCTTACTTTTTGCCACTTTTTGCCGCAAAAAGCCATCAAACTTCAAAATAATTTGTACCTTTGCTCGAACTTCAAAACAATTATTACGACTATGTTTGCAAAAGAGACTTACATACAGCGCCGTGCCGAACTCAAGAAGCGAGTAGGCAGCGGAATTTTGCTTTTTCTTGGAAACAATGAGGTAGGTATGAACTACGCCGACAACGGCTATACCTTCCGCCAGGACTCCACCTTCCTTTACTACTTCGACTCCGACTATGCCGGCCTATGCGCCATCATCGATATCGATGCAGATAAGGAGATTATCTTTGGTAACGAGCTAACCATCGACGATATCGTATGGATGGGTATTCAGCCTACCATTCACGAGAAATCCCAGTTGGTAGGTGTAGAACATACGGCTCCGCTGTCCGAACTGCCGGTTTACCTGCAGAAGGCACAAAAGGCGGGACAGACCATTCACTTCCTCCCCCCCTACCGTGGCGACAACCAGATTCTGTTGCAGGAGTTGCTGGGCATAGCTCCGCGCGAGCAAGCTGCCAAGGCAAGCGTACCGTTCATTATGGCAGTTGCCGATATGCGTAACCACAAGACAGCCGAGGAGATTGTGGAGATAGAGAAATCCGTAGATACCTCCGTAGATATGCACCTTACCGCTATGCGTATGGTACGTCCGGGCGTTACGGAGCGTGAGGTGGCAGCAGCCATTACACGTGTAGCACAGAAGGGTGGCGGCGAACTCTCCTTCCCTATCATTGCAAGTATCAATGGACAGACGCTGCACAACCATGTACAGATTAACACCATGCAGGAGGGACAGATGATGTTGCTCGATGCCGGTGCCGAGGGTAAGAGTCACTATGCGGGTGACCTCTCCAGTACCATGCCGGTGGGCGACCACTTTACGGAACAGCAGAAGCTTATATATAATGTATTGTACAATGCGCACATGGCTGCCGTACACGCACTGGCTCCGGGCAAGAACTTCCGTGAGGTTCACTTGACGGCTGCCGAGAACATTGCAAGCGGTCTTAAGAATCTGGGCTTGGTTAAGGGCGATCCTCGTGAGGTGGCAGAATCCGGTGCTTATGCGCTGTTCATGCCTTGCGGACTGGGTCACATGATGGGTCTGGATGTTCACGACATGGAGAGCCTGGGTGAGAAGTACGTAGGTTACGGTGGCAAGGAGAAGTCTACACAATTTGGCTTCAAGTCACTGCGTCTGGGTCGCACCCTGGAACCGGGTTTTGTATTCACCATGGAACCGGGCATCTACTTCATTCCGGAGCTGATTGATAAATGGCGCAGCGAGGGTAAGTTCACTGAATTCCTCAACTACGAGGAGATTAATAAGTGGCGTACCTTCAGCGGTATCCGCAACGAGGAGGATTACCTCATAACACCGGACGGTTACCGTCGTCTGGGTCACAAGGTTAAGCCTATGACCATCGAGGAGGTTGAGGCACAGAAGGGTCTCGATCCATTCGATTTATAAAGAGTCATAAATTCTTTAATACATAGAGTGTGTCCGCAACAATTATGTGGACACACTTTTTTTGTTTCGATTGGTTCGTAAAAAGTTTGGGCACGCCGAACTTTTACATCCGGCGCACCCGTTGCTATCCATATAACAACCCTTTACTCCTCGCATCCTTCGGGGGTCACATCGATTCTAACAGTCCCTCTTTTCAGGAAACCTCGGACGCAAGGATTTTCGTTCGTTGTACTCGCGGCAACTTCACCTCAAAGCGTGAACCCTTACCGTAAGTACTCTCTACGCCTATGGTACCGCCCATACCGGTAACCAACTTCTTACAAAGCGGCAGACCTATGCCGGCACCTTCGGTCGTACTATCTGTCTTATAGAATTTTGAAAATATCTTTTCTTTGTCCTCCTCCTTCACACCCACACCGGTATCCTCTACGTAAATGCATACGGTGTCTGCCGTAGCAGTCCAGCCCATGGTGATGCTTCCCGCCTTGGTAAACTTGCAGGCATTGTTCATCATGTTGGAAACCACCTGTCGCATATTGGTTCTGCTGGACATAATGCAGACATCGGCATCTCCTCGTTCCAGACGGAACTGTAGGTAGGAAGGCACTATCACACTGTGTGTCATGTAGAGTTCGTCCATCAGTCCGGCTACGTTTATCTCCTGGAGTACGGGCTTCATGCTGTTTTCCGCCTCTACGGAGAAGTTGATAACGCCGTTGAGAAGTTCCAACAACTGGTCGTTGTTCTTGCTGATAACGTCCCGGAAGGTAGCCAACTCTTCGTCCGATAGGTTCTTACGTTCCTCTATCAACACGCGTGAGAAACCCACGATAGCATTAAGTGGAGTACGAATCTCGTGTCCCATACTAGCCAGGAAGGTTTCCTTGAGATGTGATTTTTCCTCCTGCTCGAACGCCTCACGTATGTCACGCTGACGTGCCTTTTGTTTGTCTATCACGAAGAACATACCGGCGGCATAAGGATTTCCCATTATATTATGTACCCTACTGATGCAGACGTGCAGGTAGTGCATATGTCCGGTTACGGGACTGAGCATGGCTAGTTCTATCTCGGTAACCTCATCGGTGGAGTGCTGTAATATCTCTCGCAATTTATGTGCATCTTCATCGTGCAGGTAACGGTAGAATACCTCGAGCGACAAGTCGCTGCGACTCATGGAGTTCTGCTGTATGGTAAGATTGTTCAGCGTCAACCGCCCGTCCACCAGTCGCCACAGATAGGCTCCGGTTACGGACATTATATCGGTCATGAGGAGTGTGAGTTCTTCGGCCTCCTTTCCCTGCTTCTCTATATTGCGTTCCATCTGCTTACGTACCAAGTACATACGTACCGGAATCAGAATACCTATCAGGAAGATGAGACCTAGGAACCAAGGAAGTCCGGTGTTCCATATCCAGTAGTGGGCATGGGACTGATACATCCAGGGGAGGTTCACAAAGCGGACGTAGTGCGGACAGTCGCTGGCGTAGTGATAGAGGTGTTGAACAACCTTCCAGTCCAACCAGTAGTTGTTCTCGTGGGTTTCCCAGGGGATACTGCTGGGGGCTAGGTTGGAGAAGAGAATGCCGTCGACAACGGGATGTACCTCCTCGGCCATAATATCGAAGGGACAGAGGTATCCGCCGGCGTTGACACTCATAAAGTCTATGGCTCCGGAGTTGAAGAAATCGGGCACTCCGGCATAGTAACGTCCTAAGGAGAGTTTGAAGGCGTTGTCGGCCAAGGGGTCGGACTTGAGACGTACATAAGATACCTGCGCATTCATGCAGCAGAACATACGGCTCCAACTGAATCCCTTTCCGGCTGCTTTATCCGTATAGTTCAAGGATTCGTCTACGGTGCAGATGGGGATAAGGGTTATCAGCGAGGTGTCGCGGCTGGAACGACTGGTGTAGTGATCGGGGTGCAATAGGTCTTCATTAAAGAGGTAATCGCTCTTGGCGAGTTCCAAATCGCGACGGAACATACAGCGCAGATGCTTGTCTATGTACCCCGTATCGAGACTGGTTACCACCCACCGTTCGCAGTGCATATCGTCCATGAGACGGAGGTTTGCACGTATATCTATCTCCATCTTGAAACCGGTGACGTTCTTGCGGTTCATCAGTATGCCTTTGTACTCGGGGTAGATGACGCCCATGCAGACGGTTGGGGTCTTGCGAAAGAGTTCTGTTGTGTCCAGCGCAAGGGCTTCGGAGAGGAAATCGCCGTAGACGATAAAGAGGTCGGGCTTGTTTTCCTGCATATCCACCTCTTTGAGTTCCTCCTTGAGTTGCGGCACAACCGTGGAGTCCTCCAGTCCGGCATTCAGATTGATGTAGGTGAGGTTATAGCGATTGCGGTCGGCGAATTCGGCATCCATTACTTTACGGAAGGATTCGTAGACGTAGATACTGCGGCGTCCGGACAGGCAGGTGAGCACATAGACGTTGCGACGTTCCATGCGATGCGTGCTGTAGGCTGTGAGTGCGCCGAAGGCTATGCACAACAGTACAAACAGGATAATATGTTTAGACTTTAGTCGCTTCATGTTGCTCCGATTTCTTAAATATTACCGTTACTTGAGTTCCCTTGCCGAGTTCGCTCTGTATGTTTACTTCGCCACCCATCTGACTGAGGAATTCGCGTACAAGTGAAAGTCCTAGTCCGGTTCCGGTGGTGAAGGGGTCTACCTTGAAGAATCTATGGTAGATGAGGTCCATGTGTTCGGCGGCTATGCCTATGCCGGTATCTGCCACGCGCAAGGTGATGGCTTCGCTGTCTTCGTACCAACTTAGAGTGACGGTGCCGTTCTCGCGGTTGAACTTCACAGCGTTGCTTACCAAGTTGCTGAGTACCACATCGAAGGCTGTTGGGTCTACCATGATGACGGTGTCTTCGGGACTATCCTGTATCTGCATGGTGACGTGCTTTTCGCTTGCTTCTTCCTGGAAATCGTCCATAATCTTGGTAATGGAGTTGCGTAGCGATATTTCCCGGAAGTGCAGGGCTACGGAGGCATTGCGCAAGTGGGCTATAGTAAGCATATTCTCAATGAGTTGCAACAGCCTCTTATTGTTGGTTTCTATGGTTTCGCGTATGGTTTCGAACTCCTCGTCGGTAAACTCCATACCGGGGGTGGTGAGGACTTGTGAGAATCCTACTATGGCGTTGAGGGGGGTTCGTATCTCGTGGCTCATCTCGTTGATAAAGTTGTCGCGTTCCTGAGCATTGAGCTTGCGACGATGGGCTTCGAGGAGCATAGCTTCTTCTTTCTTGATGCTATCTATCACGACAACAATACCCGATTTTTCCAGTCCGTGAGGGGTGTTGCGCACATTCAAGCGCATTTCGTACCAGTGGGCTACTTCGGTGAAGAACATTCCGCGGAACTGTACGGCATAATTGCCGGGTTCCTTGGTGTGCATCACTTCGGTTACTCTCTTGCGGTAGTATTCGTCTACGCACTGGGCGGCTTCTTCGTAGGTTATCTGGTAGGCGTGACCGGTGTATTCGGGTCGTAGTGAGTGGGTCACCAATACTTTATCGCCTACGGCACGGCAGGTGATGGTTTGAGAGTTGGAGAGCATCACTTCGAGTTCGCGTCGGCGTTCTATGAGTTCCATGTTGTGACGACGGCGCATCTCCTTTTGCTTGGAGAGTCGCTGATTCTCTCGATAGAATACGTAGTGGAGTATAACGATGGCTATGGTGACCAGGAACCAGAACATACGGAAGAGGAATCCAGCAAGAAGGGGGTGACGGTCGGAGAAGGTCACGTTGCATACGGTGACGTAGGAGGGCAGGTCGGAGAGGCGCATACCGGAGTTGCGAAAGGCTGTCCAGGAGATGTAGTAGTCCATGCTGTGTTGACGCATGGGGAGTTCCCAGGGTTGCATTCCGTCGCGGAGGATGGGGATGACGTAGTATTGTATCACCTCGTGCAGCTCTGTGCGGAAGCGTGAGAAGTAACCGCCGGCGCAGCTGTCATTGGTTTCGAAGTGTTGCGGCTTGGTGGTAAAGAAGAGCGAACAGGGTTCGTCCATGTGTTTGGAGTAGCAGTAGTAATCGTACTTGGTTTGTAGGGTTACGGTGCGGCTACGTCCGGAGAAGTTGAAGTCGGCAGTAAAGCCCTGACCGTTATCGCCCCAGTTACAATCGGGCGAGTTTACGGACAGGGCATAAAACATCTTTTTACCGTTATTTGCTAGTATCTGTTTACCGGTTTTGTCGAGTTTCATCATGTTGTAGTACTCGGTGGTGTCGAGCTGCTCCATCTGTTCGTCGAAGGACTTGCGCAGGAGACTGTCGCACCAACTGAGGCTCCATTCCAACTGGGTTACGACCATACGTTTATGCAGGACATCGTCTATGAGGTCGAGGTTCTGCTTTATGTGTACGGAGTCTACCAGTCCGGTCATGTTTTTGTGAAACCGTTCCTTGAGACCTTCGTAGTTGGGGAAGTGGGTGCCGAAGAATACCACGGGTATCTGGCGATAACTGCTGTACTGATTGGCGGCTACGGCGTAGGTTGGCATATCTCCGTAAGTGAGGATGAGCTGTGGGCGTTGTCCGCGCAGTTCCATGTTGCGGAGGGTATCGCGCAACATCTGGAAGCGTCGCAGCTCTTTGTGTCCCAAATCCCAGGAGAGGTAGAGGTAGTGTACATTTAGGTTGAAGCCGTTGCTACGGAGGGAGTCTTCCAGTCGTGCGTTCCACTTTTGATAGACTTTTTCCTTTTCGTCGAGGGGCCAAATGACGAGAATATCTCCCTGTCTCTGTTCTTTAGGGTAGAATTTGAATATACAAAATCCCAAAAGAACAAAGAGAACGACCCCGAAGAGCCACAAGATATTATTTTTTTTCGCCATCATACCAATGCAAAAAGTCCTCTTGTTCTGTGATATGCACCACGCAGCACACTCCGGCCTCCGGAATGATGACGTGGATGCTCACACGCAGTATTAATTATTTAAGTCTCAACAAATTACCTCGTTTCTCACAAGATTCTTGTCTCTTTATGGGGGCAAAGGTACAACTTTTTTGTAATTGCTCCAAGAAAAAAGTCAGAAATTTTTGTGTTTTTCATAATTTATGATAATCTGTCGTACATCGAAAAGCTTTTTACATTGCTTTATTTTACTAGTTTATAGCGGCATACATCATAGGCAACATAAAATTACATTTCCAATAAATTTACAGTGTTTTAAGTTTTTGTCTAAAAACATGATTACTATTTTGTTATTTATTATACGTTTTATTAATAAGGAAGGAGGTTTAAGCCCGTTATATTTCATAGTAATAGGTGAGCCTTCGTTATTATTAGTCAAGCCTTCGTTGATGAAGCATAATAAAATCGGGATTTTACCCTGGGGTTTCCGGAAATTACCTCAAAAAAAACAAGCGAAAAACGGGATTGTTTCTACTGAGTTAGGGGGTAAAACTAACCTAGAAAGCATGCGAAAAGCGCACGATTTCGACCCGTATTCCTCCACAACACAGGTGCTATCTTACTATAAAAAATATTTTTCTTAGTAGAAACTTTCACAAGAGTTCACTTTGTAAATATATTTTGCATTACGCAAAGAAAAATCAGGTGACACATTCCTTCGAAACCCGCAAAAGGGGCAAATCATGAACCGGAAATACTCCCTTTCAATAATGTGTCACCTGAATTGAGTATCAACAAAGTAAATCGTATCTGTCACCGTCACCCCACCTCATTACAGAGTTATCCAAGAAATGTATCACATCTGTCACGGATGTATCATATCCATTAAGATTCAACAAATTAAATGTGACAGCAGGGTGTCACGCCCCTGTTTCCGGGGCATCACCGCACTTTGTCTTGTATTTTCCGAATAAAAACAGGAGTAAGGAAAGGGCTAAAACAGGTATTTTATATTTACAGCCCCTACGCTTTCAGCATGATAGAATTAATAATGCGTTCGCACTTTATATTCTTCTCTCTGCGGGCAGAAGGGAAACGTTCATCCTCGTAAGTACAGATGCCGCTGCGCAGAATATTCTCCTGCGGAACACCGTGCGAAGACAAGAGCCATGCATTTGCTTCGACCAAATCAATGTGATGTCCCTCATGCATGGAGTTCGCCATACTACCCGGAGCACGATGAGAAAATATATGTTCCGGGAAATGAGCTTCACGAAAGGCTTGCACCACCTCCTCGCCTACCTGGAAACAATCCTTGCAGATACACGGACCGATGACAGCCTGGAGGTTTGCCGGATTTGTTGAAAAACGATCACGCAGCAGTTGGATAGTTTTTGAAACAATCCACTGCACCGTACCACGCCAACCACTATGCACGGCAGCAATCACCTCATGTACCGGGTCGTAGAGCAATACCGGAACACAATCGGCCGAACGAACACCTATCGCCACACCCTTTAGCGTGGTGACCAATGCGTCTACCCCCTCAAGATCTTCACGAGTAAGCGTAGGGTCGTCCACCACCACAATCTTGTCTTGATGCGTCTGGTGAGGTTGTATCACCGGATACGGAAGCTCCGCACCCTTCATGGTGGAGAAAACTTCTATCTCCGGAGCCGATATATAATAATGTAAACGCTGCATACTTAAAATTTCATGATTCGTGCTACCACCTCCTCGGGAGTTATGTGGTTAAGACAAGGATAATTTCCTCTCTTGCACGGTTTGTTGCCGTAAATAGAGCAAGGACGACACGGCATATCGTACTGTATAACACTGTCAAGATGCTGCCCCCACCCCAGGAATCCCGCAAAAGGATGCGTAGCTCCCCAGATAGAAAGCACCGGCGTCTGCACGAGTGCAGCAAGATGCATATTGGCCGAATCCATCGTAAGCATTACATGAAGATGACTCATAAGAATCGCCTCTCGATAGAGCGATCCCAATACACCTGCCATATTTATCACCCCGGGATAGGCACTGCTCCAACGTGCTAGTATCTCATTCTCTTGTTTGCCGGAACCGAAAAGAAATATACGGTTCTGCGGATTTCCGGAAAGCTGATGTATCACCTGCTCCATCTTATCCTG
>CAYOKO010000002.1:0-36726 GCA_964404555.1 uncultured Bacteroidaceae bacterium | reverse complement strand
TAAACTTCAAGAAGGGACGTCTGAACAGAAGCTTTGTTTCTGTAGAGCCTATCGCTGAGGCAGAAGCATAAATAGGAATTTTTATAATTCATGCATAGTAATCTCGTCGTATAATAAAATACGACGAGATTTTTTTATCCTTTTTTCTACCTAAAAAGCTGCTTTTCCTTTCAAATAGAAAGAATAGGATGGGTTTTTTCACTTTTTATTATCCTAATAGAAAATAATTGTGTAAATTTGCAGGTGTTTTGAAAACAACACCGGGTTTGCTCCACTCGAAAGGAGGTGCGACCCGCATGGTAAATGGATATATACAACAAGAAATAGTATGCTTACACTTAAGTTGATTAATGAACAAACCGAGAAGGTGATCGCCGGTTTGGAGAAGAAACACTTCAAAGGAGCTAAGGAAGCTATCGAGGAGGTGATTGGTATAGACAAGGCTCGTCGCGAGGCTCAGATGGCACTCGACAATGTCTTGTCCGAGAGCAAAAAGAAAGCCGCTGAAATCGGTGCCTTGATGAAGGCGGGGAAGAAGGAGGAGGCTGAAACCATCAAACAGGAGGTTTCAAAACTGAAAGAGCAAAGCAAGTCGCTGCAAGATAAAATGGATGATGCACAGAAGACTCTCGTGGAGAAACTCTGCGCTATTCCTAACATCCCCTACCCGGAGGTTCCGGAGGGTGCTACTGCCGAGGATAACAAGATTGTGAAGATTGTACCGGAGATTCCGGAACTGCCTGCGGACAGTCTGCCACACTGGGAGTTGGCTAAGAAGTATAACTTGATTGACTTCGACCTGGGTGTGAAGATTACAGGTGCGGGTTTCCCGGTGTATCGTGGCAAGGGTGCTAAGTTGCAGCGTGCCCTCATCAACTTCTTCTTGGCGGAGGCTAGCAAGGCCGGTTACGAGGAGATTATGCCTCCTACCGTTGTGAATGCCGATTCCGGTTATGGTACCGGTCAGCTACCGGACAAGGAGGGACAGATGTATCACTGCAATCTGGATGACCTCTACCTCATCCCTACTGCCGAGGTGCCTGTAACCAATATCTATCGTGATGTTATCCTGGATGAGAAGGATTTGCCTATCAAGAACACGGCTTACACTCAGTGTTTCCGTCGTGAGGCAGGTTCCTATGGTAAGGATGTGCGCGGACTGAACCGTTTGCATGAGTTCTCTAAGATTGAGATTGTTCGCATAGATACTCCGGAGCATTCTGCCGAGAGCCACAAGGAGATGTTGGCTCACGTGGAGGGTCTGCTGCAGAAACTGGAACTCCCCTATCGTATTCTGCACTTGTGCGGTGGCGATATGAGCTTTACCTCTTCTACTTGCTTCGACTTCGAGGTTTACTCCGCTGCACAGAAGCGCTGGTTGGAGGTTTCTTCCGTATCCAATTTCGATACCTATCAGGCAAACCGTCTGAAGTGTAGATATCGTCGTGCCGAGGATAAGAAGATTGAGTTGTGCCATACACTGAACGGTTCTGCGCTGGCTCTTCCGCGCATCGTTGCCGCTCTGTTGGAGAACAACCAGACACCGGAGGGTATCGTTATCCCGAAGGTGCTTGTTCCGTACACCGGGTTTGAGATTATCAATTAAGAATAGTATAAATATATAAAGATGAATAAGATCGTATCCAAGGTGCAATTCTCCGAGAAGGTTTTCAAACTGGAAGTTGAAGCACCTCTCATTGCGAAGAGCCGTAAAGCCGGTCACTTCGTAATTGTGCGCGTGGGCGAGCAGGGTGAGCGTATTCCGTTGACCATCGCCGGTAGCGACCCCGTGAAGGGCACCATAACCTTAGTTATCCAGACCGTGGGACTCTCTTCTACCCGCTTGTGTAACTTGAATGTGGGTGATGAGATTACCGATGTGGTAGGTCCGCTGGGACGTGCTACTCACATAGAGAACTATGGAACTGTATTGTGCGCCGGTGGTGGTGTAGGAACGGCTCCTATGCTTCCTATCATCCAGGCTCTTAAGGCTGCCGGTAACCGTGTAATCAGTGTGATTGCGGGTCGTAGCAAGGACTTGATTATCCTGGAGGATGAGGTGCGTGCTGCATCCGATGAGGTGATTGTTATGACCGATGATGGTTCCTATGGTAAGAAGGGTGTGGTAACCGTTGGTATGGAGGAGGTGATTCAGCGTGAGAAGGTGGACAAGTGCTTTGCCATTGGTCCTGCTATCATGATGAAGTTCTGCTGTCTGCTTACCAAGAAATATGAGATTCCTACAGATGTTTCCTTGAACACTATCATGGTGGACGGTACCGGTATGTGCGGTGCGTGTCGTATCACGGTGGGTGGCAAGACGAAGTTCGTGTGCGTGGATGGTCCTGAGTTCGATGGTCACCAGGTGGACTTCGATGAGATGCTGAAGCGTGCCGGTGCCTTTAAGCAGTTGGAGCAAGAGGCTATGGCGCACATCAACGACAAACCGGTGTGCCAGACTGCCGCTTCGTTGGTTGCCGATGAGTTGCTCAACAAGGAGGCTAAGGATATGGATACGACTACTCCTCTTTCCGAGTTGACCGACCGCAAAGCTGCTTGGCGCGAGGAGATTAGAAAGAGTATGAAACCGAAGGAGCGTACGTCTATTGAGCGAGTTAAGATGAACGAGTTGGATCCCGTATACCGTGCCACCACTCGTACCGAGGAGGTGAACACCGGTCTTACTCGCGAGCAGGCGCTTACCGAGGCTAAACGTTGTTTGGACTGTGCCAACCCCACTTGTATGCAAGGTTGTCCGGTAGGCATCAACATTCCGTCCTTCGTTAAAAATATAGAGCGTGGCGAATTCCTAAACGCAGCTCGTGTTCTCAAGTCTACCTCAGCCCTACCGGCTGTTTGTGGACGTGTTTGTCCGCAGGAGAAGCAGTGCGAGAGTCAGTGTATCCACCTCAAGATGAACGAGCCGGCTGTGGCTATCGGTTATCTGGAGCGTTTCGCTGCCGACTTTGAGCGTGAGAGTGGTCATACTTCTCTCCCGGAGATTGCGGAGAAGAAGAATATCAAGGTGGCTGTCGTGGGTTCCGGTCCTGCGGGTCTGTCTTTTGCCGGTGATATGGCTAAGAATGGTTTCGACGTGACGGTATTCGAGGCGCTGCACGAGATTGGTGGTGTGCTGAAGTATGGTATTCCGGAGTTCCGTCTGCCAAACAAGATTGTGGATGTGGAGATTGATAACCTTCGCAAGATGGGTGTTGAGTTCGTGAAGGATTGCATCGTGGGTAAAACTATCACGGTGGAGGAGCTGCAGGCCGAGGGCTTCAAGGGTATCTTTGTGGCTTCCGGTGCGGGACTGCCTAACTTCATGAATATTCCGGGTGAGAACTACATCAACATCATGTCTTCCAATGAGTATCTTACGCGTATCAACTTGATGGATGCTTCCAATGCGGATACGGATACGCCTATCAACAAGGCGAAGAATGTGATGGTTGTCGGTGGTGGTAACACGGCTATGGATTCTTGCCGTACGGCTAAGCGTTTGGGTGCCGAGAAGGTGTACATCGTTTACCGTCGTTCCGAGGCTGAAATGCCTGCTCGTTTGGAGGAGGTGAAGCATGCCAAGGAGGAGGGCATCGAGTTCATGACGCTGCACAATCCTATTGAGTATCTGGCAGATGAGAAGGGTAACGTGCGTGCCGTAGTGCTGCAGAAGATGGAGCTGGGTGAGCCGGATGCTTCCGGTCGTCGTTCTCCACAGCCTATCCCGGGTGCAACGGTTACTCTGGATATCGATGCGGCTATCGTGGCTGTCGGTGTTTCTCCTAACCCGATTGTGCCTACTTCTATCCATGGATTGGAGTTGGGTCGCAAGAATACAATTGTGGTGAATGAGAATATGGAGAGTAATATCCACACTATCTTTGCGGGTGGTGACATTGTTCGCGGTGGTGCTACCGTTATCCTGGCTATGGGTGATGGTAGAAGAGCTGCTGCGGGTATGACGGAGGCTCTTACAAAATAAGGATTAGACTTTCTATAAATAATAACAAACTGCACGAAGATTGCCCCTCTCCCCTCTTTTATCATTAAGAGGGGATTGGGGCAACTTCTTTTTTATGTGTCTTTAAAATGCTGACGGTGAGATAATGGGATAGGCCCACGTGGGGAGATTCGAGATACTCATGCGATCCAAGTTGCCGTTGCGAATGTGGAACAACAGACTCGGTCCAACGCCGTCCTGCGAATTGTCGAAGACGTAGAGGCAGTCTACCATACGTGCCAACTTACAGCAACGAGCAATGGACTCGCGATATTGATTCACGATGTCGTTCACCGATACGCCGGGACCTTTTGCCATGAAACGCGTTGCCACACGTGCTGCATTGATGCATGGCGATGAGGTGCCTATGTAGAACATACGTACATAGAACCCTGCCTTTACAGCACGATTGATGAGTGTTACAATATCGTCCGACGAGAGCGTTGTTTCCAGCAAGAGTGAGTGGTTGTCGTGCAAACAACGATTGACCCAGTCATCGCAGAAGTGTCTGGCATTACGCATACTGGTTGCGGTATTCCATCCATCAAACTCCTCGCGTGCCACATTGTACACGTCTATATAGTCTACATCATCTATCCACCCATGTTCGTGTATCTTATTAATAATCATAGTCTTTCCTGCTCCTTCCGGACCGGCAACTATATTGAACACGGGTTTATGTGCTTTTTTATCCATTTCATCCTCCTTTTCCAATTTGGAATATAGTACTCGAGGTGCCCCCACGAAGGAGGACACCTCTTTCCTAGAAACCAAATCTAACTATTGTATCTTCTGAAAACTTCTTTACGAACACTCATAAGGAATTCGCCATTGGTTTGCTTCTCTTGCGCCATAGCCTCCTTCGCTGCTTCATCCATAATGTGACTCAGTGTTTCCTCACAGGGATCTTCCGAACTCGCCAATGAGTAATAATCCTCTTCTATTTCCTGCATATATCTGCCTCCTATACTATAAAATTCTATCACTGTCTCTACCCCCTTCTCTCATTTTCTAGGCAGTGGTTCTATATCTCGGGTGCAAATTTACACTTTTATTCTGACAATGGTACACTTATTCCCTATCTTTTTTCTAAAAAATCACATTTATTCGTTATTTTAGCTTTTCTTAGGATAAATCCGGGGTGAGAAGGTCGAACATTCTTCTCTATGGGGTTGTTTTACGTACATAACGAAGGGATTCCCCCTTCATCTACTACAATCCTAAAAGAACTACACTATGAGAAGAAAAGATGTTATCGGCACGTGGCTCCTGGGAACGCTGGGATGCCTATACTTCCCCGCATGGGCGGTGGCAGAGGAGGTGCCTATGAGGCTGCCGGCAGACTCCACCCGGCAGGAGATTAGAGAAGCAAAACGGGCGGCTTGGTACGAGAAGCGAAAGGAGGAACGAGAAGAGCGCAGAGCCATGGAAGCTATACAGGATTCTGTGGCATTTGCACAGGCTACAGCAGCTATAGCACAGGGTAGCTGGGTGTTACAGGCCAATCAGGTTACCTTTCGCAACGGCATGGTGCGACTGGTGTCGTCGGGCACGAACTTCATCTCCGTGAATCAGGAGATAGGTACCATACAGACGGCGTTCAACAACTATAATTTGGCTCCTTCGCCCAACGGACTGGGCGGGGTAACGATACAAGGAGCGGTATCGCCCATCTCACAGAGACAGGACGATGAGGGGTGCCTTTTCACTGCCTTTAGTGTGATGGATGGGGGTAGATCCTGCATCGTACACTTGTGGCTCACGATAGATAGCAACCAGGCTAGCGCTACTATCTATCCCAACTTCACGGGAGACATACTGCAAATGAGTGGCACGTTGGTTCCCTATAACGATGCCTCCATCTTCGTGGGAAATCCATGGTAGATAGTCCCGCAGAGTTAAAAATATCTTTTTTTGCCGTAAATCGCCTTTTTTTGCGAACTTTTGATAGCTATTTCGCAGAAATTATGTAATTTTGCAAGTCAAATAAGTAAAGTTGAAGTTTTATGGCAGAAAAAATAAAGATACAATTTACAAAAATGCATGGAGCGGGAAACGACTATATCTATGTCTATACCCCGCTCTATCCTATTGAAAATCCGGAGGCGGTTTCCATAGAGTGGAGTAAGCCGCATTTTGGTATCGGTAGCGATGGACTTATCCTTATAGGTAAGAGTGAGGTGGCGGACTTCTCCATGCGTATATTCAACAACGACGGTTCGGAGGCGATGATGTGTGGCAACGGGGTTCGTTGCTGTGCCAAGTTTGTTTGGGATCATAAGCTTACCACTAAGGAGGTTGTGTCTTTCGAGACAAAGTCGGGCATAAAGGTGATTCAACTGAAGGTGGAGAGCGATGGCTGCGTACAGGCGGCTACCGTGGATATGGGGGAGCCTATATTATATAATAAGGTGCAACTTGCCACTCCCGATGGGGGTATGGTGGCGGGATGCGTGGAGGCAAACGGCAAGACGTACGTGGGTACGTATGTTTGTATGGGCAATCCGCACTTCGTGATTTTTGTGGACGATATAAAGGAGGTAGACCTTCCTGTGGAGGGACGGGCTCTGGAGATGAATGCGTTGTTCCCGGAGCGTTGCAATATTGAGTTTGCGCAGGTGCTGGAGAATGGCGATATTCGTATGCGCGTATGGGAACGTGGAAGCGGCATAACCATGGCGTGTGGTACGGGGGCTTGTGCTACGGCGGTGGCGGCGGCTCTGAACAAGAAGGCTATGCGGGAGAGTAACATTGTAATGGATGGCGGAACGCTGCATATAGAGTGGCGGGAGGCAGACAACCATATATACATGACGGGACCTGCGGCTCGTGTTTTCGAAGGAGAGATAGAATTGTAATACACTAGTATTGAGATAATAAAGAATAGAACAGATATGGCTTTAGTAAATGAGAACTTTTTGAAGATACCTGCAAGCTACCTTTTTTCGGACATTGCAAAGAAGGTGAATACGTTTAAGCAGGAGAATCCCGATGCGGATGTAATCCGCCTGGGCATTGGCGATGTAACCATTCCTTTGGCTCCGGCTGTAATCAAGGCTTTGCACGCTGCCGTAGACGAGATGGCGGTAAAGGATACGTTCCGTGGTTATGGTCCGGAACATGGATACGACTTCTTGCAGGAGGCTATCATAAAGAATGACTTTGAGCCGAGGGGCATCCACTTGGAGGCTAGCGAGGTGTTTATAAACGATGGTGCCAAGAGTGATACCGGTAATATCGGGGATATCTTGGGACTAAACAACAGCATCGGTCTTACGGATCCTGTGTACCCGGTGTACGTGGATAGCAATGCTATGTGCGGACGTGCGGGTGAGGTGGTTGATGGTAAGTGGAACCGCATTACATATATTCCTTGCAACAAGGAGAATAATTTCATTCCGAAACTTCCGGAGAACCGTGTGGATGTAGTGTACTTGTGTTATCCGAACAACCCTACGGGTACGGTTATCTCACGTGAGGAACTGAAGAAGTGGGTGGATTATGCGTTGGCTAACGATACCATCATTATGTATGATGCTGCTTACGAGGCGTATATCCAGCATGCCGATATTCCCCACTCTATCTACGAGATTGAGGGTGCCAAGAAGTGTGCTATTGAGTTCCATAGTTATTCTAAGACGGCGGGCTTTACGGGTGTACGTTGCGGATATACCATCGTGCCTCTGGAACTTACGGCAAAGACGGCAACGGGTGAGCGTGTGGCGCTGAATGCGTTGTGGAACCGTCGCCAGTGTACTAAGTTCAACGGTACCAGCTACATACAACAGCGTGGTGCGGAGGCTATCTACACTCCGGAAGGTAAGGAGCAGGTGCGCGAGACTATTCAGTACTATATGGAGAATGCGCGTATTATGCGTGAGGCTTTGTCTTCTGTTGGTCTGAATGTCTTTGGTGGCGAGGATGCTCCGTACGTTTGGTTGCAGACTCCGGACAACAAGAGTAGTTGGCAGTTCTTTGACGATTTGTTGCATGGTCCACATATCGTGGGAACTCCGGGTGTTGGCTTTGGTCCAAGCGGAGAGGGTTACTTCCGATTGACGGCTTTCGGAAACCGCAACGACTGTGAGCGTGCCATGGAACGTATGGTGAAATGGCTGAAATAAAAGACACATCACAAATATTTATTATATGTATTCATTCTGTATTACCTCCGGGGTTCCGGAGATAATACAGATTTTTTTTGCATCGTATAATCTGTTTTCGTTTTTAAAAATATGGAAACAAAATCGAAATATTTGTTGAAAAACTCTCATATTCGTTTGGAGATTTCAACTATATTTTTTAACTTTGCATCCGAAAAATAAATGAGAAATACATATAAGTATGGACAGCAATAAGAAAATATTAATAGCAGAGGATGTTGATAGCAATTTCCTGCTCGTTAAGATTATGCTCCGTAAGTACGACCTAACCAGAGCCTTAAATGGGGTTGAAGCCGTTGACTTAGCCAAGACAGGGCAGTTTGACCTTATCTTGATGGATGTCATGATGCCGGAAATGGATGGTATCGAGGCAACCAAGAAGATACGTGAATTCGACCAAAAGACACCGATTGTTGCGCTTACCGCAGTTGCCTTTGAAGATGATAAACTGAGGTGCTTGGAAGCGGGATGCAACTATTTCTTGACCAAACCTATCAAAATGAATGATTTACATGATACGCTCAAGAAATATCTAGGAGAATAAAAAAAATTATGCGTAAACAACCTTTCGGATGTTTACGCATATTTTTTATTATGCTTGTACGGTAGCTATCACCTCGCTCACGGAGAGGAGGGATTGTTCTCCCGTTGTCATGTTCTTGAGCATTACCTTGCCCTCGTTCATTTCGTTCTCGCCGACGATGGCTACAAACGGAATCTCCTTGGCGTTGGCATACCCCATCTGCTTCTTCATCTTAGCACCTGCATCGGGATAAATCTCGCTGCGAATACCTGCTGCACGCACCTCGCGCAAAAGTTGCAAGCTAAAGGCTGCTTCTTTATCGCCAAAGGTTACGAAAAGCAAACGGGTACCTTGTACACTATCCTTGGGATATAGATCGAGCTGATTGAGAACATCAAAAATACGATCTGCACCGAAAGAGATACCTACACCGCTCAATCCGGGCATACCGAAAATTCCCGTCAAATTATCGTAACGACCACCACCGGTGATGCTGCCAATCTGCACTTCGAGTGCTTTAACTTCGAAAATACAACCGGTATAGTAGTTCAAACCTCGTGCCAACGTAAGATCCAAATCTACTTGATTCTTAATGCCTAGAGATTCCAATGTATTGAGAACGTATCGACATTCCTCGATACCCTTCAATCCTATCTCACTGGATGCCAACACCACACTCATTTTATCCAGTTTCTCGGCATTCGTTCCTGCCAGGCAGATGATGGGCTGTAACTGTTCGATGGCTGCTGCGGGGATACCACAATCTGCCAATTCTTTATTTACATTCTCCAGACCTATCTTGTCAAGCTTATCTATCGCTACCGTGATGTCGACAATCTTATCTGCCTCTCCTATCAGCTCGGCAATGCCTGCCAGAATCTTACGGTTGTTTATCTTTATCGCTACACGTATGCCAAAGCGGGAGAATACGGTGTCAACAATCTGCATAAGTTCCACTTCATTTAATAAGGAGTCGCTGCCTACAATGTCGGCATCGCACTGATAGAACTCACGATAACGTCCTTTCTGCGGACGATCGGCACGCCATACGGGCTGAATCTGATAGCGCTTGAACGGCAGGGTAAGCTCATCGCGATGCTGTACCACATAGCGCGCAAAGGGAACGGTGAGGTCGTAACGTAGTCCCTTCTCGCAGATACGAGCTGCAAGTTTTAAGGGTTGTACATCGGCAAGGTCGTCTGCCGTGACGCCACTCATGTAATTGCCGGAATTTAATATTTTAAAGAGGAGTTTATCGCCTTCCTCGCCGTACTTACCCATCAAGGTGGAGAGATTCTCCATTGCAGGGGTTTCTATCTGACTAAACCCGTAGAGGGCGTAGACGGAACGAATGGTATCGAAGATGTAATTTCGCTTCGCCATCTCAACGGCGGAAAAGTCTCTCGTACCCTTCGGTATACTTGGTTTTGTTGCCATAGTTCTATATTTTTACTGAATTTGAGCGCAAAGATAGCAAAAAAATGCGTAACTTTGCGTCATAATCGCAACTTACAATGAAATTATTCTGGAAACAAGATAAAAATAGCAATAAAAAGACTCCGGAAACGGAGCAGATGTCGGTAGATAATATCGCTAAGGAGAAGTACGAGGAGAAGACCGGTACGGAGTTGTCTCCGGAGGTGGAGGGACTGTTCCGCAAACTGGCAAAGGCGGAATTTGCCTTGCAACGTACTAAGCAGGAGGTGCTGACGGATGCCAGCATGAAGCACATCCTGGAGATGCAACAACTGCTGAGGACGAAACTGGATAGCGTAGAAAGGGATATTGAAAATACGCATCATCGCTTGCAATGGTTCGACCGATACGACCAACTCATCGCTCTTGTAGAGGCGGCGACGGCTGAAAAATGCAAGGTGCTGCAGGAGTACACGAAGCAGGAGACCGAACGACAAGCGGTGGATCGCTTCGACCGGTTCGAGAAGGTGCATGGCTTGTTCCAAAAGATTCTTATCATGACGGATCTTCTGGCACAGGTTCAACAGGAGCAGGGTTCGAAGCATAAGTTGGCACAGGAGTTGCAGGGGACGGTGTCTCAACTCCGCAACGAATATCTGGATAAGGAGCGTATGGAGAATACCACCGACTTGGAGATTCGTGCGGTACAGCAGCGCATGAATGCCGGACTGGAGCTTCTGGGTGAAATCAATACGTGTGAACTGCGTATTGAGGCCATAACGGAGAATCTGAGTAAACTGGACGGTGACCGACTGACGGCGCTGAAGGAGCAGGAGGAAGTGGAGAAGCGTAGACAAGAGACTATGCGCAAGCGTGAACAGGCTACGCAGGATCAGCAGGTGTTGGTGCCTCACCGCTATGTGCTGGAGAATATTTCGATGTTGCAGGTGAAGTTGAACCGACTGGAGGTGCTGCGCCGAAATACGGAGGCAGCACAGAACGAGTTCGACCGTAAACAGCGTGAATATGAGGTTAATAATGTGGCTCTCAATAATTTATTCCGCAAGGATCAGGATATGAAGAGCGAACTGTCCAACCTCACTCAGAAGTTGTTTATCCACAAGGAGGCTATACACGGACAGGACTTGAACAGCATACAGAAGCGTGCTTTTGACCTGGCGTTGCAACAGAATATGTTGCGACGGGCTTCGTTTGTGTGGGCGCGTATCTGTAGGTGCTATGATTTCTTGGAGGAGAAGACTCAGGAGATGAATCGCACTCGTCTGCACTACCAGACGGAGGAACAGAACATAGAGCAGATGCGCCGTATCATAGGTCCGCTGCGTGAGAATTGCGAACAGCAGAAATATGCTTATACACTGAGCAAGAGTCAGGATGTGTCGTTGCTGCGACAGGATTTGCGCGAGGGGTGTAGTTGTTCTGTTTGTGGTGCTACGCATCACCCCTATCACTCGGAAACGGAGCAGGCACTGGGTGTCCTACAGAAGGCTTTGGGACGCGACTTCGAGGAGGGACAGGCTCTTTTGAAACAGAAGGAGAAGATGCTGTACGAAAGTGAGGTGGAACATGCACACGAACGGGGTGTTATGGAGCAACTGGAGATGGCTATACAGACGGCGAGGTTGCAGCTGAACGAGGATAAGGAGCAGTGGAAGGATTTCGATTTTCTGGGAGAGGCTTTTGCCGATTGCTCGGAATCGGTGAATCGTGACGCTCGTTCCATCATGTTGCATCAACTGCAGGACAATACTATCCGACAGGCGGAGGAGGCGCATAAGAATATGGAGAACTTCACCTACCATCAAGATAACATCAACCAATTGAACGAACAGATTTCCGAGTTGGAGCGCAGACGTGATGAGAATCGTGTGGGACTGAATGAGCTGAACACGGCTTGTCAGGTGTTCTCGGGATTGGTGGAGGAGGAGAAACTTCGCCTTAAGAAGATGAGCGATGAGTATTCCAAGTTGTACAGCGACCTGGAGCACGACATGACGCTTGCCAACTGGCATGCCGAGTGGTTGGAGAATAGTGAGTCCTTCCGTATGAATATGCAGGAGAAGTCGTCTCAGTGGTACAAGCTTCTGGAACAGATACAAAAGCTTGATGTAGAGTTGGCTGGACTGGATGCGCAACTCAAGGGGATTGCATCACAACTGGAAATGATTGAGCAAAACATTGCTACTCAGGATGATGCTAAGAGTAAGTTAATCTTCCTCTTGAACAATAAGAAGGAGACATACTCGGAGATTATGGGCGAGAAGGATCCTAAGGAACATCTCAAGGAGCTGACGGAGCAAAAGGATAAACTGAGCCGGGAGCGTGTAAAGTGTCGCAGTGCTTACGATAGTGCCAACGAGTACTTGTTGCAGACGTTGGGACAGAGTACTACATTGCTGCAACAGCAACAGTGGCAGGAGCAGGAGACAATGACACTGCGTTCCAAATTGGATATGTGGATGAACCGCTTCAATGCCAACCATCCGCCGGTACAGTTTGCGGAATTGGAACGTACCTATCGTTCGGATACGGACTGGTACACAATGCGCAAGGAGACTATGAAAACTACAGTGCAGATGCAGAAGGCCGAGGAGATAGAGAAAAGCGCACGTAATGCACTCGTGGAGTGGAAGAATAACATCTATGCTCCGCAAACACGTGGTACGGAAACGGAGGATTCTACACGTGAGAGCCTGAAGACGACGCTTCAAGAACTCCAAAAGAACGGTGAGGAGATTCGTAAACAGTTGGCTCAAATCGAAGCACGCTTGGAGAGGCACGAGGAGGCGAAGCAGCGTACGGGTATCATAGAGGAGCAGATTCAAGATATAGCAAAGGAGTAATATGCGCACAATACTAATTGCCGATAGCGGGTCGACGAAAACAAACTGGCGAGTATGCTTACCCGAGGATGGATTCACGGTTCGTACTGCGGGGATTAATCCCTTTATGCAGGAGGATGATTCTATCCGGAAGATGCTCTTGGAAGAGCTGCTTCCGCAACTTTCCACAGTAAAGATAGAGGCGATTTATTTCTATGGAGCAGGTTGCACGCTCGAGAAGATTCCAGGAATGTGCAGGCTGCTCGGTGAGTTGTTTCCGGGGGTGATTGTTGAGGTGTCCAGTGATATGTTGGGAGCTGCCCGGGCACTCTGTGGACGACAACCGGGTGTAACGTGCATTCTGGGAACGGGAAGCAATTCATGTCTTTACAATGGCAAAGAGATAACGCAACAGATATCTCCCCTTGGATTCATCCTGGGAGATGAGGGTAGTGGCGCCGTTCTGGGTAAGCGCTTGGTGGGTGACTTATTGAAGGAACAGATGGAGCCGGGACTAAAAGAGGCATTCTTAGCGGAATACGGTCTGACTCCTGCGGAGATTATTCAGCGGGTGTATCGTGAACCCTACCCCAACCGTTTCCTTGCATCGTTCACTCCGTTCCTTCGGGCGCATAAGGGGAAAGAATGTGTAAGGAAGCTGCTGTTGTCGTGTTTCGATGACTTTTTCCGCCGAAACGTACTCCCCTACAATCGTCTTGATCTCCCGGTTCACCTCATCGGGGGGCTAACAGTAGCCTTTTCCGAGGAGATTGCGGCAGCGGCACATTCATGCGGTTTGAACATAGGAAACATTCTATCGGACCCTATGGAGGGGTTGATTAAGTTCCATTCGGAGGAGTAAGACATCTATGCTCCTTATAATCAACCCGCCACATACCGGTATATTACGAACAAGAGTCTTGCTTGTAAGTATAGTACTAGAAGTGGAGCAAAACGCACTATGCCTTGCGTAAGGAGTTGCATGATACGTGGCAACGTGGTAACCTTACCACACAACATTCCGTATAGCAACGATTGGACTTGAAAAGACCATATCATAACATACGGCAACGATGCTATAAAGGGTGACCCGTGCCACAAATTGCCCGACACGCTCAATAATAATGAATGTGGGGTGAATGACAATAAGAAAAATGGCAATAAGGATAACACCCAAAAGAAAATACTCCACTTAAATGCTAAACGTTGACGATAATTGGGTCGTTCCATGGTTCTACACAGGTAGTATCGAAGAATACTCCACAATCCGCTATTCTCTATACATCCTATTGCACTGAAAAGCAGAATTAGCAGTCCCGTAACACTTATAGTCCACACCTGCGGCAATACTACAAAAAGCCAACGAATACCTTCCGGCTGCAGGATACCCCTTACGGAATATCCCCACGCCGACAAGATCCATGAACCCACTACCAGTAATACGGTGAGCAGAAACAAGAACAGAGAGAACCAACCACACCACTTATTCATCGTCGGGTTCCAAATTGTTGAGGTCTATAATATTTAACTGCAACGCACGAACCACCAAGCGGGTGGCATTCACACCCGAACGTTCTCCTCCGGGAAAAAGACGAGATACCAGGTCGTTCTGACGTTTCTCCAGGCTCTTCACACCAAACGGCATCCCCTTGAGCGATGCTATCATCTCCTTTGTATATCCCAAAGCCAGATGACGCAACATACGCTCATCGTACTCATCGATATCGTAATTTATTGCCGCATCACGCTTAAAAGACTCCGAACGTACTTCTTGTTTGAAACGCTCCGTAATCTTCTCTAGAATGGGTTGGTTGAACACATTCTCACGTCCCTCCATGACTGCCATAACATCCGCACGCGTAAGTAATTCGCCGCTTTTGAGAATGACGCCGTTAGCACCTGCATCCAGTGCATCTACCCAGATTTTCTCGTTCAACAACTCACCTGTGAAGATGAGGATACGAAGCGTTGGAAACTGTACACGCGTTTTGCGACAGATGTCCACACCTACTGCCGTGGAACCACCTAACCCCAAATCCAGAAGCAGGAGCTGAGGAACGACTCCGCTATCCAATAACTTATAGAATTCAGCCTCCGTAGACGCCGTTCCTATAACATTCGCCTCCGGTATATCGGTTCGCAAGATCTCCAATGTTCCTTTCAATTCCAGACGAACATCTTCTACCACTACAACATCAAATTTTTGCATATTTCTCTTCAACTAAAGTAAACCAAATATCATATCCGCCCGTTTCACGTGCCTGCGCTACTATGCGACATCCCCGGAAATCGAAGAAGTCGTCGTGCATACGGACGATTTGTCTCATTATTAAATAGGGTATGTGCTCCTCGGCTGGGTAAAAGAGACGGTCTAGCTCTTCCTGCTGCCAACTGCCACCGGGCATACCTATAGCTATTTTTACCATGCCTGCATGACGGGCAACTTGCAACGTAAGCTCACCTTCACACTGTACATGAAGCGCCTCCACACATAAGCGCAAGAGATACGCCACACACGATGAATCTCCCAGAAAAGTGACGGCCTCTTCCGGAAGCTCTACCTTCAATTGCACCTCCACCCTATGCTTGCGATTACAACTCTTGTAGATGCGCTGCACCTCTTGCTGCACCCAGGACGGAGAGAGTGATACGGGACGCAGGAGAGCGTACTCCATCTGACGGTGGGCACGTGTACAAAGTATATTGAACACACGGCGATAAAAATCAACGGTTTCGAATAACGACTGCCAATCTTCTTGCGAACGTAACGTGTCACGCTTTTGTAACATACGCTTCATCAATGCGGGATAGTACATAGTTTCGTGCTTGATGGAGGAGAGACAGTTGTCCAGAATCATATTCTCGGTGTAGAGTCTGTATTCCTCGTAGGTGAGTTGCCATACGCTATTTTGCAAAGTATCTATATCTTCTTCGCCTGTGCGATGATGCAGAAGGGCGTGGTAGAGCAGGTGAGACAAGAGTTCCAACGTGTTACTTCGAAGCACTGTCTGAAGCGTTTCGGAGGGTTGTTTTTCAAAACGGAATGCTACACTTCCCACACACCTATCAAAGGCGATGAGGGGGAAGCAACAGAATTCACGGGAACGATATTCCGTACATTCTTCTATACATACCGCCAGGCTATGTTCCGTAATCTCATCTACCTCGTTGCCTGAGGTTAGGAGGAGCTTATTACGTCCGTCTACGGGAGGTAAATAAAGTGACATACTGCGAATATCACTCAGTCCGCAATATGCTTCCATGATACCGGTGAGAAGCGGTTCCAAGTCCTTTTGTTGCGATGCCAATTCGAGGATGCGACGGTTTATCTCCATCATGCGTGCTACTTCGAAACGATACAGCATACGACTGTGTATCAGACAGAAATAATAGGCTATGGGAATGGCTATCAGAATGAGAATCATGAGGATGCACCATACGTGTATATTGTGATTGGAACCATCCAGACGTTCGCAGGTGTCATCCAACTTTCGATCTTGCGAAAGTAGGTGATAGAGGTCTTGATAGACTTCGTTGTTATAAGCATAGAGCGACAAGTCCTGCAGCGCCAGCGCTGCGACTGCCACTTCGTTGCGTATGGAGAGCAGCGGCGTGTAGTCTATATTGTATCCTCGGCGCACCCCCTCACACTCGGGAGCTGTTTCGTGATCATCGCCTAGGAGTACCAAACGGTGGGAAGCGGTGAGCGGTTGTCCCAATATTTGCTCTGTATAGCGATTGTAGAGTGTGAGTGTACTGTCGGCAAATGCCACCGTCTGCTCGTAGGTACCACGAATATTGCTATAGTAACAGGAATCCGTGAGCTGATTTATCTGCTGACGGAGCGATGGCTGAGCTGCCTTCGACGGCAATAATGTACCTATGAAAAGGGCAAACACCCACGTGAGCACCCGGGGTAGACGGAAGTAGAACCTACTCCCCTTGCCCGGTTCACTCTCTACGCCAAAGGTACAGACGGAGAAGATAGAACCGCTCTTTATGTACTTATGGATGATTCCCTTACAATTCATAATGCCGAATCCGTAGCCTTTCTTACTCTTATCCACGGTGCCCTGCCCTACGGTAGATGAATCATAGACTTTCTCGTTCATGAGTTTTTCTACATCCTCCGGTGAGATGCCTACTCCTGTATCGGCTACAGATACCTCTACATAATTGTCCGTTGCCTCAGTGACAGATATGGTAACGGTGCCTCCGGGAGGTGTAAACTTATGGGCGTTTTCGCTGAGCGTATTGAGCATAAAAAAGGTGAGAGCACTATCTGCCTTTACTCGTACATCGGTGGGTTGCACCGTGAGGGTAAGGTGGTCTGCCTCGAAACGCTCCGAAGCACGTGCCAGATCTTGAAAAATATTTTGCAGCGGGAAGGTTTCCAGACGGAGAGCCACTTCGCCTCGTTGCATTTTAATCCAGTTACCCAGTATCTCATTATAACTATAGATGCAGTCTGCCAACTCTCCGGCATACTCCTCCTGTGATGCGTTTGCGCCATCGCTACGCAATCGGTCTACGGTGTAACAGAGTCGTTCTATGTTTGGCATCATCACCTCGAGTACGCCCACTTGCGATCGTTTCTCCAGATTCTTCTCCAGCGACGCACTCTTCTTGCTACCGAGTACTGCCAACTGTTCCTCCAGTTCCATACGTTTCTCTTCCTGCTGTTCGCTGGCATCGTGCCTACTCTGTGCCCACTGTTCATAGGGCTCTACCAGTGGCACAATGATGTCTGCGGGACGCTCCGGTTGCTCACCGGAGAGCAGGGCGTGGCAGTAGCGAGAGGTGTTTGCCATACGCAGAGCTTCTCTGCGATTACGACGGTTCCATAGACGATGAAACAGAGTGAGCGATCCTATTAACAAGAGGATAAGGAGGAACAAGCCCAACAGCATATAGAGGTTGAGCTGATGAATCTGTTGAAGCTGTGCATAACGACTCTCCGTTTCCTTATCTTGCCGCGAAAGATCTAGAATGTCTAAGTAGAGGTTGCGGTTATAGTCGCTCTGCTGCTTATCGCCCAGAGAGGCGTACGCCACACTCAGTTCCTCACGAATATCTGCCAGGAGTGGCAGAGGGGTGGATAGGGTGTCAGCCTGACAGATAGTATCTAGAATATTCAGTGCATCGTTGAGATAGTCTATGGCTATGACAGGTGCATTGTTGCGGGTGTAGAGGTGTGCCATGTAACACATACTCTCGGCTCGCAGATATGGATTGCCTAATTGTTCAAAGAGTTGACACGCTTGTTCGGCATTAAGGAGTGCCGTGAGCGTATCGCGCTCGGTTATGGCATAACGTGCCTCGTGCATGAGGAGTTCGCCCTCCAACTGCCAATGGTTGTGGATACGACACCAGGGAATGTAGTCACGTAGGGAGAGTGAATCGGATGCGGTGACGAGGCGGGAACGAATACGCAACGTAGTATCGGGGGTGAGAACCTCCAGTGAGCTGAGGGATGAGAGTTCATTGCCGACACGCTCCATCATGTGAACATTGCGATAATATAAATAGGAATAAAGATGGTAAACTAGCTGTAGGGAGTCGTATCGTTGTTTCTGTGCATCGGAGAGAGTGTTACGTTCCTCGCAAATCATTTGTATGCGCATACGAGCACTGTTGCGTCGACGACAAAAGGCTTCGTTGGCAGCGGTGGTTATATAGATGCGCATGGCAAGCAGGTCGGCTTGCAGGAGGTGAAACTGATTGTCGGAACCTTCGGAAATGCTGTCTGCTAGAGATAGGGCGGCAGCACAATGCCCCTGTTCGTAAGATTGAGCGGCGCGTAATAGTTGGTCGTCAACCTTAGAATCTTGCTCTCCACTACAGCCACACAAGAGAACCGACAAGGAGAGTAACAGTGCCCACAAGCTACACATCTTCATAGGTTTAATTCTCTTTTTGATAGTAGTAATACCACCAGTAGGTGTCGCCATAGGTCTCGCGAGTGAGGTTGTAACGACGGCGGACGGTATGGAGAGTGTCCTCCATTATGTGCATACTTACAAGTTTCTCTTGCAGTGTTTCATCCTCGTATTCTACTATGGGGGCTTCTGCCAGTTGGTTATAGAGTACCAATGCCTCTTTGTAGTGACGAGGAAGGGAGTCGTTTATGATGTAGTAACGGGGAAGTATCTCGGCGAAGGTATCCAATCTGCGATCCAAGAGGGAGGCACAGAGGGCATAGTCAGCAGCACGACGGTTGGTATTCAGGGTATCGAGGGCAAGGATTTGATCAACGAATCCTTTTACCCGAAATCCCCTACCCGACGGCAAGGCTCCGAGACTTACGTAGATGGACTTGATGTCGAAGAACATAACGGCGGTATCGCTCCATTGTGGCAGAAGAGCTCGGCTGCCATAGCACTGGGGATAGTCAAAGAGTTCGTCACCCATTCGATGAGTACGATTCAGAGCAAAGGCTCGCATAGCCGTAAGCTCGCGTCCGGTGACAGAGGAGTGACGACCTATCATGAGTGCTTCGTTACAGCGTCCATTGAGGAGCAGTCGCTCCACACGGGAGTTGTAATGAAAAAGTTCATCGGTGTTGGCTTGCGACATGAAGAAGGCAAGAAACACCAACATAATTGTGAGATTAGACCCTAACATACCGTAAAGGTTAAGCGGTCTGTGACGGTGTAACATTCGTATACCCCATCCAAAGAAGAGTGCAACAGGCAACGACGACAACATCATGCCCAGAGCATGGCGACTGAATACAAATCCCTCGAAGATGCCCTGATTGAAGTGGCTTACCATGAGCAACAAGAGCAGTGAGGGAAAATAGGAAAGCGCATAGAAGCTGCTCCGAAAATGTAGGAGGCGTTGTATCACTACCTGAACTACCGCAAAAACTACGGTTAGGATAATGGCTCCCCAAAGGGGGGAGTAAGAGGTTTTTCCGTGCGACAGGACATACTGTGCCGTTGTCAATATATCGCACTGGAACTTATACAGATAGCAAAAACAAAATGCCACAAAAAGAGAACCGCAAAGTATGCGATTTATATTTGCGGCCATCTTTCTGTGTGACATTGATTTACTCATTATTCTTTTACTTTTTTCAAAACTACGGCACTGCGGGCGGGCAGATAGAGCTGCAACCATCCCTTGCCGTCTTTCTTCAAGAGTGGATCGAAATTGGTGAAATGACGTATGCTGTCATCATTCAAGTTATTACCGCCAAAAGCGGAAGCATCGGTGTTGAGAACGATGTCGTAGGCACCTTCCGGTACCATAAAACCGTAATCGGTGTAGGAACGATTAGGGCTGAAGTTGAATACGAACACAAGGTCGTCACGCTTATATGCCAATATCTGGTCGCCATCGTTGTGCCATATTTCCTGTACAGGGGTCTTCTGTATCTTCTTGACGCTCTTGAGTACCTGAAGCATGGCTTTATCGAAATCACCTAGATAGTGGAAACATAGATCCTTATTGTCTACAAGGTTCCACTGACGACGGGCGTACTTGTAACTCCATCCATTGCCTTCTCGCGGAAAGTCTATCCATTCGGGATGACCGAACTCGTTACCCATGAAATTAAGGTATCCGCCGTTGATAGTAGAAGCGGTGAGCAAGCGTATCATCTTGTGATAGGCTATGCCACGATGTACCATTTCGTTTTCATCGCCTTTCTTGAAGTGCCAATACATATCGGCATCTATCAAGCGGAAGATGATGGTCTTATCGCCTACAAGGGCTTGGTCGTGGCTCTCACAATAGGAGATGGTTTTCTCATCGACACGACGGTTGGTCACCTCCCAGAACACGGATGATGGTTTCCAGTTTTCGTCGGTTTGCTCCTTGATTAACTTTATCCAGTAATCGGGGATGTTCATAGCCATACGGTAGTCAAATCCGTATCCGCCATTCTTGAACGATGTAGCAAGTCCGGGCATTCCGGATACCTCCTCGGCTATGGTGATAGCAGATGGCTTCACCTCGTGTATCAGTATGTTGGCAAGGGTAAGATAGCAAATGGCGTTGTCATCTTCACCACCGTTAAAATAGTCGCCATATCCGCCGAAGGCTTGTCCCAGTCCGTGACTGTAGTAGAGCATGGAGGTGACACCATCGAAACGGAATCCGTCGAAGTGATACTCGTCCAACCAGAACTTACAGTTGGAGAGCAAGAAGTGGAGGACATTATTTTTACCGTAGTCGAAGCAGAGGCTGTCCCATGCCGGATGCTCGTGACGGTCGCCGGGATAGAAATATTGATTGGGGTCTCCAGCCAGATTACCCAGTCCCTCTACTTCGTTCTTAACGGCGTGTGAGTGAACAATATCCATAATCACAGCTATACCCATACCATGAGCAGCATCGATGAGCTCCTTCAACTCCTCGGGAGTGCCGAAGCGACTGGAAGCGGCAAAGAAACTGGATACGTGGTAGCCGAAGCTTCCATAATAGGGATGCTCCTGAATGGCCATAATCTGGATACAGTTGTATCCGTCGGCAGCCACACGAGGAAGTACATTCTCGCGAAATTCACGATAGGAACCTACCTTCTCGGCATCCTGTCCCATACC
Organism: uncultured Bacteroidaceae bacterium; assembly: GCA_964404555.1. Classification (GTDB taxonomy): domain Bacteria; phylum Bacteroidota; class Bacteroidia; order Bacteroidales; family Bacteroidaceae; genus CAZUTW01. The sequence continues at coordinate 15,232 of CAYOKO010000002.1, read as the reverse complement.
CACGTGACACTCATATATAAGGAGTGGATCGGTAGTGGGTTTGAAGGTTTTCTTCTTGAACTCATAAGGTTTCTCGGGATCCCACACCTGTGCGCTGAAGATCTTGGTATTCTCGTCCTGCACCACACGTCGACACCATGCGGGAATGCGCTCACCTTCTCCGCCTTCCCAATGAACCTTCATTTTGTAGAGTTCACCGTGGTGAAGTGCGTTCTTGCGCAGTTTGATTTCCCAGTTGCCGGTGTTCTTAATAGGCTTCAGTTTGTACTGTGGTAGTTCCTTCCAGTCACTGAATTCGCCTATGAGATATATCTCCGTAGCATTGGGTGCCCACTCACGGAACACCCATCCGGTAGCTGTTCTGTGCAGTCCGAAATAGAGATATCCGGATGCGAAATCACTCAGCGTCACCTTACCACCGTTGGTAAGTTCGTTTATCTTGTCCAGCGCATGCTGATGACGCCCGTTGATAGCCTCTTCAAAAGGTTCCAACCACACGTCGTTCTTTACAAGAGCCAGACGTGTTTTCTTCTGTTCAACTTTCTTCTTTGTTGCCATATTACTTTAAGGTTAGCAAATTTCTTTTTGCTTATGCTTTAACTTTAAATATCAACTTACGTACAGGTTTCTCGGCGATACAAGGAGCATGGAGATCTTGCGGAAAGAAGATGGCAAACATACCCTTCTTGAGGGCAACGTAGCTCTCTGCCGCACCGGGATAGAAGGTTATATCCTTCTCGGCATTGTAGGTCTCCTCGGGGAGTGCAGTGCGTGGAGTGTAACCATACATCTCATCGCCCAGAGGTATCTGGATATCAATCATGAGGTTGTGACTCTCCAAGCGAGCTTGCTCACGTGTCTTGGGAGTGGCGTCTGTTACGTTGACAAACAGCTCACCCTCCTGCAAGATGTACTTACCGGGTTCGAGAGTCTCGGGGTTGTGCTCCTTGAGGAACGCAACCACTTGGGGGAAAAGTACGTTCACAGCGACGTACTTCTCCAGGTTTTCAAGTGTGTCAATTATCATACTTTTCTCTTGCTTATTTCTCTACTGATCCATTTTTATAGGTTCCCTTTTCGAGAACGGCACCGTTCTTATCTTTGAGGACGTATGGACCGTTCTTGACATCGTTCTGGTAATAGCCCTCGAAGCGCTTACCATCCTTCTCTATCATGATGCCCTTTCCGTTCTTCATACCGTCACGAAAAACACCTTTGAATTTACTACCATCGGCCATACGGAGAATGCCTTCGCCCTCCATCTTTCCATTGCGCCAGCCGCCTTCGTAGGTGTCGCCGGTATGCCAAGTGTAGATACCACTACCATTACGTTCGTTCTTTTTCCAGTAACCATCGTACACGGCACCGTTAGCAAAGGAGAATACCCCCTTTCCGTCGCGCTCGCCTTCCTGGAAGTGACCTACGTACTTATCACCGTTGGCAAAGGTGAAGATGCCCTGTCCGGTGCGCTCACCGTTGACATAGTCGCCTTCATACTTATCACCATTGTGGAAAGCGTAGATACCCTTTCCATGCTGTACATCATTGAGCCAATCACCCTTATAGGTATCACCATCGGAGTAGTAATAGTTACCTTTTCCGCTGCGCTCATTGTTCAGCCAGTAACCGTCGTAGCGGCTACCATCATGCCAGTCGAAGACACCCCGTCCGTTCTTTTGATTATTCTTCCACTCGCCTTTGTAGTAGGCACCATTGCTGTAAGTGTACATACCCTGACCGCTACGCTTGTCCTCGTACCACTGTCCTTCGTACTTGTCGCCATTGTAGTAGTACATTACGCCGTTACCTTGCTGGAAGTCCTTGTACCAAAGACCTACATATTTGTTACCGTTCTTAAAGATGAAGGTTCCGAAGCCATGTTGCTGGTCGGCAAACCATTCTCCATCGTAGTTTTCGCCGTCGGTAAAACGATATACACCATGTCCCTGACGCTTACCTTTTACGTATTCGCCCTCGTAGGTGTCACCGTTCTTAAAGACAGTTTTTCCTTTTCCGTGTGGTTTTCCACTCACCACAACACCGGTGTACACGCTTCCATCCTTGAGATTAAGCGTCATGGTTTCCTGTGCATATATCGATGTGGCGAAGAGTGAGAAAACAATCACACCTTTCCATATTTTATTCATAGCAGTTTTCTTCTATATATAATTATAACGTCCAAAGTTACTCCAAATTTGGGATTCCCACAAATAGATTAGAGAACTTTATTACATTTAGACCTCATTTCCACCGTTTTTAGAACAATTTTGCAAGAAAAGCTCGGCTTTCTGCAAGTCCTCGGGAGTATCTATACCTATTGTCTCCACCTGACTCTCGGCCACCTTTATAACGTATCCGTTCTCTATCCAACGCAGCTGTTCGAGTGATTCGGCTATCTCCAGAGAGGACTGTGGCAGACGGGTAATGTCGCGAAGAACATCGGTTTTGTAGGCGTAAAGTCCTATGTGCTTATAGTAAGTGTGGTGGGCGAGCCATTCTTGTTTGTCACGATTGCGCATATAGGGGATGATACTGCGAGAGAAGTAGATGGCTTGCTTGCGAGCATTGACCACAACCTTGGGAGAATTGACGTTCTCCAAGGCAGCAAATCCATCCTCGGGACGGAAGGGCTTTACGAGGGTGGCTATCTGCGTATCGGGGTCGTCGAAGCAATGCTTCACGGCATCTAGCTGACTGTGTTGAATAAAAGGTTCATCACCCTGGATGTTGACTACAACATCGTAATCACCTCCTACTTTTATAGCAGCTTCGAAGCATCGGTCGGTACCGCTTTTGTGGTCGGCACGGGTCATTACCACATCACCACCAAAAGCCTTTACGGCAGCCTCTATACGTTCGTCATCGGTTGCCACCACGGCACGGTCGAAGACGCCTTTTACTTGTTCGTAAACACGCTGTATCACCGTTTTACCTCCTAGCATAGCCAATGGTTTCCCCGGGAAACGGGTAGATGCATAACGTGCAGGTATAATTCCTAAAAATTTCATTCTTACTGTTCTTTTTTTGTTTGTTTATTCTACCGATTCTACAATTTCTTCCACCTCGCCGTCATCGGAGGAATCATCGCTGCTGTCGTAGGGACCACAGGGATTGAATCCGGAGGGAATATCGAAGGTATCATCGGGGGAGATGCCTAACTTAGCGTTGGCATATACTTTCTTAATAAAGAGTGCAAATACGGGAAGTGCCATGGAGGCTCCTTGTCCGTAGGTCATGGTATCGAAGTGGATGTCGCGATCCTCACCACCTACCCAGCATCCCACAACAAGCTTAGGGAGGACACCCATGAACCATCCATCGGAATTGCGGTTGGTAGTTCCGGTTTTTCCGCCCATCTGTGCAGTTATCTTGTAGCGGTTACGTATGCGTGCACCCGTACCATGATTTATAACACCTTGTAGAAGGTCGAGCATACAGTAGGAGCTTTCGGCAGTGAGCACTTCGCTCTGTGGAGCGGTGAAGCGTGCCACCACATTGCCTTCGCTATCTTCTATACGGGTAACAAGGAGAGGTGACGTACGAAAGCCCTTATTAACAAAGGCTGTGTAGGCACTCACCATCTCGCCTACAGAGATGTCGCAGGAACCCAAGCAGAGTGACAAAGACGGGTGTATACTTTGATCCTTTATACCGTACTGACGAAGCAGACGTACAAAAGCATAAGGGTTCAACATATTGATGAGGTAGGCAGATACCCAGTTATTGGATTGTGCCAATCCCCAGCGCAAAGATACCATTTCACCGTAACGTGCCCTACTTCCATTGCGAGGCGTCCAGGTGCTGTTGCCTACTTGGTAGGTAGTCTGCACGTTGGGAACCACGTCGCAAGGAGTCATACCATTTTGCATAGCGAGGGAGTAAAGGAAAGGTTTGATAGTGGATCCCACCTGACGCTTACCCACCATAGCCATATCGTACTGAAAGTGTGCGTAATTAGGTCCACCGACATAGGCTTTTACCTCTCCGCTTACAGGATCCATAGCGAGGAAACCGGCACGCAAAAACTGTTTGTAGTAGCGTATGGAATCCATAGGGGTCATTATGGTGTCTACCTCGCCACGGTAAGTAAAGACGGTCATGTCTACGGGAGTGTTGAAGTTCTGCTTTATGGCATCGTCATCGCATCCGCTTTCCTTGAGAGCACGATAGCGATCGGACTGCTTCATACTTTTCTCCAAGATGTTGCGTATCTGCGAATCACTCAATGCAGAGGAATAGGGACGATTACGCTTGCCTCGTTTTTCACGATTGAAGGCAGGTTGCAGATACCCTGCAACGTGCTCGGCTACAGCAGCTTCGGCATAACGTTGCATATCGGAGTTGATGGTAGTGTAGATACGCAGTCCATCGGTGTATATATTATAGCATTCACCGTTGGATTTACGATTTTTATTACACCATCCATAGAGAGGGTCGGTCTCCCAAGCGAGGGAGTCCTCGTAGTATTTTTGCATTTGCCAGGACATATAGTCGGTTCTGACAGGGCGCTCAGCCATCATGATGGTGCGCAGATATTCACGCATATAGGGAGCAACGCCCTCTTTGTGGTCGGTTTTATGAAAGTTGAGTGTTAGAGGTTCGGTCTGCGCTGCATCCAACTCGGCAGCGGTGAGCTTACCGTTTTTATACATCTGTGCGAGTACCACATTACGACGTTCCATACAGCGTTCGGGATTTCGCACGGGATTAAAGTAGGACGGATTTTTACACATTCCCACGAGAGTAGCCGCCTCCACGAGAGTGAGGTCGGCAGGTTCCTTTCCGAAGTACACGAGTGCCGCATTCTTTATACCTACCGCATTGTGCAAGAAGTCGAACTTATTGAGATACATGGTAATTATCTCTTCTTTGGTGTAGTAACGCTCCAACTTCACGGCAATAACCCATTCGGTAGGCTTCTGGAGAGCTCGTTCCACAGACGAGGTAGCATGTTCGCTATAAAGTTGCTTTGCAAGCTGCTGTGTGATGGTGCTACCGCCACCTGCACTCTTCTTACCCATAATACCTCGCTTAACAATAGCACGCATAAGGGCTTTCATATCGATTCCGGAATGTTCGTAGAAGCGTTCGTCCTCGGTAGCAACGAGAGCATCTACTACGTAGGGGGAGATGGCATCGTACTTTATGTGTACACGGTTTTCCTTGCTATAGGACCAGGTTCCAATCATCTCGCCATCCTCACTGAACACCTGCGATGCGAACTTATCGAGCGGGTTCTGCAATTGGTTCATATCGGGGATGGTTCCGAACCAGCTATTGGCGAGTCCGTACACACAAATTGTTATTACCAGAATGCACGCAATGAATGCACTCCAAAGAAATATCACGAATTTCTTCCTCATACTGTCTTTTGATATATATATATTCGAAGGGCAAAATTACGCTTTTTTTCCGACATTTACGCTATAGTTCCGGGATTATTCACCTTTTTACAATAAAAAAGGAGTGAGACAAGTGTACGTTTTTCAGTTTAAGAGAGCAGAATCACTCCTCCACCCACGTTAGAACAAACTCATTTTCTACCTGATATTCTACCTGATATTCCTTTTCTTCTGCCGTAACTTGTTCCTGTATAACAAACCTCCCCTCCCTACATTCCTGCGTACAAACAAACGGTTGCGTATGTAGACTCTTAACGAAATCTACAGCCTTAGGGGTATCCATCAACTTGTACACCGCCTCCTTGCCACTCCAGCAAAGAAGCAGCGGAATGAGACCTTCTACCTGCTCCGAAGGATGCATAAAATGCGAACGAATACGCTCAACATTGGGCGCAACCGCCTCTATATCCACCCCCACCGCATGACCAGGATGATAGATAACACTTACGTAACGTGCCGTCCTGCGAACGGTGTGGGAGATGCTTATATTCATAGAATCGTCCACCGCATAAGGAGCTCCGGTAGACCTGTAGGCTATAGGAAGTACTCGCTGCAGGAGTGTGTAGAAAAGTACACGCACAGCTATAAACTCCAACCTGCGAACGGGAGCTGTAAAGCGCTCGTTTACTTGACGTAAAAGCATATCTGCATCGGGATACAACGCCAGCAAATCCTGCTCGCTTTCCGTGAGATGCCACACACCGATGGTAGCACCTGCAGGAGTGTGAAGAACCTTATGCAGTGGCATCGTTTTTGCGAATAACCAATTTCACTTTCACTATGCGACGCTTGTCCATCTCCGTTACCTCGAAGTGATAGTTCTTGTAGTCTATAGCCTCGCCTAGCTTAGGGAATTCACCCTTTATCTCCAGTAGCATACCGGCAAGCGTATCGGCCTCACCCTCAACGGCTTCGAAGACATCCTCGTTGAGTTTTAGTATCTTACAGAAGTCGGTCAGCAGAATCTTTCCTTCGAAGATGTAGGTAGTAGCATTGAGTTTGGTGTAGAGACGCTCATCCTCGTCGTACTCATCGTTTATCTCACCTACAATTTCCTCCAGAATATCCTCCATAGTAATGATGCCCGAGGTTCCTCCAAACTCATCCACCACGATGGCTATGTGTACCTTGTTAGTCTGGAAATCGCGCAAAAGGTCGTCTACCATCTTAGTCTCCGGAACAAAGTAGGGCGGACGAATGAGCGACTGCCAACGGAAGGTAGCCGGTTTGCCAAGATGAGGAAGCAAGTCCTTGATATAGAGCACACCCTTAATATTGTCCTTACTCTCAGAGTAGACGGGTATGCGGGAATAATTGTTTTCTATGATACACTGAATAACATCGTGAAAATTGGAACGAATATCCAAGTCCACCACATCCAGTCTTGGCGTCATCACCTTGCGAACCGTCTCACCGCCAAAGCGAATAATACCCTCCAAAATAGGTTGTTCGTCCTTAATCTCATTCTTATCCGTAAGCTCCAAGGCATGTTCCAACTCATCCACGGAAAGCTGAAAATTCTCCTCCTGCACCACACGAGACGCCAGACTCTTGGAACGTACCAGCAATGAGGCAATAGGCCAAAAGAGACGTTCAAAGAAGTAGATGCCCGAGGCAGCAAGTCTACAGAATCTCAAGCTATTCTGCGCCGAATAAATCTTAGGAATAATCTCACCGAAAAGCAACAGCAAGAAAGTGAGCAACACCGTAACCACCAAGAATTCCACCAACCGATTACCGCCAAAGTCCACCATACGCGAGAAAGCAAAGTTGAGACTTACGATAATAGCTATGTTGACAAAATTATTGGAAATAAGGATGGTAGCCAATAGACGTTCCGAATCATCCAACAGTTTCTTAATAAGCGAGTCGGACGTCTGTTCCTCCTCCTCTATCCTACTCTTATCCTTAGGCGAAAGAGAGAAAAAAGCTATCTCCGATGCCGACACAAAGCCGGAAATAAAGAGCATAAACACCACAGCCAACAAGACAAACAACACGTCTAGCGTTGGTGGTTGCACCGTTACGCCCCCCAAAAAGTGCGTTAAGCTACTCGATATACCTTCTAGATCCAAGTTCTTAGATTTTAGTAAATACTCCGTTTAAAAAGGAAGATCCTCTGTAGCACCCCCCGTAGCAGTGTTTTGCGCCATACTCTGAGCGGTAGACGCTGCCTTCGCTGCTGCCGCCTTATCTACCCCGGGAGCCGCCGGAGTCGCCGGAGCCGACTGCTGACGAGAGGTAAGCATCTCCATATTGTCGGCAAAAATCTCCGTCACATAACGGGTATTTCCGTTCTGATCCTCATAGGAACGACTACGTATCTTACCCTCAATAAAGAGCTTATCACCCTTGTGAACGTATCTCTCCACCACATCCGCCAAGCCACGCCACAACACTATGTTGTGCCACTCCGTACGCTCCGGAACCTGCGTTCCATTCTGCAAGGTGTATCCACGTTCACTGGTAGCAAGAACCAACGTAGCACACGCCACACCATTATCAAGATGACGCACCTCAGGTTCCTTGCCCACATTGCCTATCAACATTACTTTATTTAGTGACATATATCTTCGATTTTCATTTATTCGACACAAAGATAGACAAAATATCTTATACCACCATAAAATCAGTCGGAAAAATGCTCAAAAAGCCTCAATATCAATCTTGGAAAGGCAAAGTCACCTCTCTCCCCCTCCGAAATCCATCGATACACCTCCCCGCCTATCAGCCATTCATCACCCGGAGAAACAGTAAAAACATCCGACAAATCCACCTCATAGAAATCGGCATAAAGGTTCCGGTGACTCAAGACGTGCTTCACCCCCCGACACACACAGCGCCACATCTCCCCACCGTCACCACCGCCGGCATATCGGCTACGAATTTCCTGCATAAGAGACGATTGACGCACCTCCTCCAGCGACAATGTGCGTTCCGGAGATTCCAGCAACGGAACTTCGAACAAACCGTTCCAAATATCCCGTGCCGCCCGTCGATGTATCATCATTGCGCCCGTACATTTTATATATAGATAGACAAAGTAGCGATCACGACGCACCAACGCCTTCCCCTTAACGGGAAGCTCCGCCACCCTACCCTCACGAAACGCCACACAACCGGTACACAGCGGACACACATCACAAACAGGCGACTGGGGCACACACTGCAACGCCCCAAAGTCCATTATCGCCTGATTATAGAGCGCAGGATGCGCCACATCCAGCATCTCATCCGCCATAGCACGGAAAGTACGCTGCCCCTGCGGAGTATCTATCGCCTCGTCTATCCCGAAATAACGCGAAAGCACCCGGTAAACATTACCATCGACCACCGCATACGGCAAATGAAAAGCAAAAGAAGCTATCGCCGCCGCCGTGTAAGGACCCACCCCCCTGAGCGCAAGAATCTCCTTATAAGTAGACGGAAAATGTCCCATCCTCACCACCGACTTCGCAGCCGTATGCAAATTGCGTGCACGAGAGTAATACCCCAATCCCTGCCACAAACGCATAACCTCCTCCTCCTGCGCAGCCGCCAGCGCCTCCACCGTAGGAAACGCCCGCAAGAAACGCACATAATAATCGTACCCCTGCACCACACGCGTCTGTTGCAGGATGATTTCCGACACCCATATTTCATAAGGATTGCGCGTAGAGCGCCACGGGAGTTCACGTTTATGCTGCTCGTACCACTCCTCCAGAGTAACGGCAAACGGAGTTATATCTATCATCGTCTATATCATTATAAAACAAAGTACAAACTTAGTAAAAACCCGCTTTTTAACCATGAAAAGCCGAGAGAAAGAGTAGAAAGCGGCATTTTTTCGAAAAAAAACGGGATATTTTTCGCTATATCGTTGAAAATTCGTATATTTGCATCCGTTTTAGAACATAGAACCAGTATAACAATAAATATAACAAATATGACAAAGGCAGAAATAGTAAGTCAGATTGCCCAAAAGACCGGTGTGGACAAGCAGTCCATTTTGGTAACTGTAGAGGCATTCATGGAGACCGTTAAGGACTCTCTGGCTGCGGGTGAGAATGTGTACCTTCGCGGATTTGGAAGCTTCATATTGAAGAAGCGTGCAACTAAGACCGCACGTAATATCTCCAAGAACCTTACCATCACCATCCCCGAGCACAACATTCCGGCATTCAAGCCAGCTAAGACCTTCATGGCCGAGATTAAGGGAGAGGCTATAGAGGGAACTGAAGAGTAATTTCTTAATTTATTAACTCATAAATATAAAAACTATGCCAAGCGGTAAGAAAAAGAAAAGACACAAGATGTCTACTCACAAGCGTAAAAAAAGACTGAGAAAGAACAGACATAAGAGCAAATAAAGCGACTCTTTGAGTTCTTCGCTTGTATAAAGAACAAACTTTCAGGGGGCGTTACGCACTTTGAGTTTGTTCTTTGTTTTTACAAATACATATAAAATGGATACTGAAGAAAAAGAACTGACCAGCGAATTGTACGTAGACGTACAAGAGAAGCAGATCTCCATTGCTCTCACCGAAGACAAAAGTCTGGTGGAACTCCAGCAGGAAGGGCGAACGGAATCCTTCTCCGTGGGCAACATCTATCTGGCACGCGTCAAGAAACTCATGCCGGGACTGAATGCTTGCTTCGTGGATGTGGGCTACGAACGTAGCGCATTTCTTCATTATCTTGACTTGGGTATCAACTATAATTCGTATGCCAAGTACCTAAAGCAGGTGCTCAGCAACAAAAAAGACCTCTACCCTACGAATAAAGCTGTCAAGCAGCCGGAACTCCCCAAAGAGGGAAGCATAGAATCCACCCTGCAACAGGGACAAGAAATACTGGTACAGATAGTAAAGGAGCCTATCTCGACAAAGGGTCCGCGCATCACGGCGGAACTGTCGTTCGCAGGCAGATACCTGGTACTTGTTCCGTTCAACGATAAGGTGTCCGTGTCTTCCAAGATTAAGTCGAGCGAGGAGCGTGCGCGCTTAAAACAGATTATTCAGAGTATCCGCCCCAAGCACATGGGTGTGATTGTGCGTACCGTGGCGGAGGGTTTGAGAGTGGCAGAACTGGACAGCGAACTCCGGATTCTGACCAAACGATGGAACGATGCGCTCGAGGCAGCTCAAAAGGCAGACAAGTTGCCTAAACTTGTCTACGAGGAAACGAGCCGTGCCGTGGCGATATTACGTGACCTGTTTAACCCCTCATACGAGAATATCTACGTAAACGATGAAGGAGTTTATCAGGAAATAAAAGATTACGTAACGCTCATTGCACCCAACAGAGCGGGCATCGTAAAACAGTATAAAGGACAACTTCCTATCTTCGACAACTTTTCCATAACGAAGCAAATCAAGAGCTTGTTCGGAAAGACAGTGTCGTACAAAAGGGGTGCCTATCTGGTAATTGAGCATACGGAAGCACTACACGTAGTGGACGTGAACAGCGGTAACCGCGCTAAGGACGGTAACGGACAGGAAGCAAATGCACTGGATGTAAACCTTGGAGCGGCAGATGAGTTGGCTCGCCAACTGCGATTGCGCGATATGGGTGGTATCATCGTGGTCGATTTCATCGATATGAATCTGGCAGAGGACAGACAGAAGCTCTACGAACGAATGTGTAAGAACATGAAGAAGGACAGAGCACGTCACAACATTTTGCCTCTGAGCAAGTTCGGATTGATGCAGATTACAAGACAGCGTGTCCGTCCGGTGATGGATGTGCATGTGGATGAAACGTGTCCTACGTGTCACGGCAAGGGAGTGATAAAATCGAGCTTCCTATTTACCGATACGCTGGAGAACAAAATTGATATGCTTGTAAACCGACTGAACATCAAGAAGTTTACACTCTATGTTCATCCTTATGTGGCGGCATACTTAAACCAAGGTATTCTGTCCATCCGTTTGAAGTGGACCATGAAGTATGGCCTAGGTATTCGTGTGATACCAAGTCAGGAACTCGCTTTCCTACAGTACGTTTTCCGCGATACGCAGGGAAGAGAGATTGATATGAAGGAAGAAATTGATATTAAGTAAAGAGAAAACTTAAGAGGAATAAAGAGGGCGGACATCCACGAGATTGTCCGCCCTCTTTCTATATGCTAGAATCTATATCCAAGAGTAATTTGGAAGTTGTGTTTACTAAGATCCGTCTTCTGCGGAGCAAGATAAGAAACATATCTACCACCCGTACCTACAGACGCATATTGGTCATCGTACGCATAGAACTTACCCGTCTGATGCTGATACTGATACGCCATATCTACATACATCTTATCGAAGGCAAAACCCAAACCACATGTAAAGCGGTTAATGGCAGAGAGATTCGTGTAATCGGTCTCCGGATAGCAATAACGATACAGTTCACTCTGCGTATCGGTATTCAAATAGGAATCCTTATAAGTAGGACTGCTAACGAAGTTGTAACCTACACGCACCTTCATCTCCGGCAATACAGAGAGTTCGGCACCCAACTTAAAAGTATGTACCCCCTTCAAGACATCCTCGGTATTCCAGTTCAAGGCATCGTCCGGATCGGTATCGTAAGCATCGTCCCAGGAATCGCCATAGCTCACCTTATTGGAAGAATACTTAGCATACTCATACTCCGCACCAATGGCAAGAATATTATCGATGGTGTGACCCAAGCTCAAGTTGAAACGCCACGGAGTATTTACGTTGAACTTATAATCGTCCAAGCGAGCACTCTGCGCATAGTCATCATAGTAGATGCCACCATCGCAATAGAGTTCGTGACGCGTACGAGCCTTGAGAGACTCATAATAGGTTGGTGTAACGGCAGACAAGCCAAAGCGGAAGGGGGAATCCTCAATGGGACGCACCACAATACCGAAGCCCACCTGCACACCCAAACCGGAGATACTGCGCTCGGTAGCGGTAGAATAGTTGGTTGCGCCACCCGGCACATACTCCGTGTACTCCTTATAAGAATGATAGTTAAGGTCGTTCAATCCCACGTTAACACCTAGATAAACACGGTCGCTAATGTTAGCCGCCAAGTTTACATTGTACTGAGAGATACCACCCCACTGTTTAGAGTTGGACTGATAACCGGAACCCGTTGCCTCGGAACTGTTATCATAATACCACTTACCATCCGCCTCCTGTGAGATAAGTCCCGCACTCTCGGCAGCACTGCTACCCGGCGTAACAAGATTTCCGGCAGCCTGATAAGCAAACTGTCCCAACTGCGTAGTTCCACCGGTACTACCCCCCACAAAGACATTGCGGTTGAAGTCCTTCACACGCTGATACTGCAAGCCCACAACCACCGATTGCAGACCATCACCACTATCCAAGTTGTACGCCTGAACAAAGCCCAAGTGATTAAACAAAATCTGCGTACCCGAATGGTGAGCAAAATCATTCTGTTCCGCACCACTCAGCAAGCCAGCACCCAGAGAAACATCGCCACGGCGATAGAGAGCCAAACCCGCAGGGTTGGTAGTAGCCACCGACATATCGGCACCCAAAGCACTCATAGCACCACCCATACCAACATATCTTGCCGTTCCCGTAAGGTCGGGCGAAGAAATCTTCTCCAACTCATACGGAGTCTGTGCCTGCGAAGCTATAGATAAGAATAGCATACCCAATGCTAACTGATTCTTCTTCATATTTATCCGATTTATAAGATTCTTTTTTTTTCATAATAACTCATGTCGCAAAGCAAGATGGATTAACGTCTACCGCCACCACCTCCGTGACCGCCACCAAAGCCGCCACCGCCACGACTACCGCCGCCAAAGCCGCCGCTACGACCGGTACTTACGCCACCGCCAAAGTTACCACCACGAGAGCTACCACCCTGTACGGCACCACTATTGCTACGAGACGTATTCACATTGGTCGAACGAGACACAGTGTTACCACCACGAGACACGGTATTACCCTGACGTCCCTCCACCTGTCTGCCGGAAGTCTGCACCCCACGTCCACCACGGAACGCAGAGCTACTCATGCCGTTACGTGTACCAAAGGAGTATCCGTTACCACCACGCAAAGCACCGTTACCGGGACGATAGCCACCGCCTCTACCCGCAATAGCACCACCGGGACGACCTACGCCACCCCCGGGGTGACCGCCCCAACCGCCATGACCCCATGCAGGACCATCGGCAAAGTGATGATGATGACCACCCCAAGTCCAGCCAAGTCCCCAGCCAAGGTTCCAGCCCCAACCGAGGCTCCACCCCCAGCCCAGATTCCAACTCCAGCTGTAGTACGGATCATACCATCCACTATAATAATAATAAGGAGAATAATACCAATCATCGTAGAACCCCCAATAGATGGAACCCGGACCATAGTACAAATCCCAATAAAGCGGAGAAGCCACCGGCACACCACAACGAGCACCACGGAAACGCAGCACACGTCCGGTGTAATATCCATCATCACCGGCATCATAATAAGTATCATCCACCGCCTGTCCGGTAGTATCGGCAGCATACGCACCACTGCATCCCGGACGACGATTGTAAGTATCCTCATCGCACCACGAACCATCGTTATAGGAAGATGTACCGCTGTAAGTAGAGCGCACGGGAGCGTTGTACGTACGTGTTGTCTGCTGCTGTGTAGTAGTAGTTTGCTGCGTAGCAGTTTTCTTCTTAGGGACAAAGTAGAGGTCGTCTACTTGCGCCTCTGCGCTCAACGGAAGGCACAGAAGCATGGCCAAAAATAAATTGTTCGCCTTCATAATTGTCACTTTTATTGTTTCTTGTTGCAAATTTAAAAAGCTTTGAGGGTTTGTAAAAGGATTTTTCCCGAAAAGATGTGGGGAAATCCCTATTTTTTCCAAAAAACGCGGTTATTTTGCTATTTTCTGTATTTTTTCCAGTCAGAAATATGTATAAAAGACATTTTTGTAGTAGATTTGCATAAAGATTTTGATGAGACTATGAAATATTTCGAGATAACCTTCACCGTTACGCCATTCACGGACGTAGCGACCGATATACTAAGTGCTCTGGCAGCCGATGCCGGATGCGAGAGTTTTGTCACTACCGAAACGGGACTGACGGCATACTGTCAGCAATCGCTATGGAACGGATTTGCCATGCAAGAGAGTCTGGCATCGTTTCCCATCAAAGGAGTGGAGATAACCTACCATCTACAGGAAGCAGAGGATAAAGACTGGAACGAGGAATGGGAGAAGAACGCTTTTAAGCCCGTTTATATAGATAACAGATGTGTCATTCACGATACGGAGCACACAGACGTACAACCCATGGAGTACGACATCATCATACGTCCGCAACTAGCATTTGGTACAGGCACACACGAAACGACGGGAATGTTGGTACATACATTGATGGACCTCCCCTTAGAGGGCAAGCGCATACTCGATGCCGGTTGTGGCACCGGTATCTTGGGCATCCTAGCTTCCATGCGTGGAGCGCAAGAGGTATTGGCATACGATATAGATGAATGGAGCACGGAGAACACGAAGCTCAATGCAGAACTCAACCACGTAAAAAATCTACGCGTCGTTACGGGTGACAGCAGCGTATTGGCAGATGGAGGAGCGTATGCCGGAGAACAAGTAGATGTATTGATTGCGAACATCAACCTAAACATCTTGAAGCAAGACTTCCCACGTTTCCGCAAAGCGCTACATCCCGGTGGCAGCATCCTCATGAGTGGCTTCTACACCACCGACATCCCGGAACTCACCGCAGTTGCCGAGGCACAGGGACTGCACCTTAAGGAGCAAAAGAACAACGGAGAATGGGCGATGGTGGTGTTTCAGTAATTACACCACTATTGCTCAGTTAAGCCCTTCGCCTCCACAACCTTCCA
>CAYOKO010000001.1:19705-44939 GCA_964404555.1 uncultured Bacteroidaceae bacterium | reverse complement strand
CTGCTGTAATGGCGGTCAACAGTGATGCATTCTTGCTGAGGTTCAAGCCATCAAGGTAACCCTTATGTTCCGTACCGGTGGTTTTACCCTTTGCGGTAGAGAGGTTGTCTGCAAACTCATCGCGCTGTGCCTTCAACTCTGCAAGTTTGGTGGCATAGGTCTTGGTGTTTGAGGGGTTGGTAGCATAGCCGTATATAACAGAGGTGTTAGCTTCTGCCAGCACAGCCTCGGCAGCTGTTACAGCAGCATCAAACTCTACCTTCTTGTCATAAAGTGAATTGTACTTAGTGAGAGCAGCATCGGCATCATTCTGTACAATTGTGATATCGTTACCTACGGTAGTGTTGCTGATGTTTACATTATTATACAGTGTACTTACCGTTACCGTTGTAGAAGTACCATTGTACTGAGAGTTCGCAGCACTCTTCAACGCATTTATCTTATACTGAACGAGATTTGCTCTATCCTCGAAGTACTTGATAGAAACATAATCGGCATCCTTCTCGGACTTATTTGCATTCAAGTGTTCAACGAGTGCATCCTTATTGGACTGTACCCCGGCAATGGTTGCAAGAGCACTAACATAGGACTCGTACTTCACGGTGGCTTTCTTCAAAGTAGTCAACTTAACGGAGATAGCATTCTTTTTCTTCGTTAACTCTGCATTGTTCTCGGTATATGAGGCCTTGCCATCGGATGTGTTCACTGCCTGCAACTCACCGGTGATGTAAGAGCTCAACGCATCAATATCACCTTGAATCTCTGCAATGCTTACATCGTACCGGTGGGAGTCCTTCTCATCCTTGGCAGCATCGCCCAAGCGAGCAACGTAGCCATTCAACTCTGTCTGGAGCGGGGTTACAGTGTTTGTAACGGTTGAGCTATATGCCTGTGCCAAGGCTGTATGCTGAGCTTCGTACTTACTCTGTATAGCAGCAATCTCCGTCTCAATAGTTTTCAAATCACTTGCATATCCACTCTCCGTAGCAACTGCATTCTTGGCATCGGCCTTTACCTTAGCCTCAACAGAAGCAATGGCATCGTATTGAGTTGTCAACTCCTGAGCGGCAGCAGCATAGAGGTTTGCATAGTCTTCGGTAGGTACCAATGCAGCCTTCAACGCAGCTAAAGCATTGTCGTAGGTTGTCTTGGCAGCTTTAACATTGGCTGTACTACGTGAATAGGCATTAGTATTTACTGCTTCTGCATCCGTAATAGCACTGTTTACGACCCTTACCTGTGAATCAACGGCAGCATTGAAAGCGGTGGCATCGGCGGGAGCTTCGGTCACCTTGCTACTGAAAGCCTGATTGGCATTCGGAGAATCCTCCTTAGCCTCATTGTCCAACGCAGCCTTCAAATCGGTAAGCACCTGGAGTGCTGATGCAACAGTTGTATTTGCCTGTGTGTACTTAGAATCGTTGGCAATAGTGTTCTTTAAGGTGGTTATCTTACCATTAACGTAGTTGCTAGCGGTAGTCAACGCATTCTTTGCATCGGCATTGGCAGCCGTTGTTGCATTGGCAACCGTAGTCTTCAAGCTCGTAATAGCAGAGCTGATTTCATTCTTCGTTGTGGTGGAAGCTGTTACCCACTTAGCATAGTCGGTATCCGTGGTCTCGGACAGTGTCTTGACTTTTCCGGTAACCTCGACGTACGCATCAAGTGCCTTCTGCTTCTCCGCAGTAGCACCTATGGTAGAGGTGTTAATATTATCAATATCCTGACCAACGAGTGCTAGCTCCTTTGACAAGTCGTCGGCAAGAGTCTTGTAATTGCCAGTATCTACAGTAATAGATACCACAGCACCATCGGCAGCTGCCTTTACGGTAACGACGCCGGACTTTGCAACAACAATCGTCTGGGTAGCCGGTGCATCAGCACCCGGAGTTACATCTCCTGCACCGCTTGTCAGGACACCCTCGGCAGCCGAGATACTCACTCCGGCTTTTTGTACATTCACCGTGTACGTGCCGGGAATCAGCGAGTATTCCAAAGTACCATCCTTGGCGGCAATGGTAGCGTCTTTGGAAACATCCGCAGTACTAACAGCTGCATAGGCACCGACCGGGGCTAGTGCAATGGCTGCAATTGGAAGTAAAAAATCCTTCTTCATACTTTAGAGTTTTAAATTAGTATTATTTTTTTATTCACTATTTGCTTAACGCAATACACACTCGCTTGTGCGTTTTTGCGGAAAGGCATAGTATGCGCTTTTTAGCAAAACTGTCCTCCCCACTCAAGAATTTTATGCCTTTGTTAACCCGTTTTTTCGGATTTTAAGGTATATTTTCCACTGCAAAGCTATAAAATTGACAATGAACATTATAATAAATTATCTCCGTTTGGTTGAACCTACCCCGTTTAATGTTTGAATCGTTTTGTTTGAAGGACGAAATGAAATTTGCTGCTTTTCGTGATATGTACTACAGATTGTTTACTATATGTTATAAAGCATAATTTTACATATTGATTATCAAATACTTTTACAAGTATTCCACCGAAGGCTTCCGGTGTAGTTTGCGAGGCATCTCCGGGAGCAAAAACGGGGCATTCTGCGATGCTGTATGTGCGTATGCGCGTGTACATATTTATAAAGTGTTTCTGCCGACAGATGTAAAGAGTTATGGCAAGCGGAGGGGTTATGCGGAAATTTACACACAAAAACAGAATATGGGTTAATAGGTGTTTTCTACATTGCAGTGGTGTATTTCGAACAGCAAACTCGCATTTTCACACGAAAAGGCAAGCGTTTCGTTTACTTTTTAAAATAAATCACGTTTATTTCACTTTTTTGTTTTATCTTTGGCGCAGTAAAAAAGAATGGAGAGTGCGACCCTCCGATAAAAAAAACAGGCAGCCATGAACTATTATATCACAACAAGAAACGAATTCGAGATTGTAGATCTTGATGATGTAATCTATATTAAGGCAGACGGCAACTATGCGGACATCTATTACAAGTCCGGAAAGGTGAAGACGATACTAGCGTGTTTGTCAACATTTGATACGAATATTGGCAGCATATATCAAAAGGAAAAGCTACGGAACCCCTTCTACCGGATGGGACGCAGTTACCTTGTAAACATGAATTATGTGACTTCGCTCAACCTACAGTCACAGCATCTCTCCTTTAAGTGCGATGCGGTGAAGAGCGTGCGGTGTACCAAGAGTCTGCTGAAACGGATGTACAACAACCTGCTGGAATACCACAAACTCCCGGGGCGTAAAGAGCTGGAGACCACCGAAGATGATATGGAAGTGGTCACCGCAAATATCGTTCGGGGGGGGTAAAACTCTAGTATCCAATAAGTTACAAGTATCCCATATTAAAAACCACCCACAAAGCAGGGACATTTCGTGGAAAGTCCCTACATTGTGGGTGCATACTTAGTTAAGAACGAGTTTCTTATACAAATCCGGAACCTGAGTATTCCGCTATTCTTTCTTCTTCATCTCCGCATCGAACTTACGCGTTGCCGCAGCCTTCTGAACAATGTTGCACGGTCCACCTATGCAACCGCCCTCACAACTCATAATCTCGATAAACTTGGTAGGGCATTTCTTCGTCTTGGCATAGCTGCGCAAAAGTGCAATGCTCTTCTTGTCGAGCCCCTGAATCACCGTTGCTTCAAGCGAGGCATCGCCACATAGGTTCTTGACCGACTGGAACACGCCACCCGTCTTGGCAAAACCATGACCGTCACGAGAGGCACGCTCCTCCGGAATGAACGGTTCGCTGTCTGCTATGTGGATATCGTATCCCTCCAACACCGCATCAAGCTCACTGAATGTCCAGACGAAATCTACATTAGGATTGTCTATACCCTCCTTACGCTTGCTGGCACAAGGTGCTATGAACACCGTCTTTGCCTCCGGATGCTTCTTGCGAGCATATTCCGCTATATAATACATAGGCGAACCGGTATCCGACATAAAGGGTGCCATCTCCGGAATATGCTTCTTAACCAGTTCCTTATACGCAGAACAGCAACTAGTAGTCATAAAGGGTTGCCCCTCCTCCATGCGTTCCTTGAACTCCTCGGTCTCGCGACGGGTGGTCTCATCGGCACCGTATGCCACTTCCAAGACATCGCTGAAGCCTAATTGACGAATAGCTCCATACACCTTCTCCATAGGCTGGTCGAACTGTGACAGAATGGAAGGTGCCACCATGGCTACTACCGGCTGGCGGCTATCAATCAACTTTAGTACATCGAATACATCGGTCTTCTCGAAGATAGCTCCAAACGGACATGCTTGCAAGCACTTTCCACAGTAAATGCAGGTGTAAGGGTCTATGTGCTCTACGCCATACTCATCCTTACTAATGGCCTTCACCGGACAGGCCTCCTCACAAGGCACCGGCATATAGATGATGGCGTGATAAGGACACGCTGCATGGCAGAGTCCACAACTCACACAAGTATCGTGGTCGATGTTTGCCTTACCGTGTTTGTCGAAGAAGATAGACTTCTTCTTGCAGGCATTCTTACAAGCCTGTGCCACACAACCGCGGCAGAGGTTGGAGACTTCGTAATTCACCTTGATACAGGAGGAGCAAGCTTCGTCCATCACAAAGAGGATACGTTTCTTATTCTCATTCTCGGAACGCTCCAGCATACGGGTGGCGTAGGTACTGAGCGTGTCCAGCTCATCGTGCTCGTCGTCCATATCGAAGCCCATCATTGCCATGCACTTGTATTTGGTTACAGCGCGCTCCTTGTAGATACAGCATCGTCCGCGAACGGCGCCCTTACGGGGATTCAGTTCCAGGGGCAAACGATCGATGTCTTTCACCAAACGATGTTGTTTCCACATGCTTACCATCTTGGCTAATAACTGGTAGCGGATAAGTAAAATGTTGTGTCCTGCAGCCATAGTCTTTTCTTTATTATGTTTTGAATTGCTTGTACATAGTTCTAGTATGTGCAAAGTTAAGAAAAAAGGAACAATACCGAGGCTGTTTTGACAAAAACTTAGGGTGGATGGTATATTTTTTAAGGAAGCATATCGCTTTTAGAAACTTTTTATCTACTTTTGTCGTGTTTAAAAAGACGAGCGTATGTACAATGTATTATCGGACAAGGCTGAGGAGTTTATCTCCCATGAGGAGGTACTGGAGAGTATCGCCTTTGCACAGCAACAGAAAAACAATCGAGAGGAGTTAAACCGCATCTTAGAAAAGGCACGGTTGCACAAGGGGATATCGCACCGCGAGGCCATGACGCTGTTGGAGTGTGAGGTGCCGGAGGTGTGGGAGGAGATTTTCTGTCTGGCGCGGGAGATAAAACAGCGGTTCTACGGGAATCGTATAGTGATTTTTGCTCCACTCTACTTGTCCAACTACTGCGTAAACGGCTGTGTGTACTGTCCGTATCATGGTAAGAACAAGCATATACAACGCAGAAAACTTACGCAGGAGGAGATTCGCAGGGAGGTGATTGCACTGCAGGATATGGGACACAAGCGTTTGGCGATTGAAGCGGGGGAGCATCCCACGTTGAACACTATGGAGTATATCTTGGAGAGTATCCGCACCATCTACTCTATTCACCACAAGAACGGTAGCATCCGACGGGTAAACGTAAACATCGCAGCTACCACGGTGGAGAACTATCGTCGACTAAAGGAGACGGGCATCGGTACATACATTCTGTTTCAAGAAACATATAATAAGGAGAACTATGAAGCATTACACCCCACGGGACCGAAGCACGATTACGCTTACCACACAGAGGCGATGGATCGTGCCATGGAGGGGGGAATAGACGATGTGGGCATCGGTGTACTCTATGGGTTGACAACGTATCGATATGATTTCACGGCATTGTTGATGCATGCGGAACACTTGGAGGCGAAGTTCGGTGTGGGACCGCACACCATTAGTGTGCCGCGATTGTGCAAGGCAGATGACATAGACACGGCGGACTTCAGCAACAGTTTGCCGGATGATATATTCCACAAATTGGTGGCGCTGATTCGTATTGCGGTGCCATATACGGGCATGATTGTGTCTACACGCGAGAGTAAGGAAAACCGTCGCAAATTGTTGGAGTTGGGTGTTTCACAGGTGAGTGGTGGTAGCAAAACCACTGTGGGTGGATATGCTGAACCGGAGGAGGAGGAAACAACGGCGCAGTTTGATGTGACCGACCGACGCACACTGGACGAAGTGGTTTCGTGGTTGATAGACCTGCATCACATTCCGAGTTTCTGTACGGCGTGCTACCGTGAGGGACGTACGGGCGATCGCTTTATGAGTCTTTGTAAGAGTGGACAGATAGTGAACTGCTGTCAGCCGAATGCGCTCATGACACTCAAAGAGTATCTCATGGATTATGCGTCACCCACAACAAGGGAGAAGGGCGAAAGACTTATCTTGGAGGAGATGCAACGGGTTCCTAACGAGAAGATTCGTGAACGGGCTATGAGGAATCTTAAAGAGATAGAAGAGGGTAAACGAGATTTTCGGTTTTAAAGAACAATATATATAAAGATGAATACGAAGGAAACTACTCCCCGCTCCCTACGTCCACACATCGGCATATTCGGGAAACGTAATGTGGGTAAATCCACCCTTATAAATTGTCTTACCGGACAACAAGTGGCAATTGTATCCGACATTGCCGGCACTACAACCGATGCTGTTGCCAAGAATATGGAACTGCCATTGGTGGGGGCTTGTGTCATTCTAGACACTGCCGGATACGATGATACCGGCAAACTGGGAGAACTCCGTGTAGAGAGTTCCCGGAAGGCTACCGAGAAGGTGGATGTGGCAGTAATCCTGTATCGTGATATCCTCGATGCACAGGATCATGAGTGGGAGACTCTCTTTCGCGACCGACACATTCCTGTAATTTGTGTGGAACGCAACAGTGAGGAAGCGACTCCCGAATCTCTGCGTCGAACACTTGCTTCGGTACTAGTGGAGCGTGCCGAGATACAGGACTTGACCGGTACTCTCGCCCACTCAGGCGATGTGGTGTTGCTAGTGATGCCGCAAGACATACAAGCGCCCAAGGGTAGACTGATACTACCACAAGTACAAACGCTTCGTCATCTACTGGACAAAGGATGTATCCCGGTGTGTTGCACTGCCGACCGTTTGGAGCATACATTAGCATCCCTGCAACGTGCTCCGCAACTCATCATAACGGACTCCCAAGTTTTCAAACTCGCACACGATTTGTGTCCCAAGGAGACGAAGCTGACTTCGTTCTCCATCCTCATGGCTCATGCAAAAGGCGACCTGTCTGCCTTTGTGGAAGGAGCGAAAGTACTAGCGCTGCTCACCGAACAATCGCATATCCTCATTGCCGAAGCTTGCACCCATGTACCAACGGGTGAGGATATCGGCAGGGTGAAGATTCCGGCATTGCTGCGCAAACGTATCGGCGAGGGGATAAACATCAGCTTTGTCCGTGGTGACGATTTCCCGAAGAAATTGAAGGGATACGACCTCATCATCCACTGTGGAGCCTGTATGTTCAATCGTCAACACGTACTCTCCCGCATCGCTCTAGCCCAAGAGCAAGGGGTTCCCATCACCAATTACGGTATCGTTTTGGCCACATTGCAAGGGGTAATTCCGTTTGTTTCGTTTCCGTAATCTGCTATTTTATTAAAAAAGTATATCGAAAAGCAACGATGTATTACTTTTTTTATTAACTTTGCCGACGGAATGTTACAAATCTGATACAAGATGGAAGCAAAAGATAAAAACTACTTTTTCGCCGTAGATTTGGGAGCCACCAGCGGACGAACCATTCTGGGCGAAATGGCAAACGGACATATAACGCTCACTGAGCGGTCGCGCTTTGCCAACCCTATCATAGAGATGAACGGACACTTCTTCTGGGATATCTTTGCACTCTACGAAGAAATCATAAAGAGTCTGAAGCAAACCGCAAAAGACGGAATCCGCATCAAAAGCATAGGAATCGATACCTGGGGCGTCGACTTTGTGTGCGTGGGACGGGACGGTCAACTTTTGGGCAATCCCTACAGCTATCGCGACCCTCATACCGAAGGCATCATGGAGGAACTCTTTCAACGTATGCCACGCAAGGAGATTTATGGAAAAACGGGCATCCAGTTCATGAACTTCAACACGCTATTCCAGTTGGAAGCACTGCGCAAAAACGGCTCTTCACAATTGGCGGCTGCCGACAAGATTCTGTTCGTTCCCGATGCATTGAGTTATCTGCTTACTGGCGAAAAGGTGTGCGAATACACCATCCTCTCTACGGGTCAACTACTGAATCCTAAGACGGGTAAGATAGACCCTGAATTACTCTCCCTTGTAGAGCTCAAAGAGGAACAGTTCGGTCGACCCATCCAGCCCTCTCAAGTCATTGGCACCCTCACCCCCGAGGTACAGAAGATGACAGGATTGGGAGCTATCCCCGTAGTGGCTGTCGCAGGACACGATACTGCTAGTGCCGTAGCTGCGGTACCGGCTAAGGATGAGCACTTTGCCTATCTTAGCAGCGGCACTTGGAGTTTGATGGGCATAGAAACACGCGAAGCCATCATCTCCGAAGAGAGTTTTGCCGCCAACTTCACCAATGAAGGTGGCATAGAGGGCACTACCCGTTTTCTAAAAAACATCTGCGGAATGTGGCTACTGGAACGTTGCCGACAAGAGTGGGATGCTCCCGATGATTACAAGGAACTGACTCGTGCAGCCGAGGAGGTGGAGCCGTTCCGCAGCATCATCTACCCCGACGACCCGATGTTTGCCGCTCCGGCACACATGATTGAGGCTATACAGACCTATTGCAAGCAGACCCATCAACCGCTGCCTGAGACCTACGGGGAGATAACTCGCTGTATTTTCGACTCTCTGGCACTACGCTACCGGGAGGTGTTCGAGATACTCAAGGCAATGGCTCCCATGCGTATAGATACCTTACATATAATAGGAGGAGGATGCCGCAACAATTACTTGAACCAACTGACAGCCAACGCCACCAAGAGTTCGGTGGTATGTGGTCCTGTAGAGGGGACAGCGCTTGGCAACATCATGCTGCAAGCCAAGGCAGTAGGCTGCGTAAAAGATATCTTCGAGATGCGTCGGGTTATTGCCGATAGCATCGACCTTAAACAGTTCCAACCCACCGACGAGGCTCTGTGGAATACCGGATACGAGAAGTATAAAAAAATAACTAACATAAGAAACTAATCAATGAAAGATTCAACCATTCAACAGGCTTATGAGATAGCCAAAGAAAGATATGCCGCCATCGGCATTGACACAGAGAAAGCATTAAAGGCGTTACAAGATATTCATCTCTCCTTGCATTGCTGGCAAGCAGACGATGTACAGGGCTTTGAGTCCGGTGGTTCGCTGACAGGTGGTATCCAAGCTACCGGTAACTATCCGGGCAAGGCACGTAATATCGATGAATTACGTGCGGATGTAAAGAAGGCTGCCAGCCTCATCCCAGGTAAGCATCGTTTGAACTTGCACGAGATATATGGCGACTTCAAGGGGGTATTCGTGGATCGCGATCAGGTGGAACCTAAGCACTTCCAGAGCTGGATAGACTGGGCGAAGGAGAATGATATGAAGTTGGACTTCAACTCTACTTCTTTCTCTCACCCGAAGAGTGGCGACTTGTCTCTCTCCAACCCGAATAAGGAGATTCGCGACTTCTGGATAGAGCACACCAAGCGCTGCCGCGCGGTGGCCGAGGAGATGGGTAAGGCTCAGGGAGACCCCTGTATCATGAACCTATGGGTACACGACGGTCAGAAGGAGCAGACAGTGAATCGTTTACTGTACAGAGAGTTACTAAAGGATTCTCTCGACCAGATTTTTGCCACCGAATATAAGAATATGAAGGACTGCATCGAGAGCAAGGTGTTCGGTATCGGACTGGAATCTTACACCGTGGGCTCCAACGATTTCTACATAGGTTACGGAGCTAGTCACGATAAGATGGTAACTCTGGATACCGGTCACTTCCACCCGACGGAGGTGGTAGCCGACAAGATTTCCTCGTTACTACTCTTCACTCCGGAGATTATGTTACACGTTTCTCGTCCGGTTCGTTGGGATTCCGACCACGTTACCATCATGAACGACGATACCTTGGAACTTGCCAAGGAGGTGGTACGCAGCAATGCTCTCAACCGTGTACACATCGGTCTGGACTACTTCGATGCAAGCATCAACCGCATCGGTGCGTATGTTATAGGTTCTCGTGCTACACAGAAGTGCTTCCTGCAAGCACTGCTCGAGCCTACCGAGAAGTTGCGTGAGTACGAGGTTAGCAACCGTGGCTTCCAGAAGCTTGCGCTCATGGAAGAGTGTAAGTCTCTGCCGTTCGGTGCAGTTTGGGATATGTTCTGTCTGCGCAACAATGTGCCTGTGGGCGAGACCTTTATCGAGAACATCGAGCAGTACGAGACTGAGGTCACTTCAAAAAGATAATTAGGCTATGGCTATTATAATAGGTCTTCTTATTATTGCCATAGGTGCACTGTGCCAGAGTAGTAGCTACGTACCCATCAACAAGATTAAGTCTTGGAGTTGGGAAAGCTACTGGCTGGTGCAGTCCATCTTTGCTTTTCTGCTCTTTCCACTGGTAGGTGCTAGCCTGGCGGTGCCGGAGGGAGGTTCGCTATGCGACTTGTTTTCATCGCACTCCGAGGAGACGTTACTGACGTTCATCTGCGGTATCCTATGGGGTGTTGGCGGTTTGTCCATGGGACTGTCTATGAGATATCTAGGTGTGGCTTTGGGACAATCCATCGCTCTGGGTACATGTGCAGCTCTAGGTACTGTGCTTGCACCGCTATTGTTGGGACAGTTCGACCAACTGAACGGACCGTTGATGGCGGGTGTCATTGCTACACTTATCGGCATCGGAGTCATTGGTAAAGCGGGCATGATGAAGAATAAGCAGTTGAACCAAGGCAACGATGATGCAGAGAACGGTGTCAAGGAATTCAACCTGGCAAAGGGTATTATTGTGGCATTGCTGTGTGGTATCACGAGTGCTTGCTTTAATCTGGGCCTGGAATTGGGTAAGAACATCTGCTATACCAATACAGCAGATATCTTCCGCACCCTCCCGGCCACGCTGATTATCACCTCCGGTGGTTTCCTTACCAATCTGGCGTATTGCTTGTATCAGAACCATGCGAATCGCACGTGGGAGGACTACGGAAAGAAAGAACTATACATCAACAACTTGGTATTCTGTGCATTGGCAGGTATTTTGTGGTACAGTCAGTTCTTTGGATTAAGCCTTGGTAAATCCTTCCTACAGGACTCTGCCACGCTACTCACCTTCTCTTGGTGCATCCTCATGGCATGCAATGTGGTGTTCTCCAATCTGTGGGGCATCATTCTCAAGGAGTGGAAGGGATGCAAGCAGAATACCATCATAACACTGGTAGTGGGGTTGATTATACTGATTCTCTCTACATTCCTGCCGGAATTGCTAAAATAGAAAACAGATACATCCCAAGGGAAATCGAATTTATATAATAAGAACTATATTAAATAAGAGATTATGAAATCAATTTTGGAAGGGAGACCCGCTCTACGTCAAGAAGTAGAGAAGGTGGCAGAAGTTGCCGGATACCTTTGGCAAAAAGGCTGGGCGGAACGCAATGGCGGTAACATCACCGTAAACGTAACCGACTTGGTAGACGACGAAATACGCAACCTGCCCGCCATAAGCGAAGTAAAACAAATAGGTACGGTTTTGCCGAACTTGAAGGGATGCTACTTCTACTGCAAGGGAACGCAAAAACGTATGCGCGACCTTGCCAAGGCGCCTATGCAGAACGGTTCCATCATACGTATACTCGATGACTGCGCAAGCTACGTCATTATAGCCGACGAACCGGTATTGCCTACAAGCGAACTGCCATCACACCTCACCATGCACAACTACCTCATTGGTAGCGGTAGCAGCTACAAAGCATCGCTGCACACACACCCCATTGAATTGGTTGCCATGAGTCACAACCCGGAGTTCCTGAAGAAGGATGTACTCACCAAACTTCTAGGAAGTATGATTCCCGAAACACTGGCATTTGCGCCACTAGGACTAGGCATCTGCCCCTACGGTTTGCCGGGTAGTGTACTGCTCGCCGACACTACCATGGAACAACTGCGCGACTACGACGTTATTCTGTGGGAGAAGCATGGAACCTGTGCCGTGGGTACCGACATTATGGATGCGTTCGACCAGACCGATGTGCTCAACAAGGCAGCTACCATCTATATGTCTGCTCGCAACATGGGATTCGTGCCCGAGGGTATGACGGAGAAGGATATGCAGGAAATAAAGGATGTATTCCATCTGCCTACCAAACGCATCTTATAAAAAGGCTATGCAAACCTTACGTAGAATATATTATAGTATTGCAACCGCTTGTATTCTGTGCATATCGCATTTTGCGAACGCACAGAGTACGGGCGTTTTTTCGTCTACGCCCGACTCAGTGCAAAGAAAATTGACGCAATACGTACAAACCGCCATAGCATTCAATAAAGTATTTCCACAGGAGAAAGTCTACCTACACCTCGACAACAACGGATACTTTAAGGAGGAAACCCTCTACTTCAAGGCGTACGTAATGCGCACCGACAAAGGCGTTCTGAGCGATATCAGTAAGGTGTTGTACGTAGAACTCCTCACTCCGGTGGGCGATGTAATACAGACTAAAAAGGTAAAACTGGAGAATGGGCAGGGAGCCGGATGCTTCCACCTCACCGACCTCCTAGACAATGGATTCTACGAAGTGAGAGCTTATACACGCTACATGACCAATTGGGATGCCAACGGTATCTTTAGCCGCGTGTTTCCCATCTTTGGCAAACCGAAGAAAGAAGGCGATTACACCGATTGCAAGATTAATCCCGAACTGGGACGCGATGCATTGTCGGATAAAATGGTGAAAGATTCCGTAAAAGCAAAGAAGATAAATGTTCGATTCTTTCCCGAAGGCGGTACGGTGATACAAGGATTGGAGTGCCGCACCGCATTCGAGATAACGGATACTAACGGAAAACGTCTCGATAATGTCTCCTGCAACGTACTGGATGCCAACGGCACCCACATCGTAGAAAACATCCGTCCACTACAAGACGGACGAGGTGTCTTCGTCTACATACCCACAGCAGAACCACTCTTCTTCGAAGTTCTGGGAGCGAAGGGAACAAGCCGCAAGTTGGAGATGCCGATTGCCGAAACCGAAGGGTGCGCCATGCAGGTAAATGCCGTTTCGGGACGGAATGTCACAGCACAGTTCACCGTATCTCCTACCCTTGACAACCGCAAGTGGGGGGTAGTTCTCTACCGCAACGGCGTAGTGATGGCATTCGATACCATCCGCACCGACAAGGATAATCCGGTGACGGTGGAATATCCGCGCAACGAGATACCCAACGGAGTGAATCAGATAACCGTATTCGACGAAACCGGACGAGTCTTCGCCGACCGTATGTTCTTTGTTTACCATCCCGAGGAGCAAGACAGCATTCACATAGATCTAACCAACACCTACTTAGCTCCTTGCAAGAAGGTAAAGATGACAGCACATACGCTGCCGAACACCACCTTCTCACTCTCGGTCATGGATGCCGAGACCACCACTAACGGATACGGACAGAACGCCCGGACGTGGATGTTGCTTACCTCCGATCTTAAAGGATACATAGCCCATCCCACCTATTATTTTGAGAAGGACGACCGAGAACACCGTCAGGCAGCCGACTTACTGATGATGGTGCAAGGATGGCGCCGCTACCGCTGGAAACAACTCTCCGGCGTGGAGCCATTCCAAAAGAAACAGCCGATAGAAGACGGTCTCTATATAGACGGTCAACTGCACCAGGTACGCAAAAGACATTCGGCAGCAAACGTAAACCTAAAAGCCTACCTATATAACAAAGGAGGCGAACACTACAGCGGCAGCACACTGACCGACAAAGATGGCTACTACGCCTTCAACCTTCCCGATTGTAACGGAGACTTCACACTCCTCATGAAGACACAGAAGGAGGAAAAGGATACCAAATACTATGTGGGGATAGACAGAAACTTCTCTCCACGTATACGTAACTATTCCTACTACGAATCCCAACTTCTTCCGCCCGAAAGCCCACGCGACACCCTGCAAGAAGTAGAGATACCGGAGGCGGAACATCCTAAAAACAAGATTATAAAGCTGGACGACAAATCCATGCTCATCCCCACCGTTACGGTAAAAAGACGACGCATCTTCGAGAATGCCCGTGCCGCATGGGAAACGGAGAAGCGTGGACAATACCGGGCCTCCATCTACTACGACTGTGAGAAGGAAGCCAATATAATGGCAGATCGAGGAGAGCGACTACCTTCATTTATGACCTGGTTAATGAACCGCAACCCGCTCTTCAGTACCGACGGCGAAGAGCACGGCGGCGGTAGCGATGTGGCAAACAACGAAAGCGTAGAGACGCAGCTTCTGGACGGAGTAAGCACGGAAGACCTCCAGTTGGCAGGCAATGCAGTGAAAGTGACAGACTTCAATGGAGACATCGTAGTCAACGCCAACTCCTATACAGACGGTCCAAGGTTCAACAATCGCCCCATTGTATGGATACTCGCCAATGTATATAAAATGATTACGGGAGCACCAAGGCGCAGCATCACATTTGGCTTATCTACACAGATTTCCTCGGAAGATATGCCTTTTGATTTGGATTGGGTGAAGTCGGTTTACATCTCCACCGACGGCAATGCCTGGAAGCCGTTCCTGCAGAGCACGGATTTGGAAGGGATGCATCCGGTTACCATATTTGTATACCCACTCCGCAGTTTCTGGAGGAATGTAAAGGGACTACGCCGCACCACCTTCCAGGGATACAACGCCGTAGAAACCTTTGAGATGAACGATTACGACCTCATCCCCCCCGAACCCGATTACCGACGCACCCTCTACTGGGACCCTAACGTACAAACCGATGCAAACGGAAATGCCAACATAGAGTTCTGGAATAACTCCGAATGCACCCAAATTCTCATCTCTGCCGAAGGCATCACAAGTGACGGTAAAGCCATTGTCTACGAATAAAATACTCTCGTTTTCGTAACGCTAGTGTTCCTTTTTACCTAAAAGATGCAAAAAAACAGCGTATAATTACGAAAACTGTTTGGTTTTTCAAAGTTTTCATCGTACCTTTGCAGCCGGAAAATAAAAGGTAAGAAGAAACTCAGTATGGCAAAGATTCGCGAAGCGACCGAAAAGACGCAACAACGACAAGAAATTATAAATGTTTCTCGAGCACTCTTCGAGAAGCACGGAATTAAACCTATTACGATGGATATGATTGCTAAGTCCATGAAAATCTCCAAGAGGACTTTGTACGAAATCTTTCGTGACAAGGAGAGTCTGCTTATCGAAACACTGAATTTCATCCGCAAAAAGGAGCACGAGAACATCGACGACTTCTGCAGAACCAACGACAACGTACTCGAAGTTATACTTTACACCCTGCACCGCAGAGTGGAGCAGATGCGTAACGTAAATCCACGCTTCCTCACCGACCTCACCAGCTACCCCACCGTATTGGAAGCTCTGGGGGAGGAGAACAAACAAAGTATGGAAGATGCCAACAAATTCTTCCTCCGCGGTGTGAAACAAGGACTTTTTCGCGAGGACATAAACTTCAAAATATTTCTGGAACTTATGCAATTGCAGATGCGCGAGATTGTTTTTAATCCACTGCTAAACGGAGAGGCAAATCCCGCAGACATCCATAATTCCGTCATACTAGTCGGCCTCCGCGGCATATCTACCGAGGAAGGACTCAAAGTGATAAACGGTTATGTAGAAATGACTAATAACGATAACAATTTAGGATAGATGATAATAAGAACTATGATGAAGAAGGCAAAAAGAATGTTGCTGGCATTGACCCTTTTGGGAACAGTCAATGCCTTTGCCGCATCGGAGGAATCAACGACACTACGGTTGACCCTCCAGAAAGCAATCGAAATTGCAGTTGACGAGAATCCTACGATCAAAGTGGCAGATCAGGATATCGAACTTAAAAAGGTGAGCCGTACGGAGGCATGGCAAAACTTGCTGCCTACCGTAGACCTGACGGGTAGTATGCAGTACACCATCAAAGCGGCTACCATGAAACTGGGAGGCAACTCATTTAAGATGGGTAGCGACGGTACCAGTACATGGGCAGGTGCACTGTCTGTTGCTCTGCCTATTTATGCGCCGTCCGTGTATAAGGCTATGAACTTGTCGAAGACCGACGTAGAGTTGGCTATAGAGAAGAGCCGCGGCAGTCGTCTGGATTTGATTGACCAGGTAACCAAAGCCTACTATCAGTTGCTCCTGGCGCAGGACAGCTATAAAGTGTTGCAGGGTAGCTATAGCTACAGCGAGCGCAACTTCAAAATGGTAGAAGACAAGTATAAGGTGGGAAGCGTGAGCGAGTTCGATAAGATTTCCGCCGAGGTACAGATGGACAACATTAAGCCAAACGTAGTAAGCGCAGCAAACGCCATCACCTTGGCAAAGCTCCAGTTGAAAGTTCTTTTGGGTATAGGCTCCGGCGAGATAGATGTGGAGATAGACGATAACCTCCAGAACTACGAATCATTGGTAACCGCTCGCGATTGGTTGACCGACACCAATGTAGAGAACAATACCAACATGAAGCAGTTGGACCTGAACGAGAAGATGTTAAACCAAACACTCTCTATGCAGAAAGCAAACTTCCTGCCCACGTTGTCTGCCTCCTACTCCTTCCAGTACCAGTCCCTGTACAATAGTAACTTTGAGATTTGGCACTACCAGTGGTCACCCAGTTCCAGCGTTTCATTGGCACTGAGCATTCCCTTGTATCACGCAAGCAACTTCACGAAGTTGAAGAGCACTCGCATACAGATCAACCAGTTGCAGGAAACCCGCGCCAACACCGAGCGTCAGTTACGAATGCAGGCACAGAGCTACCTCAACAACATGACCACCGGTGCCGAGCAGATGGAGAGCACCAAAGCCTCCATAGAACAAGCCGAGAAAGCACTCCTCATTGCCGAGAAGCGTTACGAGGTAGGTAAGGGCACCGTATTGGAGCTGAACAGCAGCGAGGTGGCACTCACCCAGGCACAGCTCACCTATCACCAGTCCATCTACGACTTCCTCTCTGCCAAGGCAGACTTGGATTATGTTTTGGGAAAAGAATAATTTAACAGGAGAAAAAACAATAATAAGAAAGATATGAAAGGAAAATTTCTATTGATGTCTATGTTTGCCGCTGCTGCTTGGACCTTGGCAGCATGTTCCGGCGAGAAGAAGGATGAGGCGACTAAAAGTGATAAGCCTGAGGTAAAAGTAGCTCAGGTAGAGAGTCGCGATGTGGAGCAGATTGAGGAATATACCGCTACCGTGGAGTCCGATGTTAAGAACAACATTTCTTCCAACGCTCAGTTGCGTATCGAGAAAATTTACGTAGAGGTAGGTGACGTTGTGAGCGCCGGACAGGTATTGGTGCAGATGGATGCAAGCAATCTGAAGCAGCTGGATTTGCAGATCAAGAACCTGGAGGTTGAGTTCAACCGTATCGACCAATTATATAAGGTGGGCGGTGCCAGCAAGTCCGAGTGGGACAACGCTAAGACGCAGTTGGACGTAAACAAGACTCAGTTGAACAACCTCAAGATTAATACTCAGCTGAAGAGTCCGGTGAGCGGTGTGGTTACAGCACGTAACTACGATAACGGTGATATGACCGGTTCCAACCCTATCCTCACCATCGAGAAGTTGAGCCCTTGCAAGATGAATATCAATGTAAGCGAGAAATACTATCCTAAGATGAAGGTGGGTATGCCGGTTCAGGTACAGCTGGAAACCTATGGCGACGAGACCTTCGAGGGTAAAGTAACCATCGTATCTCCTACTGTAGACGGCAACTCTCACACCTTCCCGGTTGAGATTACCCTGCCCAACAACGACAAGAAAATTCGTCCGGGTATGTTTGCACGTGCCATCGTTCAGTTCGATGTTCAGAACCGCGTATTGGTACCGGATGAGAGCATCGTGAAGCAGGTAGGTGCCGGCGACCGTTATGTATATGTTTATAAGGACGGTAAGGTATCTTATAATTTGGTTAAGTTGGGTCGCCACTTGGGCAACCAGTACGAGGTAATCGAGGGTGTAGAACCCGGTTCACAGGTAGTAACCGCCGGTCAGTCTCGTTTGGCCAACGATGTAGAGGTAGAAGTAGTAAAATAAATCGCAAGTAAAAAAAGAATTTTAGTATGAGTTTATACGAAGGTGCGGTCAAACGACCGATTATGACCAGCTTGGTCTTCCTTACGGTAGTCATATTGGGTCTCTTCTCTCTGGCGAAGTTACCTATTGACTTGTACCCGGATATCGATACCAACCAGATTATGGTGTTGACGTATTATACGGGTGCTTCTGCCGAGGATATCGAAAACAACGTGACGCGTCCGCTCGAGAACACGTTGAACTCTGTGGAACACTTAAAGCACATCACCTCCAACAGTAAGGAGAATGTGTCCGTCGTAACTCTGGAGTTCGAGTATGGCTATGATATCGATGTGCTTACGAACAACGTCCGAGATAAGTTGGATATGGTGGCAAACTCCTTGCCTACCGATGCACAGGACCCTATCATCTTTAAGTTCTCTACCGATATGATTCCTATCTTGTTGCTCTCCGTGCAAGCGGATGAGAGCCAGAAGGCTTTATACAAGATTTTGGATGATAACGTTGCCAACCCGTTGGCACGTATCGACGGTGTGGGTACAGTGTCTATTTCGGGTGCTCCGGAACGACAGATTAATGTCTACATGGATGCTCGCAAGATGGAGGCTTACGGTATCTCTGCCGCTCAGGTAAGTAGTGCCATTGCTGCCGAGAACAAGAACGTCACCGAGGGTACCGTAGATATCGGTAACGATACCTATACCGTACGTATGGAGGGTGAGTTCGACGATCCTACCCAGATGAACGATGTGATTGTGGGTACATACAACGGTGCCAATGTGTACCTGAAGGATGTGGCTCGCATCGAGGATAACTTGGAGGAGCGTGCCCAGAAGACCTACAACAACGGTAAGCAGGGTGCCATGATTGTGGTACAGAAGCAGAGTGGTGGTAACTCCGTGGCTATTTCAAACGCCGTTATGGAGAAGTTGCCGGAACTGCAGAAGTCTCTACCTTCCGATGTTAAGTTAGGTATCATCGTAAATACTTCCGATAACATCATGCACACCATCGACTCTTTGCAGGAGACCATTCAGTACGCAATGCTCTTCGTGCTTATCGTGGTGTTTGTGTTCTTGGGACGTTGGCGTGCCATGATTATCATCTGCGTCACCATCCCTATGTCCTTGATTGCCTCCTTCATCTATTTGTTGGCAACGGACGGTTCTTTGAACATGATTTCACTCTCCTGTTTGTCTATCGCCATAGGTAACGTGGTGGACGATGCCATTGTGGTATTGGAGAACGTGACAACGCATATCGAACGTGGTTCCGACCCGAAACAGGCGGCTATCCACGGAACCAATGAGGTGGCTATTTCCGTTATCGCTTCTACCCTCACCATGATTGCGGTGTTCTTCCCGCTCACCATGGTTACCGGTATGACCGGTGTGCTCTTTAAGCAGTTGGGTTGGATGATGTGTGTGATTATGACCATCTCTACGACGAGTGCCTTGAGCTTCACGCCTATGCTTTGTTCCCAGATGTTGAAGTTGAAGAAGAAGGCTAAGAAGCTGAAGACCATCTTGAAGGATGCCAATTGGTTTGTCATCATCCCGATGGCGGTTGTGGGTATCGGTGGTTTGTCCTATGCGGTGGCTACCGAGAGTACCGGTATCGGTATTATCGGTTTGATTGTCACACTGGCACTTATAGGCTATGTTTGGGACATTCTGCTTGGTTTGCTGGATAAGATTGATGCCACTTACCATCACTTACCGTTCATCAAGTGGTTGGACAAGTTGGATGTTTGGTACGAGCGTCGTATCAACTGGGCGGTTCGCCATCGTGGTACTGTCATCACGGCTTGTTTCGTGCTGTTCATCGGATCTTGCGTATTGGCTAAGGTGGTGGGTATCAAGAGTGGTTTCTTCCCCACGAACGATAACGGTCGTATCGGTGCTACCCTCGAGTTGCCTATCGGTACTCGTGTAGAGCGTGCTCAAGAGGTGGCTGCCAACTTTGCCAAGATGTGGATGGAGCGTTACGGCGAAGATATGCAGGCTTGTAACTACACCGTAGGTCAGGCTGGTGATAACAACACCTTTGCATCTTTGCAGACCAACGGTTCCAATATCATCTCCTTCAACATCCAGATGGTTCCGTCCAACCAGCGTGAGCGTACTTTGGCTACCATTTGTGATGAAATGCGTGAGGACTGTAAGAAGACTCCGGAGTTGGATAAGTATCAAGTATTGTTAGGTGGTCAGAGTGCATCCATGGGTGGACAGAGTATGGCTACCTTCGAGATTTACGGTTACGACTTCGACAAGACAAACGATATAGCAAATGAATTGGCCGATAAGCTCCGTGCAGAGGATATGTTCAGTCAGGTAAACATCTCTCGTTCCGACTTCCAGCCGGAGTTGGTTATCGACTTCGACCGCGATAAGTTGGCACGTTTGGGCCTGACCATGAGCTCAGCAGCCTCTTCCGTACAGAACTTGATTACCGGTAGCTTGATGTCCTACTATCGTGAGGATGGTGAGGAGTACGATATCCGTGTTCGCTACGAGGTACAAGATCGTATCAGCGTAGAGGATATTGAAAACATGTACATTCCTACCTCAACCGGAAACGTGCGTGTTAAGAATGTAGCTACGGTACGCGAGTCCAGCATCTCTCCTACCATTGAGCGTAAAGACCGTCAGCGTGTTGTTTACGTGAAGGGTGTATTGAAGGATGGTTATGCACTGTCCGACGGTGTTGAGAAAGGTCGCAACATCTACGAAGCAATGGCTATGCCGAGCGGTATCAACATCCAGGTAGCAGGTTCTTATGAGGATCAGCAGGATGCCAACCGCGACTTAGGTATGTTGGGTATCTTGATTCTTGTGTTGGTGTACATTGTAATGGCAGCACAGTTCGAGAGCCTCTCCTACCCGTTCATCATTGCGTTGTCCATCCTCTTCGCCTTCTCCGGTATCATTTTGATATTGATAGCCACCGGCACGGAGATGAATGTGATGTCCATGTTGGGAGGTATCATGTTGTTGGGTATTGTGGTGAAGAACGGTATTGTGCTCATCGACTATACACAGTTGTTGCGTGAACGTGGTATCGGTTACATTCAGAGTGCTGTCATGGCTGCACGTAGCCGTCTTCGTCCTATCCTTATGACCACCCTTACCACCATCCTCGGTATGGTGCCTATGGCAGTAGGTCAGGGTGTAGGTGCCGAGATGTGGCGTCCGTTGGGTATCAGTATTATCGGTGGTTTGACGGTGTCTACCATCATGACACTGGTTTATGTGCCTGTCATGTTCTGTATCTTCGGTGGATATTTCGTTAAGCAGGATCGTAAGAAGATTCGTGTACAGCGCGAGTTGGATGCTTACTATGCAGCGCATAAGGCTAGCTTCACGCACGATAAGTTGAAACATAATAAGGAAGAAAAATAATTAGGGTATTATGAAATCCATAATGATAACATACGACCAGGCGTTCCAGGAACGCATCGTCGACCTGCTCTCTCGCTCCAACTGCCGCGGTTATACTTGCTGGCAGCAGGTGCAGGGTCGCGGTTCCAAAACGGGTGAACCGCACTTGGGTAGCCATGCGTGGCCGTCCATGTGTTCTGCCATCATGACGGTGGTAGATGACAATAAGGTGGAGAATCTCTTGAAGAGCCTCCATGCGTTGGACAAGGAGACCGAGATGTTGGGTCTGCGTGCCTTTGTTTGGAATATCGAACAGAGTATCTAATAGGGGTATAGAACTTTTTGAAAAGAGGGTGCATCACTGCTGTGTGATGCACCCTCTTTCATTTATTCATCCGCCAAGGATGGGGTACGACCGTTCTATTCTCCAAATAGGTTACTTGCTTCTCCTTCTATAAACAAGGAATCGGCATCGGCAAGGGAGGTTTTCTTTTTATTTTCTCTTGCTCCGGCTTTGAGGAGATTTCTGGCGGCGGTTATGATGCTTTGTCCTCCGTCGGCGGTGACGATTTTAAGCTTATCCATGCTGTCTACCGTATCGCGCATCTTACTTTCTACTTTGGCAAAGCGTGTGGCAAAATCTTGCGTTCGTTCCACGATTTGGTTGGCGGCTTTAATCATGTCTTCTTGATTGTTGAGCTGACGAACTTGTGTCCACATCAGCTCGAGGATGCGAAGGTTCATGTACATGGTTTGCGGTCCCAGGATGAGCACGCCCTTATCGTAGGCTTCGCGCCAGAGTGCGGTGTCGTTCAGCAGGGCGAGGTTTAGGGCACCTTCGGTGTGTATGTACATGATAACGAAGTTGAGTTTGTTGTAGCCCTCTTGCAGATACTTACTGTAATCTTTCTTGGCGAGTCTGTCTACTTGCGCACGTACACTTATGAGATGTTCATGAAGGGCTTGGGATTGCTCTTCGGGGGATTCGGCATTTACATAGCGTTCGTAGGCGGTGAAGGACATTTTGGAGTCTACCACTACATCGCGTTTGTTGGGGAAGTGGAGGATAAAGTCGGGGATGAGTCCCTTGCCTTCATCGTCTTTTATTTGGTTGCCCAGTTTGTCGCGAAGGTGTTCCTGTGAGGAGTACTGTTCGCCGTCCTTTAGTCCCAGGTCTTCGAGGAGTTGTTTCAACTTCAACTCACCGAAGTTACCTTGCAACTTCACCTCACCGGTGAGGGCACGGGTGAGTCGCTCGGCGGTGTTGCTCAGGTGCTCGCTATTCTTCATGTTGGCTTGTATGGTGGCGTCCAACTTGTGGAGGGCTTCTTGATGTTTCTCTTTGGAGTCGTCAAGAGCCTCACGCATGAGCTTCAGACTTTGCTGCAGTGGGTCGATAATTTTGGATACTTGCTCTTTGTTGACCTCTCCCAACTCTGCCTGGCGAGCCTTGAGTATTTGTTCGGAGGTGGTTTGCATCTGCTCCTTTATCAAATTCATCTGACTGACAAGTTGGGTGTCGGCGGTTTCCTTGAGGGTGGCTATCTGTTTTTCGTGACTCTCCGTCAAGCTAGCCAACTGTTTCTCATACCCGCTCTTTAGGTCGGCGGTTTGTTTCTCAAAACCGTTTTTCAGTTCGTTCTGTTGTTTCTCGTAACTAGCCTTCAGTTCCGTTATTTGTTTTTCGTAACCGGATTTCAGTTCCTCACGCAATTCCTTATTGCGCAATTGTTCTTGTTCCAACGCAGCGACATTCCGGGCGCACTCCGCAACGCCCTGTTTCTTACCGAAAATAAATGCTCCGACGGCTGCCGCTGCGGCAACCAATACGAGCACCAAAGCATACATTATCTCCATTATTACTTCTGTTTGTTTTCAAAATTTCCACAAAAATACGAAATAATATTGGAGATAATGCTGCTTTAAGAGATAAAATAGAGGTCGACTATTCAAACTTTACCTTGGAGAGTCCCGATTTCTGGATCTCTCTCTTGGCGGCAGTTGTGGTTACACGGACGTTTGAAACGCCATCGGCTATTACTTTAAGCCTATCGCAACGAGCCACCAAGTCACCACCTCCGGCACCGGAGCAGTTCAGTTGGACGGAACCCGGTGTGGATACCTCCACGTTGAAAGAATACATTCCGCTAAAGCTGAATCCGGCGTTCCCGGTAGCCGTAGATACGAGGTTGACGGAACAGGCACCGGATTGTTCCAAATTCAGGTTGTCGACCGTGCTCTTTTGTACATCGAACGAGGCGTTACCACTGAAGCTACCGCGCACATTCTTGGCAACCATCGATTTGGCTTGCAAAGAAGAATTACCGCTTATCTCAATATTTAAATTCTTGGCGGTCAAACGATTTATTTTGATGGAAGAAAGGCCGGAAAGAGTAATTCTTGTACCGATCATCACCAAGTCGTCTGTTGTGAGCGAAGATACATCCGACAGGAAAATATGGTTAAGCTTCGGAGCAGAGATGTAGAAGGTAACGGTTTTAAAGTTGCCACCCGCCGCCTTCACCTCACTTTTCAACCGGATATGCAAGGTTTGATTCTTTACATACACATCATACTTCTCTATCTCGGACGATTTCCCCTCGGCACGTATCGTCTTCGAAGTACCCGAAGTTAGTTTCAACGCCACAGCTCCTTCGGTCTCAAGTCCGTCGAAGCTATCCACTCCATACGTTTTTTCATAAGCCATTGCCGTCATGGAAACGAACATCATGACCAGCATCCACAGTGTTTTTCTCATACAAAATAGAGTTTAGGTTCTTACTGTTACACGCATTTGTGCCTCCTAGCATTTTCTATGCTATGCACGGGGCAAAGATAGATAAAAAATGCAAAAGTAGCAAGGGGAAAACTTAAAATTTGATGTAAAACTTGTAAAAAAAGTAGGAAGAATTTGCTAGAACGACACTCTTTTTGTATTTTTGCAGCGTAATTTTATATTATAAGGTGCGGTGAAGGTCGAATAAGGTCCCGTCCTATGCCGCCAATCTCTGTGGAACCAGGACCTTTACCAATAAGAAAATGAAAAAAAGATACATACCTTTTTTGATTGCA
This sequence comes from uncultured Bacteroidaceae bacterium, assembly GCA_964404555.1. Lineage (GTDB taxonomy): Bacteria > Bacteroidota > Bacteroidia > Bacteroidales > Bacteroidaceae > CAZUTW01. Next base: position 20,220 of record CAYOKO010000001.1, on the reverse strand, counting down.
TCGCTTGCTGCAACCACAACCGTATATGCTCAGCAGTTGCCAAACCCCAGCTTTGAGGGAGATTGGGTAGACTGTACTCCGTGGACAAGCACAGGAAATAAAAGTACACAAGGAAAAGTCCCTGCAGGCGGTTGGAATCTTTCTCACACCGTAGGTACCGGCACGTTGGGACAAACATCCGTAGGTAGTTCGGACGAAGGCAACGGTAGCGAAAAATCTGTATATTTGGAGAACAAAACTATGCTAGGCAATATCATTCCTGCATATCTTACACTGGGAACCAGCTGGAGTGCATCTCAAGTGAAGAGAACAAGTGTTGTAAGTGGTTCCGCCGATGGAGGAACCTTCGGCGGAATAGAGTTCACCTATCGTCCCGATGCTATACAGTTTGATTATACACGTGAACACGGTAGCGGTTCTTCTCAACCGGCAAAGGTAATTGCTTACAGCTGGACCGGCGAATGGAATCAGCAGGAGGTGCCGGGCGACAACGCATACAGTTTAATCAGTACTCC
>CAYOKO010000001.1:0-19605 GCA_964404555.1 uncultured Bacteroidaceae bacterium | reverse complement strand
AATGGAATCAGCAGGAGGTGCCGGGCGACAACGCATACAGTTTAATCAGTACTCCCAATAACACAACCGTAACCATGGTCGACCGTGACCGCAACATCTTGGGGATTGAAACCGCACGTGGCGGTGAAATCAGCAAGAGCGGTACACTTGTATCTTCTTTGGAATATACCATAGAGAACGAAGCTACTCTTTGGAAAACAGCAGTAGCGGAGTTTGACTATAAGACGAGCGATACACCCGAGAAGTTCAACGTCATTTTTGCCGCCTTCGACTACTTTGCCGACCGCAGCAATCTTGTAGCAGGCGATAAGCTGAACGTAGACAATGTTAAGCTGCTTTACTACTCCCGCCTCTCCGCCATAACGGTCAACGGCGAAGCACTGACAAAGTTCTCTCCCAGCACCTATACCTACAAGGTTGCCAGCCCCATTACCACAGTAGACTATACACTTCTGGGTGGAAGTAATATGGCTACTGCCACACAGTCCATTGAAGATGGCGTTGCCACCATCACCGTAACCAACACCATCGGTGAGGATGTAGACGGCGAGACCACACATACCTACACCATCGAGTACGATGAAAACTACGACCCCAACGAACCGGATGCACCCATAGCCATCGACACCGTTAAGTACACAGGTACACTTACCGTAGAGATGCTGGATAATACATTGGTAAATGGACGAGCTGCCACCATACAGATAACACAGGAAGAGGGTTCCGATGTATGTACCTTTGGACTGCCACAGTTTGTAATAGACTTGGGCGATGGAGATACAAACTTGGGCGATATCGTTATTGAGAATGTAGAAAAGAGCACCGACAGCCAGGGCAACACCTCCTACTACGGAAAGAAGAACGGTCTATCACTTCTCGACGGCGAGATTCAATCCGATGTAACCATCTCGGGAACCGTTGACGCCTCCGGTGTCGGCACATTCGATATCAACGTAACATGGATGAATCTCCCCATCAACGTAACCTTCACATCCACAGGAAAGGTCACCGGCATCAGCAGTATTCAGGGTGCTGTAGATACGAACGTTGAATACTACAACCTGCAAGGTGTACGCATAGAGCAACCCACCAAGGGAATCTACCTGCGTAAACAAGGCAACAAAACAACGAAGATTTATATTAAGTAAAGAGAATATTTCTATGATGACATCTTCTTCCACAGGGAGGGAGATGTCATTATTGTTTTAAAGCAGCAAACAAACAATGATGAAATCGAGAATTCTCGGCGGGACGCTCCTATGCCTTACAGGTGTGCTAACCACCTCCTGCATACAAACAGAACCTCTCAATGCAGAGTGCGATATATTGGAAGTATCGGTACCCGGCAATGTGCTTATGCGTACACCGGTGGTGGAGAATCGGCGCGTGGAGCTAATTCTGAACAGCGATGCCGATAAAACAACACTGGCACCGGACTTTGTACTTACCCCCGGCGCCACCATCAACCCACCCGGAGGAACCGTGCGCGACTTCACTACGGCACAAACCTACGTAGTGACCTCGGAAGATGGACAGTACAGCAAAGAGTACACCGTATCCGTACCACGCGAAGTATCGGTATATAGCTTCGAGAATGTGCGAACCTACGCATTAAGCGGTAAATACGAATACGACATCTTCTGCGAAAAGGACGACGACACCGACGAAGTTCTCTTTGAATGGGCTACCGGAAACAGCGGCTACGCATTGACCGGTATTGCGAGCACCCACGAAACCTTCCCTACCTACCAGACAGAAGAGGGATATGTGGGCAAGGCAGCCTGCATGACCACACGCGAAACAGGTACCTTCGGACTTCGATTCAACAAGCCATTGGCTGCCGGAAGTCTCTTCCTGGGCACCTTCGATACAGGTACGGCACTCACCCGACCGTTGCAGAGTACCCACTTCGGGCGTCAGTGCTTTGCACGTCCGGTGCAGTTGAACGGATACTACAAATACACCCCGGGCGAAGTGTACAAACAGCTGAACGAAGACAAACAATACGTAGAGGTTCCGGGAGAAAAAGACCGCTTCAACATCTGCGGTGTACTGTTCGATTCCTCCGATGGTACCGAGTATCTGGACGGCACCAACTTTAAGTCGTGGGATACACCGCAGGTAATGGCCATTGCCGAAATACCGGAGGCGGAGTGCCTCACCACCACAGAGTGGCGCACCTTCAGCATCCCGTTTGTGTACCGCACCGACGAGAACGGCAACCCCGTAGAACTCGATGCAGAGAAACTCAAGAACGGACAATACAGTTTAATCGTGCTCTTCACCTCCAGTGTCAACGGCGACTTCTTTGCCGGAGCCCCGGGCAGTACACTTGTGGTAGACGAGGTAGAAGTGGAATTTGATACGGACAATGAATAAAATGCTTATGAAAACATATCGTTGGAATCACGGGAGAATAACGCTTCTCCTTTGTGCATTACTGTTGCCCCTCGTGGCAAAAGCCGAATGCAAGAATGCCTACGGCACTCACCCGCTGGAGGTGGAGGCTACGATAGGTGCCAATTTCGGAGGTGCTTCTCCCCTGCCCTTACCTGCTGAGATACGTGAAATACGTTCCTTCAATCCTCGCTTTAACCCCATGGGGCAGGTGTCTGCACTCTATTGGCTACCGGGAACAAACCGCTGGGGTATCTCTGCCGGAGTTCGACTGGAATCCAAGGGCATGAACACCGGAGCTACGGTTAAGAACTATGGTATGGAGATTATTCAGGAGGAGAGTCGCGTGAGTGGTAACTGGACGGGTAAAGTGCGTACGCACTATCAGTCCACCCAACTGAGCATTCCGGTGCTTGCCAACTACCGTTTGAACGACCGTCTGCGCTTGAGCGTAGGTCCTTACTTCTCCTATGCGTTGCACAACGATTTCTCCGGCGAAGTTTTCGACGGATACTTGCGCGAGGGCGACCCCACGGGCAATAAGGTAGTCTTCGAAGATGGTGCCGAAGCGGAGTATGAATTTTCATCGGACTTACGTAAATTCCAGTGGGGAGTACAGTGTGGTGCATCGTGGTTGGCGTTCAACCGTTTCTCTCTGCAGGCAGATTTAACGTGGGGACTCAACGATGTTTTCAAATCTTCCTTCAAGACGGTTACCTTTAGTATGTATCCCATCTACCTGAGAATAGGGGCAGGATATTTGTTCTAAGGACTTCCTTTTATAGGTATATTATATCATGCACGGCGCACGGAGGAACACGTTTCTCCATGCGCCGTGTTAAGTATTTTCGCAGCAGAAAGTACGTTTTGCCTACTTCCTGCCCTTCACTGTCATCCCTTCACCTATTTTTCACCCCTTTAAGCAACCCTTCACTTTTTGCATTATAAATTTGACTATCAAGACAAAGATTAAGCCTTCATCATAGTCCCCTACTCAGGACATCCTCTAAAGTCCCTCGTGCGAAAAGCCCTTCAGCCCTTCATTTTCCATCGTATCATCCTGTTAAAAACGAGTTTACGGCGCAAAAAGGCCCTTCACTTCGAAGAATTATCCTTTTTGTAATAAGAAATTCAACCGCAAAGAACAACGCACTCATCCAAGAAACCGACATTGCAAGTGAATACACGGATGCATACCCCGTTATAAGCATGAATACACCCGGGAATTACAACTCTTAAAAATAGCCCTCAAAGTACGACTATTTACCCCCCACCTATAGTCCACCCCGATATTTTTATGTACCTTTGCACCCTGTAATTGTAATCAAAGTATAAGGATGAAAAAAATCTTAGTAAGGGGAGGAATTATGTGCCTCTGTTTTAGTGTAGTACAACAAACGTATGCAACCGATGCAGACACCCTGCGTATCATGGATATAGACGAAGTACGCGTGGTAGCACAACCCAAACAATGGGGACGCCTACGCGAACAATCCGTAGCAGCCACCGGAATGAGCGATATCGACCTGCAAAACACCCATTCCACCTCCCTGAAAGAACTCTCCGGCTATGTACCCAACTTCTTTATGCCCGATTACGGTTCACACCTTACGGGAGCCGTGTACATCCGCGGTGTAGGGTCGCGCATCAACTCACCGGCAGTGGGACTCTACATAGACCATGCCCCCATGGTGGAGAAGAGCGGATACGACCTCGACCTGCTGGATATAGAACGTGTAGACGTGCTGCGCGGTCCGCAAGGCACCCTCTACGGCAGCAATACCATGGGCGGTTTGGTATGCCTATACACCAAGAATCCGCTTACCTATCAAGGTACCGACGTGCGCTTCTCTGCGTCCAACAAAGACAATAAGGAACGTGCGGAGTTCTCACACCACCAACGACTGAACGACCGTTGGGGTCTCTCTCTGGGTGGTTTCTACGAAAACAAGCGCGGAATGTACCGCAACACCTATCGCAACGTATGGCAGGACCGGAGCGAGAGTGCAGGCGGTAAGTTGCGCCTGGTGGGTATGCTCGCCTCCCATCTTATGACCGATTTGAACCTACGTTATCAGTACACCGACGAGAGCGCCTACCCCTATTATTATGCCGGCGTAGCGGGAACATCCACCGTAGAAGACATGGATTCTCTCAAGGGACGCATCAACAACAACCGCAACAGCGGCTATCGTCGTAACCTCTTCACCGGAAGTCTGCGCTTTGTCTACGAAACCGATAGAGGAACACTCACCTCTATCACCGGCTATCAACACCTCACGGACAAGATGCAGTTCGACCAAGACTGTCTGCCGGGCGACTACTTCACACTCACCGACCGACAGCGCAGCAACACACTCACCGAGGAGTTGGTCTGGAAGAACCGGGATACACGCCACTGGCTGGGATCCACCGGGTTATTCTTCTCCAAGCAATGGCTCCACACCAACGCCCCCGTGTACTTCGAGAGCGATGGCGTAGCAATGCTGGAAGGAACGGTCAACAACAATCTCTCCTCGGTAATTCCGGCATCCGTAGCAAGCATGATGACCATGAACTTCTCCTTTGCCGACACACAGTTGCCGGTAGTGGGAAGTTTTGACACACCTACAACCGACTATGCCATCTTCCATCAGTCCACCTTCAAGGATGTACTCACCCACGGACTCTCCTTTACCGTAGGGCTTCGTGCAGAACTCCAACGCCTCTCCATCCGCTACAACACAGGTTGCGACGTTGCCTCCCGCACCTCAATAACCATGAACAGTATGCACGCCACCATCCCGGTAGATGCCAACAGCAGCGTATGGTACGTAGGAGACATCCATAAGAATTACACACAGTTACTGCCCAAATTGGCGGTACAGTACGACATAACCCCACGCACCAATCTCTACGCTACCGTGTCCAAGGGATACCGTTCCGGCGGTTACAACATACAGATGTTCTCCGACATCATCAGCTATGCACTGCGTCAGCAGATGATGAGCGACATAAAGGCGACATATCCGGATGCCGTGGATAAGTTTGCCGCAGAGAACCCGGCAATGCCGGCTCGTGTGGTGAGCATGATAAAGGGAATGGGCGATAACATTCCCGATGGAAAGACACTCTCCCACGATGTTTCCTCCGTTATCTCCTACAAACCGGAGTACAGTTGGAACTACGAAGTGGGAGCACACTTTGCACACGCCAACCACCGCTTGCAGGGCGACATTGCCCTTTTCTATATGGATATAGAGAACCAACAGGTAGCCAAGTTTGCCGGCAATACGGGATACGGTCGTACCATGGCGAATGCGGGTCGTGGCGAGAGTTACGGTGTGGAGCTGAGCGGTCAGTGGGTGATTCCGGCGCTTTACACTACCTTGAATGCCAACTACGGATACACACACGCCACCTTCCGCGAATATACCGACTCGGTATCCGTTACCGATGCCAACGGTACGCACACGGAGGAGGTTTCGTACAAGGGAAAGCGCACGCCGTTTGTGCCGCAGCATACAGCAAGCATCGGACTGGAGTTTTCCTATCCGTTGCAGAAGAGTTGTATAACACGCCTTTTCTGTGGTGCAAACGCTACGGGTGCAGGCAAGGTGTACTGGACGGAAGCAAACGACTGGGGACAGGATTTCTACATAACACTGGGAGCACACGCCGGGGTGGAGATTAAGCATATCACCACGGTGGAGTTGTGGGGTAAGAACCTCACCAACAGCCACTACGATACCTTTGGCTTCGAAAGTTCCATCACCGGTACCACCCGTCGCTTCGCTCAGTACGGCAAACCATTGCAAGTGGGAGTAGACGTGAAGTTCTCGTTCTAACCTCCGGAGCACCCTTATTGTATATATTACGATATAGTCCATAAACAACCTTGTTCCCGTTTATCCCTTTGTTTAAAGGCGAAACCAAGCGGGAACAAGGTTGTTTACTTATTGTATTATACACGAAAACCACGAAAAATTCTCCCCCAAAAAATTTGTCGGAATACACTGTTTTCTATACATTTGCATCGCAAAAGCAAAAAATACTATGGCAACAAACGGTGCAAATACCGGAGAACACATCTCCGACCCCCACGTGTCCGTCGACTGCGTGTTGATAGGATTCGACGGCAATCAGCTCTGCGTACTCCTCGTGCGCAGAACCGACAACGAAGACAGCACAGCCGAGGTAGCCTACAAGCTCCCCGGAAGTCTGCTCTACATCGGCGAAGAACTCGACGATGCCGCCGCACGCGTGGTCGAAGAGATGACCGGACTCAAGAACGTATCCCTGCACCAGTTTCAAACCTTTGGATCCCCCAATCGAATGAAAGACCCCAAGGATGTTAAGTGGCTCACCCACTTCTACAGCCTGGAAACGCAAGTGGATCGAGTGGTAACGGTTGCCTACACTACCTTACTGAAGATACAACGAAAACATCGTAAACTGAGCAACCGCTACGAAGCTTGTTGGATTCCCGTGGAGAGTGTAGGCAACCTTGCCTTCGACCACAACAAGATTCTTCGCGTCGCCCTGCAGTACATTCGCAATATGGCAGCCCTACGCACCGACGCACTCTTCCGACTGCTGCCCACCAAATTTACGTTGGCACAACTGCGCACACTGTATCAAGTGGTGTTCAACCGCACCTACGATATACGCAATTTCCACAAGTCGGTAGCAAAGATGCCCTACGTGGTACCACTCGAGGAACGCGAAGAGGGCGTGGCACACCGTGCCGCCCGTTACTACAAATTCGACCGTGTACTTTATAATAAATCCGTAAAATAAAAAAGAGATATGTATGTATTAGGCTACGATATAGGCACCTCCTCGGTGAAGGCTTCTCTCGTGGAGATAGCCACCGGACGCTGCGCCGCTTCGGCCTTCTATCCCGAGGCAGAGGCACCCATCCTGTCCGTCAAGAGTGGATGGGCGGAACAGGATCCCGAAATGTGGTGGGAGAACCTAAAGCTCGCTACCCGCAAAGTGCTCTCCACCGTGGGATGCAAGGGGGAAGCGGTGCAGGCCATCGGCATCAGCTACCAGATGCATGGACTGGTGTGCGTGGATAAGGAGGGTAATGCGCTGCGACCGAGTATTATATGGTGCGACGGACGTGCCGTGCCGTACGGACGTGCAGCTTACGAGGCGATTGGGGCGGAGCGTTGTCTCACCCATCTGCTCAACTCCCCCGGCAACTTCACGGCAGCCAAACTGGCGTGGGTGAAGGAGAACGAACCGGAACTCTTCGAGAAGATTGATACCATTATGCTGCCCGGCGACTACATTGCCATGCGACTGAGCGGTGGGGTGAGGAACACAACGGTCTCCGGACTCTCCGAAGGCATCTTTTGGGACTTTGCCGAGAACCGCATCAGCCGGGATGTGCTGGACTACTTTGGCTTTCCGGAATCTATCATTGCCCCGGTAGTGCCCACCTTCTCCGTAGCCTCAACGGTTTGTCCTACGGTTGCCGGCGAACTGGGACTGGCGGCGGGAACACCCATCTCCTACCGTGCGGGCGACCAACCCAACAATGCGCTATCCCTCAACGTAATGCGTCCGGGTGAGGTAGCGGCTACGGGTGGTACCTCAGGCGTGGTATATGGTGTCCTGAACAAGGTGAACTACGACCCACTGAGTCGTGTCAACACCTTTGCTCACGTAAACCACACATCGGAGCATACCCGACTGGGAGTGCTGCTCTGCATCAACGGTACGGGCATTCTCAATGCGTGGGTGAAGCGTACCATTGCACCGGAGGGCATCTCCTATCCCGAGATGAATCGCCTGGCGGCAGAGGTAGCCATAGGTAGTGACGGACTGTGCATCATCCCCTTCGGCAACGGTGCGGAGCGCATCCTGGAGAATGCCGACCTCGGGGCTTCCATGCACGGGTTAAACTTTAACCGTCACAGTCGCCATCACATTATGCGTGCAGCGCAAGAGGGTATCGTGTTCAGCTTTGTCTACGGCATGGAGATTATGCAACAGATGGGAATGAACCTGGGAACCATCAAAGCGGGTAAGGCGAATATGTTCCTGAGTCCGGTATTCCTGGAGACGCTTGCGGGTACGGCGGATACGTCGATAGAGTTGTACGAGACGGATGGTGCTGCCGGTGCCGCAAAGGGTGCGGGCATCGGTGCGGGGATTTATGCGAATGCGGATGAGGCGTTTGCTACACTCCAGAAGGTAGATGTCATTACACCGGACACCCGGCGAACGCTGGAGTACCGGGATGCGTATGCACGGTGGAAGGAGATATTACGCAAGGAACAAGGAATATAAACATATAAAGTAATAAGTAACGATGAAAGAGTATTTTCCAAACATTCAGAAGATTAAGTTCGAAGGAAAGCAGAGTACCAACCCCATGGCTTTCCACTACTACGATGCCGAGAAGCTCGTCCTCGGCAAACCCATGAAGGAGTGGTTGCGCTTTGCCATGGCATGGTGGCACACTCTTTGTGCCGAAGGGGGCGATCAGTTTGGTGGCGGTACCAAAACCTTTCCGTGGAATACCGGAGCAGATGCGCTGGAGATAGCCAAGAACAAGGCGGATGCAGGTTTTGAGATTATGCAGAAGTTGGGCATTGAGTTCTTTTGCTTCCACGATGTAGACCTCATAGGCGAGGGCAACAGCATAGAGGAGTACGAGGCAAACATGAAGGCGATTGTAGCCTACCTCAAGGAGAAGATGGCGCAAACCGGCATTAAGTTGTTGTGGTCCACTGCCAACGTATTCGGACACAAGCGGTACATGAACGGTGCCTCCACCAACCCCGACTTCGACGTAGTGGCTCGTGCGTGCGTACAGATTAAGAATGCCATAGACGCTGGTATTGAACTGGGAGCGTCCAACTATGTGTTCTGGGGCGGACGCGAAGGCTATATGAGTCTGCTCAACACCGACATGAAGCGTGAGAAAGCACACATGGCCACCATGCTCACCAAGGCACGCGACTATGCTCGCAGCAAGGGATTCAAGGGCAACTTCTTGATAGAGCCGAAGCCCATGGAGCCGAGTAAGCACCAGTACGATGTAGACACCGAGACGGTCATCGGTTTTCTGCGTGCCAACGGGTTGGAGAAGGACTTTAAGGTGAATATAGAGGTGAACCACGCCACCCTGGCAGGACACACCTTTGAACACGAGTTGGCTTGTGCCGTAGATGCCGGTATGTTGGGTTCCATCGATGCCAACCGTGGCGACTACCAGAACGGATGGGATACCGACCAGTTCCCCATAGACAACTTCGAGTTGACACAAGCCATGATGCAGATTATCCGCAACGGCGGATTGGGTCTGGGCGGTACCAACTTCGATGCCAAGACCCGCCGCAACTCCACCGACCTGAACGATATCATCATAGCCCACATCAGCGGTATGGATGCCATGGCTCGTGCGCTGGAGAGTGCAGCAGCCGTACTCACGGAGTCTCCGCTACCGGGCATGGTAAAGGAGCGTTATGCTTCCTTCGATTCGGGCAAGGGAAAGGAGTTCGAAGAGGGCAAACTCTCCTTGGAAGAGATCTATGCGTATGCCAAGGAGAAGGGTGAGCCGGAGCAGACCAGCGGTAGGCAGGAACTCTACGAAACCATTTTGAATTGGTATTGTTAGAATATACAAAAACAGCGAGTTGCCTTGGAAAACAACTCGCTGTTTTTTATTTATCTCAGTCGATCCAGAGACCGGACAATCATTTCATCTTTCAGGATGTTTCGCCATGCCAAATACTCCAAGATGATAGAAATAACCGGGAACGCCGCCCGCCAATCCGGAGCGAAAGACACCCCCATATCACCTTTTATAATATACGCAAACACCCCATACGCCACAGCATACCCCACCAACAGCAAAATGCTGAAGATGCAAAAGCGAGTCTGCAACATACGATTCTTGAACTTAAAGATGCACACCGCCGACAGCGCAATACACGCCACCAACAATGCACCCAGTGCCCAAACACCCTTGGGATTTCCATCGACGAAAAGCTCCACATAGAAATTGTTGAGCACCCCCGCAACACTACCATCCGCCGCCACAAAGCGACCCATGGGACTAAAAAGGCTAACAGCCATCAAGATGATGGCTGCCAACAAATATAGCGACTGTATACGTTGAATCATATACCCTATACAATCAAGTGTACGTTAGAGTTGCTCCTCCTTCTCCTTCTGAGGATTACGGAAGAAAATCTCGTTATCCTCAAACTCCTGGATAGCCAGCAACGTAGGCTTTGGAAGCTTCTCATAATAACGGGAAATCTCAATCTGCTCGCGGTTCTCAAACACCTCCTCCAGAGAATCGTTTGAAGAAGCGAACTCGGCCAACTTCTTGGAAAGCTCCTGCTTTATGTCCACGCCAATCTGATTGGCACGCTTGCCCATAATCACCACGCTCTCATAGATATTACCGGTCTGGTCGCAGTAATTCATAATGTCACGTGTCACGGTGTTCGTGGGTGCCTTACTTTTCTTGTAGTCCATAATTGAAATCTATTTTAGTTTATTTATCTCTATTTCTTCAATGACTTGTTGGCAGACTCCAACATCTTGTTTACATCGCTCACCTGCTTGGATTCGGGGAATTCATTCAGGAAACCGTATGCCTCGTCTACCACCTCGCGATAACGCTCCTCCTTCTTCTCCTCGGCACTGTTCTTTGCCAACGAATACTTAGCACGCACCACCAACAGGCTCAAGTCCTCTCTGCGGTTGCTGTAGGGATACTCACGCAGCGCATTCTGCGCCGTCACCACACAAGCCTGATAGTTGCTACCGCCATAGGTACTGTTGCCTATGTAATCGCCCAAATCGTAGTAGAGCTTGGCAGCCAGATACTCCTTCTCCACCAGTCTATCCTGCAACTCCTCTATCATGATTTGCGTCTGCGCCTTGTAGGCAGTGTAGGGATAGTAGTCCAGGAAGTTCTGGAACTCGTTGATGGCAGTGATGGTAGACGACTGGTCCAACTTGGGATCCACCGTATCGTAGTAGAGAGACTTGCCGGAATAGAAGCGAGCCAACTCATTGTATTTACCCTTCACATAGGTGGTGTAGTACTTCTTGAAGTAGGTCGATGCGTTTTCGTAATCGCCCATCTCATAGTTGGACATACCCAAGAGGAACAACGCCTCCTCGCCTCGCTCCGATCCCTTAAAGAAAGGAATCAACTCGCTCAAGAGGTCGCTTGCCCAGGAATATTTCCCCTCCACGTACATCTGCTTGGCAGCCTCGTACCGATAATCGTTGTCGGCACTGCGGAAAGCTTTTTCGACCGATGAACAGGAGCTCAAACACACCACGGCGAAAAAGATATATGCAATTTTCTTCTTCATAATCATGTTTTGAACTGCAAAATTAATCATTTTAGCGTACACATACAAAAAAGATTCATACATTTTGCACTTTTTTACTGTTTTATTTCACTTCGAACAGAGATTTATAGCTAATTTTACGCCCGATATGACATTTTTTGATATTACATCCGATTATAAACCCACCGGCGACCAGCCGGAAGCCATCCGCCAACTCACCGAAGGAGTGCTTGGCGGCGTACCTGCACAGACCCTTCTGGGTGTGACGGGTAGCGGTAAGACATTTACCATTGCAAACGTTATAGCCAACGTCAATAAGCCTACGCTTATCTTGAGCCATAACAAGACGTTGGCGGCTCAGCTCTACGGCGAGTTCAAGAGTTTTTTTCCGCACAATGCGGTGGAGTATTACGTCTCCTACTACGACTACTACCAGCCGGAGGCGTACATCCCGCATACGGATACGTACATAGAGAAGGACCTGGCGATAAACAGTGAAATCGATAAGCTGCGATTGGCAGCGGTTTCGGCACTGCTCTCGGGGCGTAAGGATGTTATTGTGGTGTCGTCGGTTTCCTGTATCTACGGTATGGGCAACCCGGGGGCGTTCTACGAGAATGTCATAGCCCTACAGAAGGGTATGACGCTGGATCGCAATGCGCTGCTGCGCCGCTTGGTGGCTTGCTTGTATGTGCGTAACGATGTGGCGTTTACACGTGGTACGTTCCGTGTCAAGGGGGATACGGTGGATATCTTCTTGGCGTATGCCGACAACTTCCTCCGGGTGATTTTCTGGGGCGATGAGGTGGAGGCTATCGAGGAGATTGAGCCGATTAGCGGACTTAAAATGGGGTCGTTCGACCAGTATCGCATCTACCCTGCCAACCTCTTTATGACGACGCAGGAATCGCAGTTGGCGGCTATTCACCAAATAGAGGACGACCTCACGGCACGTGTCCGGGAGTTCCGGGAGAATGGTCAGGAGTTTGAGGCAAAGCGTCTCTACGAGCGTGTTACATACGATATGGAGATGATTCGCGAACTAGGGCACTGCTCGGGCATAGAGAACTACTCACGCTACTTCGACGGTCGTGAACCGGGTACGCGTCCCTACTGCCTGCTGGATTTCTTCCCTAAGGATTACCTTATGGTGGTGGACGAGAGCCATGTCACCATACCGCAGATAGGTGCCATGCAGGGAGGCGATGCGGCTCGCAAGAAGAACTTGGTGGAGTATGGTTTCCGTCTGCCGGCGGCTTTCGACAACCGTCCGCTCAAGTTCAATGAGTTCCATGAGCTGATTAACCAGGTGATATACGTGAGTGCTACTCCGGCGAAGTATGAGTTGGAGGAGAGCGAGGGAGTTGTAGTGGAGCAGTTGATACGTCCTACGGGATTGCTGGATCCGGTGATAGAGGTGCGTCCGAGTGCCAATCAGGTGGACGACCTTATGGAGGAGATTCAGCACCACTTGAGCAACCAAGGACGTGCGTTGGTAACAACGCTTACCAAGCGTATGGCGGAGGAGCTTACGAACTACCTGACGGATTATGGATTTAAGGTGCGGTACATTCACAGCGATGTAGATACGCTGGATCGTGTGCGCATTATGGACGAACTGCGGGCAGGTATCTGCGATGTATTGGTGGGTGTCAACTTGTTGCGTGAGGGATTGGACCTGCCGGAGGTCTCTTTGGTAGCGATTCTCGACGCCGACAAGGAGGGCTTCTTGCGCTCGCATCGTGCCTTGACGCAGACCGCCGGACGTGCGGCACGTAATGTGAATGGTCTGGTGGTGATGTATGCAGACAGAATCACGGAGAGTATGCAGCGTACCATCGACGAGACCAACCGCCGTCGCGAGAAGCAGTTGTCATACAACCAGGCACATGGCATCACGCCGCAACAGATTAAGAAGGAACGCAAGATGGAGGACCTCATCTCCATGCAGCCATCCAAGACGGGTTCCATCCCCACGGCAAATTCAAGAACCTTCGAGGAGAAGGCGTATGTGGAGCCGGAGGTGAACACGGCGGCGGATCCTATTCTGGAGTATATGAGTCGTCCGCAGTTGGAAAAAAGTATTGCAAATACGAAGCGACTCATGCAGGAGGCTGCCAAGAAGTTGGAGTTTATAGAGGCTGCCAAATATCGTGACGAGATGTTTCGATTGATGGAATTGCTAGAGAAGAAGAAAGAATAAAGGGATTCAACACGATGGAATCCCTTCTGTAATTTTTATTCTATACCCAAAAGAATATCGGCTAAGTGCGTAATATCAACGGTTGATAGTACGCCATCGCTGTTTACGTCCGCACGCTCCGCCGCATCTTCATCCGGCGCACCGTTCAGGATGTACGACGCTATCTCCGTGATGTCCGATACGCTAAGTTCACCGTCATCGTTGGCATCACCCAAGAGAAAAGTGGTAGAACGGCTCCTTAACGAGCCGTTCTTCACATATACCAATACCGTCTTACCGGCAGGAACTTTCACATTACCTACTACATCGCCCTCGGCGGTACGTATGCGTACCCCTATGGTTGCCTTGCTCTTTCCGTTGTTGGTGAGGTAGGCGGAGATGGAGTCGGTGGCTTGCTGTGCCACAATCTCACCGCTCGTGATGTAAACGTGCAGTGCATCGCCCACGCTGTGGTTGCGTGTCAACTCGAAGGTAGCGGTAGAGATGCTGTCCGTTACGGTCGTGGGAACAGACAACACGGGGGTACCCTCCTCGGTGGTAGGCACATTCATAGTTGCGGTCTTTGCGCCGTAGAAATTGGATACCAAGAGATAACGTGTACCGTCGGGATCTTGTGCTATGATACCGTTCCAGCCGGTAGGCAGGGAGTCCTTCAAGGCGATGGCATTCTTGGCAAACTGCTGCGTAGCATCGGCAGAAACACTGCTGTAGTACACAAGGCTACGGCGATCCACCTCTCCCACCTTAACGCTTTGCGATACATTGCTGTAGAGCGGATAAAGTTTGGAGGTGTAGATGGAGTTGTTGGCACCACGATCGCCAAATGCCATGGTAGCTTGTCCGGGGGCTACCACACCTATCTCATTGTCTATGTTTACCCAAGAGGTTTCAAACTCCTTCATCGTACTACCATTGCCCTGGAAGCGTCCGTTCTCGTGATAGAGGGTGCGCTGGGTCTTGGTGAGTTCGTCGGTACTGATAGCCAAGAGTCCGCCTCGTGCTCCGGTGATGGTGGCGGCGGTGTTGGCACGTACATAGTCTACATATATAAAGGCGTTACCCGGGGTGCTGTAGAAAGCAAAGCACTGGGTGAGAGCCTCATCGTTGGTCTTGAGCGAACCGTTCATAACGTATCCGCTGCCCTTGAGTTCGTAGTTGCCCGATACCACGGGGGTGGCATTGGTGCCCTTACCGCTCACGGTGTACCATCCCAGGAGGTTACCGGTGTTGTTGGCACGGTAGGGAACAATAATTTTGTTCTTGTCTGGACAGTTCTGTGCAAAGTAACCGGTGTAACTGCTCAGTCCGGTGCTCCAGGAGAAGCAGGTGAAGCGGTCTTTGGTGTTGGCACGAACGATGTTCTGGCAGTCGAAAATCTTGGCATCTTGGTGTGCGGCACGGAAATCTTCCCACTCGGTGGGTTGGAGATGGGCGGTGGAGCACATCTCGTGCATCAACCATGTCATCATAACACGGTGTGCTTCTACCCCCATTCTGCGGGCACCCACATCGGCACGGAGCAACCAGGAGCCGTCCGTGGTGGTCTTCTGGCGTGCTTGTATGTATTTATATGCCAGGTTCTCCAGGAGGAGTGCATTGGGGTCGGACAGGAAACAAGCCATGGTGGAGTAACTGGTTATCTGGTCGTAGAGGAAGAGGCTCCAGTCGTTGCCGTTGGGCATGGCGAGTTCGCCGTCGGCCAGGGCGAGTTCGTTGAGTACCAGGTCCATTACCTTTTGGTTGTTGTGCATTAGGGCGTTGGTTTTCCATTTTTCTTCGCCGTTGATTCCCTGTTGGAACATCTTGAGTGCCAACATACTCTCGCCCAACTCCTGCATCACTACATTCTGGTAGGAGGTGTGGAAGAGGTTGTGGTTCTGCAGGGTGTAGTCCTTGTAGAGGTTCTGTCCCTTATAGAGCGATTTCACGGTGGTGTTATCGTATTCGGGGTCTATCACCGTGGCGTCAATGGCGTCGGTGGGGTGGGAATAACAGTTGATGGCGAAGGCGCGGAGGCGGGCAAACCATTCGGGGGCGAGTGCATCGTTGGGGAAGAGTCCCAGGGCACAGGCTAGGATATTGGTTTCCCAACCGTTTTCTTCGGCTTTGGTATCGCCTACGTATCCGGTGGGGATGGTGCGGTTCAACTCGTAGTTGCACTCGGCTTTCACGAGGTTATAGATGTATCCCTTCTGGGCATCGGTCAACTTGTCCCACTGGAAGAAGGCGCTGTAGCATACGCTCATGGCCCAGAGGGAGCTTTCCCATACACAGTCGCTTGTGGAGGTGGAGCCCCAGTAGTTGCCGCCGGAGCATACCTTTAGTTTGTTGGCTTTGTGGGTGGAGTAGGCAAAGACGAGGCTCTTCATGGCGAGGGTCTCTACGTCGTCCCACGTTACGCCGGTGGGGAGGGTTACTTTTCCTTTGCCGTACTTGGCGAGGAAGGCGCAAATCATGGAGAGGTCGGCATTGGGGCGGACACCTTGTTCGTTGTTGCCCATGGTGTTTTCGCCTTTGAATGCTCCGCAAACTTCGTTCACGCTGTTGGGGGCTACACAGTCTTGGAAATCGTTCTTGCAGTAGGTCATAAAGTCGGCCAACATCTGCAAAAGGTCCGATTTCATCGTACTTTCTTCCACGAAGGCATGGGTAATAACGCCTTCGGTGTAGGAGGTTACGTTATCTTCGGTTTCACCGGAGATTTCGGGTTCTTTGGGTTCCTCGTACCCTAATGGGTACTGTATAAGTTGTATGTTGTCCAGCAGGATGCAGGAGCCGCCGCTCAACCAGTTTACGGAGAGTGTAAGGGCTACATCTTGTGTGGAGGTAACGTCGAACATTACGGAGGATACCGTCCATCCGTTCTCGGTCATGCATCCGGTGGAACCGGCAGAAAAGGCCACCACGCTCGATGCATTTACGGTGGCACCGCTCGCTTTTATCGTGAGGGCGGAGTTGGCGCTGTTGGCGTATCCGGTTTTTTGATGTACCACGAGTTTGTAGGTTCCTTCGGGCAGGTTGGAGAGGGTTTGGCTCAGAGAGCTGGTACCGGTGCTCCATCCTTGTCGCAGGTAGTAGGCATAGGTGCCGTCGGATACTTTTCCGGCTTTACCGAAGTTGTTGTCGGTATAGCAGTCCTCGGTGATAAGGAGTGAGGTGACGCCGCCGGTGGTGAGTGTCCATCCGGTGAGTGAGGTGGTGGTCCATCCGCGCAGTCCGTCGGCGCTATTGGTTACTTGGTTGCTGTTGGTACAGGTCGTGGCATCTGCTTCGAACGAAGCATTTGTGAGATACTGTGCCGTAACGTCTGTTTGGGCGGACAGCCTACCGCCGGTAAGTAGCATGGCTACTCCTAGGAGAAACAGTTTTGCTTTCATCTCTTTCTTATATTTTAATTTTATTATCTTTGGTGATATTGAGGTTCAAAAATAGGTAAAATATTTGATTTTAGAAAGCGAAAAGCAAGATTTTTTCAATTTTATCGTCATTTTTGTTGCAGCATTGAAAAAAAGTTCTTAATTTTGCAGCCGTAAAGCCCCACTGGGGGTCTCTTACATTGCCGAAATGGCTCAGTTGGTAGAGCATCTCATTCGTAATGAGAGGGTCACGGGTTCGAGTCCCGTTTTCGGCTCTTTTTTCCCCTAAACAGTTTTATTTTTCTCTTTTCGTTGGTACATAATCAATGTTCCTAGGAAATGTATATGTTTACGTATCCATAATATTTTATTACCAATATTTTAGCGCAAAACTACGGCATATTTAAAAAAAAGCAGTAACTTTGCGCTATAATTAATATGGCAAATATGGCAGACAGCTTCATCAAACCGGAGATTAACCAGGGCAAGAAGTACCGTGAACTTCTGGAAGCCACCAAGAAGGGTGATGTAACACGCATTAAAAGAGGCGTGTACGCTACGAATGATGCACTTGCAAACATCATGATTGATGTAGATAAGATTGTACCGGGCGGCATTGTATGTTTGTATTCAGCATGGTTTCATTATAGAATGACCACACAGATACCGGCTGCGCATTACGTAGCCATTGACCGTTCTCGCAAGGTCGTTGTTCCGGATTTCCCTGCTATTCAACTGGTTTATCAACAACCGAAGATTCTACATTTGGGAGAGGTGTTCGATACCATTCAGGGGTTTGGAGCCTCGATATACAATCGTGAACGCTGTGTATGCGATGCAATAAAATACCGCAATAAAATTGGAACGGATGTAATGGCTGAGGTTCTTAACAGTTACCTTTCAAACAAAGATGCCAACATAGACTTGCTTTGCCGTTACGCCCAAGAACTGCGCATATATTCAACACTAAAACAATATTTGGAGATTAAAATATGACGAGCAATTATGCCTATTCAGTAAAAACAAAGTTGCTTAACCTTTCAAAGCAGGAACACATTCCGTACCAGCAACTTGTAACACGATATTTTCAAGAACGTCTACTCTTCCGCCTATCAATCAGTTACTATCGTAGTCGGTTTATATTAAAGGGCGGAGCCTTGCTCTATGCCTATGAGCAATTTGCAGCAAGACCAACATTGGATATTGATTTTATGGGAACACGCATTAGCAATGATAAAGAGAACATTAAATCAGCTTTTCGCGAGATTTGCGAGATAGAGTATATTGAAGATGGCGTTTTGTTTCATGCTGACACGATTGCGACCGATGATATTGCCGTAGAGAAGAAATATCCGGGTGTGCGTATAACCGTTGATGCACAACTCGACTCTATCCGACAAGCAATATCAATGGATGTCGGTTTTGGTGACATTGTTGTTCCAAGTCCGGTTGACTTAGACTATCCTGTATTGCTATCGGGCTTTCCTGCGACACACATTATCGCCTACTCGCTGGAGACTGTTGTTGCTGAGAAATTTCAGACAATGGTGGTTAGAAGTACATTAAATAGTCGCATGAAGGATTTCTATGATTTATATCGCATTAAACAGATGCATCAATTCAATGGAACCACCCTTAGCGAAGCTATTAAAGCAACATTTCAAAACAGAGGTACGAGATATGATGAGCACCACATATTATTCTCCGATGGGTTTTCTGCGGACGAGGATATGGAGACACGTTGGAGAAGTTTCCTAAAGAAGCTGCACTATCAAGAAGCGCTACCATTTAGGACCGTTGTTCAAGAAATTACAGACTGGCTGAGACCCTATTGGGATGCACTAAATGGACTGTAATAAAAGGAGGAACCACCAAGCGTATAATCTCTAGCATGATGGTTCCCAACTTTATTCATCACTCGAAATCACTACTGTCCCGTTAAAGTGGACAGTAGTGTTTTAGAACACCACATAATTTATATCAATCTCCAACGGCGTTTTGGTTTCATCGTCGCAGGTTAATGTGCCATGTAAACGCGCTTCCATACCAAGCCATCTATTTCCCACAAGACAACTACAGTAGTTATAATTCTTTGTTAAACTATTGTCCATTTTGTCGTATATCATCATAAACTTATCCCATTTAACACTTATAGGCGCAGGATGTGTAGGATGGTAGATGTAGGTCGTGTCATTCTTCAAATCTTCGACAGTAGCGTAGCAGGTGCTTTTGCTTCCAATCGGGTCTTCATCGCTGGGAGAATATATTATTGATTACAATGAACTGAGCGATGCATATCATAAGGCTTGTCTTCTCGGTAGCTCCCGAGAAGCTA